>JBQTHP010000025.1:0-43325 GCA_052389755.1 Gammaproteobacteria bacterium
CGATGGCCGGATTCGACAGCTGCCGCTGTTTGATCTCACCGAAGGAGAATTTCCATGTTCAACATGCGTAGCGTCCTCACGATGATCGCGCTCGGATCGTTGCTCGCCGCCTGCGGTGAGGCCGGCAGTGCCGATGGCGAAGAGAAGGCCGCGGACTTCGACGTGATGCTCTTCTGCGGCGAGGCGAGAGGGTCGATCCTGGCGCTGACCTCCATGACCAGCCGTCGCGCGCGCGTGAACACCAGCTGGCTCGAGTACGGGGAGGACCATCTGGGCCGCCTGGCGGACCAGGTGTCGGCACCGGCTGAAGTCAGGCAGGACATCGCTCGCATGGGCCAGTCCGCCCAGACGTGGCTGGATGGCATACGCGCGATCCCACCCAATATCGTCGAGGGTCGCCTCATCGAACCCGACACCTCCGCACTCGATGAGAAAGTGATAGGCGATATGCGGCCGGTCGGCGAACGGCTATCGGCCTGGGTCTTCAAAGTGTGCGGCAATCCCTGAGGGCCGGTGGATGGTGGCGGCAAGCCAGAGGGCGTCTTGCAATGCAACGCCGGCCGTGATGAATATCCTCTCCACGAATGAGCCCACGCTTGCCCAGCCGCTCGCGCCGGCACGCGGTGCGCGGATCGATCCTGCATTTCGTGGACGATCCCGCGCGGCGCGCGCACGACGAGACCGCCGCGTTCGAATACCACGAGGATGGCGTGCTCGTGGTGGAGGACGGGCACGTTAGCGACGTCGGCAGCGCATCAGCGCTGCTCACCGCGCTCGCGCCGGGCACACCGGTGGAGGATCTCACCGGGATGCTCGTGCTGCCCGGCTTCATCGACGCCCATATCCACTTCGTGCAGACCGACATCATCGGCTCGCACGGCCGGCGCCTGCTCGAATGGCTGGAACGCTATACGTTCCCGGCGGAGCGCGCTTTTGCGGATAGCGGGCACGCGCAGGAGGTTGCCGAGTTCTTCGTGCAGGAACTGCTGCGAAACGGCACCACCACCGCGCTCGTGATAGGGAGTGTGCACGCGGCCTCGGTGGACGCGATCTTCGCGTCGGCGCAGCGGCGCGGCATGCGGCTCATCGCGGGCAAAGTGATGATGGACCGCAATTGCCCGGAGGATCTGCGGGACACCGCGGAATCGGGCTACGCCGAATCGAAGGCGCTCATCAAAAAATGGCACGGGAAGGGGCGCCTGCAGTACGCCATCACGCCACGCTTTGCGCCGACGTCCACCCCCGAACAGCTAGCGGCAGCTGGCCGGTTGGCCGAAGAGCACCCGGACGCGTTCGTACACACCCACCTCTCGGAGAACGAGGAAGAAGTCGAGTGGGTCCGGCGGCTGTTTCCCGAGCGACGAAACTACCTCGATGTCTACGACCACTACGGACTTCTGCGCCGGCGGTCGGTGCTCGCGCACGCGATCTGGCTCGACGAAGGGCAGTTCAGGCGCATCGGCGAGGCACGGGCCGCGGTCGTGCACTGTCCGACGTGCAACCTCGCCATGGGCAGCGGATTGTTCGATCTGCGCCGCGCCACCGAAGCGGGTGTGCTGACGGCGCTCGGCACCGACGTCGGCGGCGGGACCAGCTTTTCCCTGCTGCGAGTGATGGACGAGGCGTACAAGGTCGCCCAGCTCCGTCGCGAAGTCCTCTCGCCGCTGCGCGCTTTCTATCTCGCTACCCTGGGCGCTGCGCGCGCATTGGATCTCGAGGACCTCATCGGCAGTTTCGGAAGCGGTAACGAAGCGGATTTTGTCGTCCTCGATCCCGCGGCAACGCCGCTCCTGGCGCGACGCACGGCGAGCGCGGCAACACTCGCAGAGAAGCTCCACCTGCTGATGACGCTGGGCGACGAGCGCGTGGTTGCGAGGACGTATGTCGGCGGGCAACTCGCGCACGAGCGCTGAGCCGCGTGGCGCCTTCAAGGGCGTCTTGCCATCACCGCCCTAAGAGCACCAGAAGCCATACGGCGCCGAGCAGTACGAAGGACATGAACACCGCCGCAGATCCGATGTCCTTCGCAAGGCCGGCGAGCGTGTGGCGCTCGAATCCGATGCGATCGACCGTCGCTTCGATGGCGCTGTTCACCAGCTCCACAACCAGAATGAGAAGCATGGGCGCGACGAGCAGGGCACGTTCGACACCGGTGTGGCCCAACCACAGGCCCAAGGGTACGACGAGCGCCGCGAGGATGAGCTCCTGGCGGAATGCAGCCTCATCGCGGAAAGCGCCGGCCAGGCCGCGTCCGGTGGCGCCGCATGCGAGGAGGACCCGCTTGAGGCCTCGCGGTTTGTAGCGTTCGGTCGCCGCTACGATTACGACGCGCTCTTCGGCTTCCATCTGAGGTCCAGTTGTTTCGCGGCGCGCACGTCATCGAGCCTGCGCACCGGCATCGTGTACGGGGCACCCTTCACGCGCTCGGGCTCGGTCTGCGCCTCTTTCAGGATCTGCGCCATGGCATCGATGAACGCATCGAGCACCTCCTTGCTCTCGGTCTCGGTGGGCTCGATGAGGAGGCATTCTGGTACCAGGAGCGGAAAGTACGTGGTCGGCGCGTGGAAACCGTAGTCGAGCAGGCGCTTCGCGACGTCCATCGCGGTGACGTTCAGCTCGCGGGCCTGCTTCCTGAGCGTGATGATGAATTCGTGGCTCGCCCGGCGCGTCGGGTACGCCGCATCGAAGCCCTTCTCGCGAAGGCGCGCGAGCAGATAGTTCGCGTTCAGCGTCGCGTATTCGCCGACGTGGCTCATTCCGTCGCGGCCGAGCATGCGCATGTAGATATACGCGCGCAGCAGTACGCCTGCGTTGCCCATGAACGCCGAGAGCCGGCCGATCGACTGCGGCAGGTCCTTCTCCGCGAGCCAGCGATAGCGATCCCCTTCCCTGCCCACGATCGGGATCGGCAGGAACGGCAGTAGCCGCGTGCTCACCCCCACGGCACCCGCACCGGGCCCGCCGCCGCCGTGGGGCGTCGAGAAGGTCTTGTGCAGGTTCATGTGGATGACGTCGAAGCCCATGTCACCCGGGCGCACCTTGCCGAGGATCGCGTTGAGGTTGGCGCCGTCGTAGTAGAGGAGCCCACCGGCCGTGTGCACGATGCGCGCGACCTCTTCGATACGGCGCTCGAACACGCCGAGCGTGGAAGGGTTCGTCAGCATGATCCCGGCGGTATTTGGACCGACTGCGGCCTTCAGCGCCTGGATGTCGACGTCACCTTCGGCGTTCACCGGAATCTCGCGCACGATGCAACCGCACATCGTGGCGGTGGCCGGGTTCGTGCCGTGTGCGGCCTCGGGCACGATGATCTCGTTGCGCGCGAGATCGCCGCGCGCTCGGTGATAGGCGCGGATCATCGCAACGCCGGCGAACTCGCCGTGTGCGCCCGCCATCGGATTGAGCGATACGCCCTGCATGCCGGTAACTTCCTTCAGCATCTCCTGCAGCTCGTGCATGCAGGCGAGGAAGCCCTGCCCGTGCGATTCGGGCGCGAGCGGATGGCGCGCGAGGAACTCGGGCAGCATCGCGAGACTGTTACACGCCTTCGGGTTGTATTTCATCGTGCACGAGCCGAGCGGATAGAAGTGCGTGTCGATGGAAAAATTGAGCTGCGAGAGGCGCGTGAAATGGCGCACGGTCTCGAGCTCGCCCACTTCGGGCAGCAGCGGCGGTGTCCTGCGCTTGAGCGCCGCGGGGATGTCGAGTGCGGGCGGCACGCCGTCCGGCCATTGATCCGTCGCGCCGCGCCCCGGGCGCGATTGCTCGAAGATCAGCTTCTCTCTGCGGGTGTCCATCGCCGGATCCTTGAATCCTTCAGGCCGCGCGCGCGGCCTTCATCGCCTCGGCGAGCGCAGTCGCATACGCCTCGATATCGGCATCGGTCTTCGTCTCGGTGGCGCACACGAGCAGCGCGTTCCCGAGCTCGGAGTAGTGCTCGCCGAGGTCGAGTCCGCCGAGAATGCCGCGCTGCGCGAGCGCCTTCAGCACCGGGGCCGCCGGCCGATCGAGCAGCAGCACGGCCTCGTGGAAGCGCGGGCTGTCGAACGCCACGCGCACGCCCTTCACGCGCGTGAGCGCGGCCACGAGCTCGCGCGTCCGCGCATGCGCGCTGTGAGCGACGCGCGCGAGGCCCTGCGGCCCCATGAGCGCCATGTAGACCGTCGCCGCGGTCATCAGCAGACCCTGATTGGTGCAGATGTTCGAGGTCGCCTTGCCGCGGCGGATGTGCTGCTCGCGCGCCTGCAGCGTGAGCGTGTAGCCGTCCTGCCCGTTGAGATCGACCGTGCGCCCGACGATGCGGCCGGGCATCTGCCGCACGTGTTCCATGCGGGTCGTCATGAATCCGAAGTACGGCCCGCCCGAGGACAGCGGCACACCGAGCGGCTGACCGTCGCCGACGCAGACATCGACGCCCATGCCACCCCACTCGCCCGGAGGCTTCAGCATCGCAAGCGAGATCGGGTTGGCCACCGCGATGACGAAGATACCGCGCTGGCGCGCCCACACGGTCAGGGCATCGACGTCTTCGAGCACGCCGAAGAAGTTCGGCTGCTGGATGACGAGCGCGGTCACGTCCTGGCCGTCGTACTTCGCGAGCGACTCGACGAGCACGCGCCCTTCCTGCGTGCAGTACGGCAGCTCTTCGAACCGCAGTCCCTGGTTGCCCGCGGTTGCTGCCGCGACCTTACGGTAGTGGGGGTGCATCGTCGCCGGTAAGAGGATGCGCTGCGACTTCGACTTGCGGTTCGCGCGCACCGCCATGAGCGAGGCCTCGGCGACGGCGGAGGCGCCGTCATAAAGGGATGCGTTCGAGACCTCCATGGCGGTGAGGCTCGCGATCATCGTCTGGTATTCGTAGATGAGCTGCAGCGTGCCCTGGCTCGCCTCCGCCTGATACGGCGTGTAGGCGCTGTAGAACTCCCCGCGCGTCGTGATCGCCCACACCGCCGCAGGAATGTGGTGCTCGTACGCACCCGCGCCGATGAAGCACAGTGGCCGCCCGTCGAGCTTCGCGCGCTCGTTCATGAGCCGGCCGATCTGCATCTCGTTGAGCGCATCGGGGATGCCGGCCAGCGCGCGCGTACGCAACGAAGCGGGGATCTCTTCGAAAAGCTGCTCGATGCTCTGCGCGCCGATGGCCCGCAGCATCTCGTCGACGTCTTTCGCGGTATGCGGGATGAACGCCATCAGCCACCCTGCGCCTTCAGCATCGCTTCGTAGTCCGGCGCGACCATGAGCTGACCGACGGCGCGCGCATCGGCGGGCTTCAGGCGCATGAGCCAGCCCGAGCCATATGGATCCTGATTGACGAGCTCGGGCGCGATCTTGAGCTCGCCGTTGCCGGCAGTGATGCCTCCCGCGATCGGGCTATACACATCCGAGGCCGCCTTCACGGATTCGACGACTGCGCAGGGCTCGCCCGCGCCGACTTCGCGACCGCTCTCCGGCACCTCGACGAAGACGAGATCCCCGAGCGCGTGCTGCGCGTGATCCGTAATGCCGATCTCGACCGTGCCGTCCGGCAGAGTCCTGACCCATTCGTGTGTTTTCGTGTACTTAAGATCGGCCGGAACGTTGCTCATGTCACCCTCTTGACTCTTGATAGATCTCAAACAAGCGCTTTGCCGTGCCGCACGAACGGCGGCTTCACCACGCGCGCGTTCAGCAGCTTGCCGCGGATATCAACCTGTACCTGGCTGGCCGCGCCGCTCGGCACGCGTGCGAGCCCGATCGAACGCTCGAGCGTCGGGGAGAACGTGCCGCTCGTCATCTCGCCTTCGCCGACCCCTGGCGCGACCACTTTCTGATGGCTGCGGAGCACGCCGCGATCCTCCAGCACGAGCCCGACGAGCTTGCGTCCGACACCCTTCGCCTTCGCCGCTTCGAGCGCGCGCCGACCGATGAAGTCGCGGTCGCGCGGCTCGAGCGCCACCGTCCAGGCGAGGCCGGACTCGAGCGGATGCGTGCTCTCGTCCATGTCGTTGCCGTAGAGATTCATGCCAGCCTCGAGCCGCAGCGTATCGCGCGCGCCGAGACCGCATGACGCAACGCCGAGCGCGTTCAGTTGCCGCCACACCCTCCCGGCATCGCCTGCCGGCATCATCACTTCGAAGCCGTCCTCGCCGGTATAGCCGGTGCGCGCGACGAACCAGCCATCGAGCTCGCGGCCGAAAAAAGCCTCGAGCGCTAGCGCGACCTTCGCGGTCTCGGGCTGGAGCAGCTTGGCGACGGTTTCGCGCGCGGCCGGACCTTGAATCGCGAGCATGGCGAGATCGGCGCGCTCGGTCACCTCGATGCCGAGCTCTTCCGCGTGCTTGCGGATCCACGCGAGGTCCTTGTCGCGCGTGCCGGCGTTCACGACGACGCGGAACCACGACTCGTCGAGGAAGTAGACGATGAGATCGTCGATGACCCCGCCCGACTCGTTCAGCATGCAGGTGTAGAGCGCCTTGCCGGCGGCGCGGAGCTTGCCCACGTCGTTCGCGACGAGCCGCTGCAGGAACGGGCGCACGCGCGGACCTTTCAGGTCCACGACGCACATGTGCGAGACGTCGAACACGCCGGCGTTGCGGCGCACGGCGTGGTGCTCTTCGATCTGGGAGCCGTAGTGCACCGGCATGTCCCAGCCGCCGAAGTCGACCATTCGGGCGCCGAGCGCGGAGTGAAGGTCGTAGAGAGGTGTGCGGCGGGCCAATCGTGTCTCCGGAGGCTGAAGAGGGCTGAGGGCTGAAGGCCCTTCAGCCCTCAGCTTCCGCCCATCTGTCCTCTTACCTGAGAGATCAGGCGCCTGGCGCCGCACCCCTTCGGTGGGTGAACCCAACGATTCACCGCTCTCCAGAGCTCGCCCCGAGATCGCGCGATCTCTCCCCCTGCCGTACGTGTGCCTGAGCGATTCCGGGCGGGCTTGCGCCTTCGGCGGCCCCGACGAAGCAGTGCAGCTTTGACGGGACTCTCTCCGGACAGGTCGTTGCGGCGAGCCGGCGGATGATAAAGGGCCCGCGAGGCTACGGGAAGAACGCAGTTCCGCTCCCGTATGATCCTGAGCATGAGACTTCTGGCCGCGTTCAGCCTCGTGTGGTGCGCTGCGTGCGTATCCGCCCCGCCGCCGGCGACCGACATCGTGACCCTGGAACGAGCGCGATTTGCGGCGATGACTCATCAGGACCTCGAGGCGCTCGAGCCCATGCTCGGGGCTGACCTCGTCTACTGCCACTCCGACGGTCAGTGTGAAACAAAACCGGAGTTTCTCGAGACGATCCGCTCCGGACGCATTCGGTATCGCGCTATCGAGGTGCTCGAGCTGAGCCCGCGGACCGTGGGCGATGCGGTCGTGATCAACGGATCGGTCCTGATCGACGGCGTTCTGGGCGGCCAGCCGCGCAGCCTGCGCATCGCCTTTACCGACGTGTACGCGCGCCGAGATGGGCGTTGGCAACTCATCGCCTGGCAGTCGACCCGACTTCCTTAGGCCACCGGGAGATGGATAGCTCGCCAGCTGCGAGCACGCCGGGGGCCGCAGCGGTCAGCGTCACATCGAGCCGTCCGCGAGCCGGCACGAAGTCGCCCAGCTTGATCCACCGGTCGCTCCAGTAGCGCTGATCGATCTCGACGCGCGCTTTTCCTTCAGCGTGCTCGATCTCGTACACCGCGCGCGCGGTCGCGCCCTCTTGTTGTGGGTAACGCACGCGCAGCTCGTATCGACCATCGTTCCGCAGGCGGGTCCGCCAGCGCCATGAGCCTGACGAGTCGCGGCGCGCCGCGAGCTCTCGCTGCCACGGCAAGCCACGAGCGAGCCCCAGCTCGCGGATCAGGTACGCGGCGAGCGGACCGAGGCGCGCAATGTCGTAAGGCCGCGGCTCGCGCTGGTCCCAGCCGTTCGTGAACGCCGCGATGATGAGCCGTCGTCCATTCGGCAGCTCGACGTGCGCGATTTCCGCGAGCACGTCGAAGGCGTTGCCGATCTTGCTCTCGAAGATCGTTCCCGGCGGCAGCCCTGGCCCGAAGACCGAATAGGGCGTGAAGCGATCTCGGCGCAGGAGGCCACGCATGTACTCGCGTGCCTGCGGCTCGATCTCGCCCGAGACGATGCCGAGCATGAGCCGCGCCGCCGGATCCGGCGCCATCGCGTTGCGGCCGAGCGATAGCCACGCGCGTTTCTCGAACCCGGATGGCATGTCGCCGGAGTTCGACGGATAGGTCTTCGTGAGCACGCGTTGCGAACCGAGCAGATGCTGCTGGTCGAGCAGACGCTCCACGTACATCCGGCGCTCGAGCCAGGCCTCATAACCGGATGCGTCAGGCGGGTCGATATTCGGCGCGCCGGTGATCACATCGATCACCCGACCCGTGGCCCCGTCGTCGGAGATCTCGATCATCGGCCGCACGTCGGCGTCGAGGCAGTCTGGCGCGCGCCCCTGCCGCGCGCACCAGTGCACGGCCCCCACGAGCACCGCGAGCTTCATGCAGCTCGCCGGATAGGAGAGCGTCTCGCCGTTCACCGAGCCACGCTGCCAGCTCCCGTCGCGCGCCTCGAGGAGCACTGCGATATCCACGCGGTCGAAGGACTGCTCGGCGAGATAGCGGGCCCGCGCGGTTTCGACGGCGCGCTGAACCCGCGGATCGTCGATGACCTGCGCGGCGCGGCCCGGCCAGGAGATGAGTGCCAGCGCGCAGATGCAGAGGAAGGCGCCGCTGAGCTTCCAGATGAGTGGCACGGTACAATTCCACGCTCTACCGAGCACTCCTTGCAATGCCCGTACAGCGCCGTCGCTCAGTCCCCGTTCGCATCGGCTCCGTCACGGTGGGTGGCAGCCTGCCGATCGTCGTGCAGTCGATGACCAATACAGATACCGCAGACGTCGAAGGCACGGCACAGCAGGTCAAGGCGCTCGCCGGCGCGGGCTCCGAGCTCGTGCGCGTGACCGTCAACTCGAGCGAAGCCGCCGCCGCGGTCGCACCGATCCGTGACCGACTCGGGCAGCTCGGCGTTTCGGTGCCGCTGGTCGGTGACTTCCATTTCAACGGCCATAAACTGCTGCGCGAGCATCCGGCCTGCGCCGAGGCGCTCGCGAAGTACCGCATCAACCCCGGCAACGTCGGCCGTGGCAGCAAGCGCGACCCGCAGTTCGCGGAGATGATCGAAATCGCATGCCGCTACGGCAAGCCGGTGCGCATCGGCGTGAACTGGGGCAGCCTCGATCAGGACCTGCTCACGCGCCTGATGGACGAGAACTCCACGCGCAGCGATCCGCTCGATGCGCAGGGCGTCATGCGCAATGCCGTCGTACTGTCCGCGCTCGGGAGCGCCAGGCGCGCCGAGGAGCTCGGCTTGCCGCACGATCGGATCGTGATCTCGGCCAAGGTCAGCGGCGTGCAGGACCTCATCGCGATCTATCGCGATCTCGCGGCGCGCTGCGACTACCCGTTGCATCTCGGCCTAACCGAAGCCGGCATGGGCTCGAAGGGCATCGTCGCTTCGACCGCCGGCATGTCGGTGCTGCTGCAGGAAGGCATCGGCGACACGATTCGCGTGTCGCTCACTCCGGAGCCCGGCGGGGATCGCACCCAGGAAGTCATCGTGGCGCAGGAGATCCTGCAGACGATGGGATTGCGCGCGTTTACGCCAATGGTCGTCGCCTGTCCCGGGTGCGGGCGCACGACCAGCACGTTCTTCCAGGAGCTCGCGCAGGAGATTCAGTCGCACATCCGCCATCGCATGCCGGAGTGGCGCAAGCACTACGCGGGCGTCGAAGACATGACCGTCGCCGTCATGGGCTGCGTCGTGAACGGCCCTGGCGAGAGCAAGCACGCGAACATCGGCATCAGCCTGCCCGGCACCGGCGAGCGGCCCGTGGCACCCGTTTACGAGGATGGCGAGAAGACGGTGACGCTGAAGGGCGAACGCATCGCGGAAGAGTTTCAGGCACTCGTCGAGCAGTACATCGCGCGCAAGTTCGCGCGGAAGGATGCGGCATGAGCGCGCTCACCGAAAAGCACTGCAAGCCGTGCGAAGGCGGCACACCACCGCTGTCGCGCGCGGAGGCCGAAAAGCTGTTGTCGCAGCTGGCCCGCGGCTGGCAGCTCGCTGCCGACGCCGCCTCGATCAAGCGCGAGTTCCGGTTCAAGGATTTCTACCGCACGATGAGCTTCGTGAACGCGCTCGCCCACGTCGCGAATCTCGAAGACCACCACCCCGACCTCGAGGTCGGCTACAACTACTGCCGCGCCGTCTTCTCGACGCACTCGATCAAGGGGCTCTCGGAGAACGATTTCATCTGCGCGGCGAAGATCGATGCGCTGCCGCTCGTGTGAGGAGGCTGGTCCGGCCCTCAGCCTTCAGCCCTCCTGGCGGCAGCGGGAAGCTCGCCGGTCAGGCCCAGCGCACGCCGGATGAACACGGCCTTGAGCTCCTGGCTTCGATTCACCAGTCCAAGCCCCCGCTGTGCGAGTCGCGCAAGCGGGCCGGCGCCGTGCGCGAGGAACCGGTTGAAGGCGTCGATCGCGGCACTCATGAGCTCGTTCTCGCTGCGGCGCCAGCGCTCGTAGCGGCGCAACACGCGCAGTGCACCTGGGTCTTCTCGCTCCGAAGCCGCCGCGAGGATCGACTCGGATAGCGCCGCTGCATCGAGCAATCCGAGGTTGACGCCCTGTCCCGCAAGCGGATGCACGACGTGGGCCGCATCACCGATCAGCGCGACTCGCTCGGTGACGTAGCTTTCTGCGGACAGGCGCTGGAGCGGAAAGGCCTGGCGCTGCGAGCGCACCTGCGTACGGCCGAGCACACCGTCGGATGCGGCATCGAGCGCACGCGAGAACGACTGTTCATCGGCCGCGAGAAGTTTCGAGACCTCGTCGTCGTCGGTAGACCACACGATCGAGCTCGTGCCGTCCGCGAGCGGCAGGAATGCGAGCGTGCCGCTCGGCAGGAAGCGCTGCCACGCGGTGCGCTCGTGCGGCCGCTCGGTCGCGACCACGGCCACGAGCGCGCGTTGCCGATAGTCCACGGTTTGAGCGTGAATACCGGCGGCCTCGCGCACGCTCGACTTCGCGCCGTCCGCACCCACCACGAGGCGCGCATCGAAGACGCCGCAGCTCGTCACGACGCGAGCCCGCTCGCGTCCGATCTCGATCGACACGAGCGCTCCGGCGGCGACATAACCGCCGCGCTCTTCGAACGCAGCGAGCAGCGCCGCTTGCACGACCCGGTTTTCGATGATGTACCCGAGGTTCGGCTCACCGACCTCGGCGGCATCGAACGTGAGCGCGCCCGCGCTCCTCGGCGCCTCGTCTGCATGCCACACGTGCATTCGCTCATAAG
Source organism: Gammaproteobacteria bacterium (assembly GCA_052389755.1). Taxonomy (GTDB): domain Bacteria; phylum Pseudomonadota; class Gammaproteobacteria; order Steroidobacterales; family Steroidobacteraceae; genus JBQTHP01. The sequence goes on from JBQTHP010000025.1 coordinate 11,321, forward strand.
GGCTGACCCGGTGCGCGGCGATCGCCTGCCACGCGCCGGCCGTTCGCAGAATGCGCTCGCTCGCGCGCGAGAACGCCGAGACGCGCAGGTCGGGCTCGGCGTCCCGCTCCGGCCACGACGGCCGCTGCGGCTCGAGCAACACGACGCGGGGCGCGGTGATCGCGCCGGCTGCGGGGCTCGACAGCAGCGCCGCCGCGCAGCCGCCCACGGGGCCACCGCCGACCACGAGTACATCGACGGACTGGGTCGCGGCCATGCGCTATGCACCCGTGAGCGCAAGTCCGCGTGCGAGGCGCGGGGTCGGACCGGCGAAACCTACGCTCACGCGCGCGAGTGCGCTCTTCGCGGGCGGAGCAAGATCGAAGAGCAGCAGCCCAAGGTTGCGCACCACGGCGACGCCCGGGCGAGTGTCGCCGAACAGCTTGACGAGGCGATCCGTGAATCCGACGACGCCGCGCCGATCGGCCGCGCGCCATTGCGCGAAACGGGCGAGCAGCTCCGGTGAGCCCGGATCGCCGTCCGCGTCCGCCAGCACTTCGGCCAGCATCGCCGCATCGCGCAGGCCGAGGTTGAACCCCTGCCCGGCGACGGGATGCAGCGATTGCGCGGCGTTGCCGATGAGCACGGTGCGCGTCGCGACCACGGCGTCGGCGCGGGTGAGCCGGAGCGGATACGAGGCGCGTTGACCGGCGCGCACAAAGCGTCCTGCGCGCCAACCGAAGCGCGATTGAAGCTCCGCGAGAAACGCGCCATCGGCGAGGTTCAGGGTGCGCGCGGCGACGTCGGGACGCAGAATCCACACGACGGTGAAGCTTCCATCGTGCACCGGGAGGAGGGCGAGCGGGCCGGTCGGCGTGAAACGCTCGTAGGCCGTGGCATCGTGCGGCCGATCCGCCACGAGGTTCGCGACGATCGCCACCTGATCGTAATCCTCGACCTGTGCCGTGATGCCGGCGGCTTCGCGCACCATCGAGCGCGCCCCGTCGGCTGCAACGACGAGTCGGGCGCGGATGCGCTCCGATTCGAGTGCGACCTCTGCGCCGCTCGCCTCGATGCAGACGCAGGATGGCTTTGCCGGTACGCGCAGCTGGACGTTCTTCGCCTGCGCGAGGCGCTCCCACAGTGCCGCACCGATGACGCGGTTCGGCACGACGAAGCCGAACGCGGCAACGCCCTGCTCCTCGGCGCGCAAGCGGCTGAAGCCGAACCGCCCTGCGTCGGAGACGTGGATCGCGCGAATGGACGCGGACTCGGTCGCGATGCGCGGCCAGGCGCCGAGCGCCTCGAAGATCCGCCGGCTGCCGTTGCCGAGGGCGGTGGTGCGCTCATCGAAGCTCGGCTGCGCCGCGGCGTCGTGCGCGATGCTTTCGATGAGGACGGTCTCGAGGGGAGTCGCATCGAGGGCAAGCGCGAGGCTCGCGCCGACCATTCCGCCACCTACGATGACGACGTCGACATCCATCAGGCGGCCATCACGGCTTCGATCTCGCGCGGCTCCTTCGGGACACGTTGGGTGAGGACCTCGCAGCCGTCGCGCGTGACGACCACGTCGTCTTCGATGCGTATGCCGATGCTGCGGAAGCGGGCTGGAACGCCGCGCGTGCTGCCCGGGATGTAGATGCCGGGTTCGATCGTGAGCGCCATGCCCGGCTCGAGCACGCGCCACTCGTCGCCGACCTTGTAGTCGCCGACGTCGTGGACGTCCATGCCGAGCCAGTGGCCCGTGCGGTGCATGAAGAATTTCTTGTACGCGCCCTCGCGCACCAGTGTCGACACGCGGCCCTTCATGAGGCCGAGCCGTACGAGGCCCTGCGTGATTGTGTGCACTGCAGCGTCATGCGGGTCGTTCCAGTGGTTTCCCGGACGCACTTTCGATATGGCGGCGCGATTCGCCGCGAGCACGACGTCGTACACGGAGCGCTGCTCCGGCGTGAAACGGCCGTTCACGGGGAACGTGCGCGTGATATCGGACGCGTAGGACTCGTATTCGCAGCCGGCGTCGATGAGCAGCAGCTCTCCGTCCTTCAGCACCTGATCGTTTTCGCGGTAATGCAGGATGCAGGCGTTCGGGCCGCCGCCGACGATCGGATGGTAGGAGGTGTCGGCGTTGTGGCGGCGGAACTCGTGGACGATCTCCGCCATGACCTCGAATTCGTTGCGTCCGGGCTTCGCGAAGCGCATGGCGCGCAGGTGCGCATTCGCCCCGATGCGGGCCGCCTCGCGCATCAGATCGAGCTCGGATCGCGACTTGTAGAGCCGCATGTCGTGCAGCACGTGGTCGAGCGCGACGAACTCCTGCGGCGGATGTCGTCCATTGCGTGCCTGGGTACGCAGGCCGTTCACCCAGCCGACGACGCGGTGATCGAAATCCTGGTGCACCCCCATCGTGTAGTACACGGCCGTGCGATTCTCGAGCAGCCCCGGCAGGATCTCGTCGATGTCGGTGATCGGGAATGCATCATCCGCGCCGAAGTCCCGCGTGGCGCCCTCGGGACCGGCTCGCCGGCCATCCCAGGTCTCGCGCGCCGGGTCTCGTTCGCGCACGAAAAGCACGTATTCGCCCTGCTTGCGCCCGGGTACGAGCACCGCGACCGACTCGGGTTCGTTGAACCCGGTGAGATAGTAGAAATCGCTGTCCTGGCGGAAGGGATACTCGACGTCGCTGTTGCGATGCCTGACGGGCGCCGCCGGCAGAACGACGATCGCGTCGCGGCCGACCATGCGCATCAGCTCGCGCCGGCGGCGCGCGAACTCATCGCGTGGAATGCGCGTAACCCTCGGCTTCAATGCAGCGGCTCGCCGGCATCGCGCTCCGGCTGCACGCGAAACGGCTCGAGCTCCTCGAAGATGAGCTGCACACCGACGCGGACGAACTCGACGAGCTCGGTGTAGGCCGATTCGTCGGCTTCCGCGCTCTCGCTGCCATCGGCGCCCGCATGGGTGATCTCGGTGAGGTCGCGCACGATCTCGCCGACATCGCCCGGCAACCGGCTCGCATCGTGGATGCGGCTCGAGCCAAGCCCGTAGAGAAACCCCTGACACCATTGAGCGAGCGCGGCCGCGCGCGCATCCAGAGGCTCTTCATCTTCGGGGAGGAGCGGTTGAAACTGCAGCTCGTCGGTCGCGAGTTGCGCGTTCGTCTCGGTGAAGAGCTCCTGCAGGGGCTCCGTCGCGGCCGACTGCGCCCGCCCCTCGGGGAGGATCTCCTGGAGCCAGTCCTCGAAGCCGTAAGTTGGCGCGGCGCAAAGCGATCCTGCGAGGGTCCCATGCGCCTCGGCGGCGTCGGTGATGGCGCGCGCATCATGCAGCGCACGCTCGATTTCCGAGTAACTTGCACTCGCCACGATATCGCGCATTATGCCTCACCCTGATTGACCCGCCGAAGAGCGCAGTTCTATAGTTTTCCGCATGAACGACACGACAAGAAGCCAACTCGATCTCGAGCTCAGGCGACTCGAGAAGCGCGTCGACGAGCTCGTCGCCGTGAACCAGCAGCTGAAGGAGGAGAACCGCGCCCTGCGCCAGCGACACGATTCGCTGACCAGCGAACGCGCTTCGCTTCTGCACCGCAGCGAGCAGGTGCGCACGCGCGTGGAGGCAATGATCGGGCGCCTGAAGACGCTGGAGCACGGCGCTTGAGCCCTCAGGATCAGGCGCGCGTCAGCGTGCGCATCCTGGAGAAGGAATACACGATTGCCTGCCCCTACGAGGAGCGCTCCGCGCTGCTCGACTCGGCGGAATTCCTGAACGCACGCATGCGCGAGATCCGCGACAGCGGCAAGGTCGTGGGACTCGACCGTATCGCGGTGATGGTCGCGCTCAATCTCGCGCACGAGCTCATGAAACTGAAGGACCGCGATACGCTCGTCGACGGCGACGTCGGCGCGCGCGTACGCGCACTGCGGGAACGCGTCGAAAGCTCGCTCGGAAAAACTCACCAACTCGAGCTGTAGACGGCTCAGACGACCCAGACGTCTAAGACGTCTAAGCCGGCTAAGACGTCTTAGTCGTCTGGGTCATCTTCGTGTACAGTCCGACGAGCCGCCTGCGGTGTTCGATAGTGGGTCGGGTTACCTCGGACCCTAATTTGAAACACCCAGGGACATCAGGGCTTGCCGGCAGCATTGTGCAGGTCCGCTACGAGCGGAAAGCCTTACCTGCCGCAGCTCGTCCCACTTGTTGCTCAGGTTCGAGAGCAACGACTCGCACCGGCACCTGCGGGTGGCGCCTCTTTCAGGATCGGACACGTGCCGACCGTAAACTCCGCGCGGCGCGAATTGCGAGCCTCTCTGCGCAAGCGCCGCCGCTCGGTGTCGCCGGAAGAGCGGCTCGCCGCGGCCCGGAAGGTGGCATCGCACGTCGATCACGCATTTCCGCTGCGCGCAGGGCGACGGATCGCGCTCTACTCGCCGCTCGACGATGAGCTCGATACCACTCCGCTGCTGTCACTGGCGCGCGAGCGGGGCTGCGAGATCTTTCTGCCCCGGATCGACGACTATCGGGCGAACCGCATGTCCTTCCATCGCGAGACCGCGACGCTCACGCGCAATCGTTTCGGGATTTCCGAACCGGACGCGGGTGAGTCGCTAGGCTCGCGCTGGTTCGACATCGTGTTCGTCCCGCTCGTCGCCTTCGACACGCGCGGCATGCGGCTCGGCATGGGCGCGGGGTTCTACGATCGCGCCCTCGCGTGGCGGCGCACGCGCACCGCGTGGCGCGGACCGCGCCTCATCGGCCTCGCCTATGCGTTTCAGCAGCTGCCGTCGATCGCCGCCGCGCCGCATGACGTGCGCCTCGACGCCGTAGTGACCCAGCAGGGAGTGATCCGATGCAGCATTGGTTGATGAAAACGGAGCCGGCAAGCTTCTCGATCGACGATCTTGCAGCCTCCGCGGGCCAGAAAACCGCATGGGACGGCGTGCGCAACTACCAGGCGCGAAACATGTTGCGCGATCAGATGCGCGCCGGCGATCAGGTGTTCGTCTATCACTCGAGCTGCGACGTTCCAGGCATCGCCGGCATCGCCGAGGTGGCCGCTCAGGGTTACCCCGATCACACTGCCTTCGATCGCAAGCATCACCACTACGATCCCGAGAGCGATCCGAAGGACCCGCGCTGGTTCATGGTCGATGTGAAGTTGAAGAGACGCTTGAAACGCGTGATCACGCTCGATGAGCTGCGCGCGCATGCGAAGAAAGAGCTGAAGGGCATGGTGCTGCTGCGTCCGGGCAATCGGCTGTCGGTGATGCCGGTCGAGCCAGCACACTTCCGGTTCATTCTCTCGCTCGAGTGATGCGCTCATGCGAGGCGTGCCCGCTTGTAATTCGAAAACGCGTGCGTATACTCCGACCTCGGACTAACCCGACAACTGGAGAGCCAACATGGCGAAGGGTAAGAAGAAGGCCAAGAAGAAAGCAGCGAAGAAGAAATAGGCCTTGAATCTCGGCGAGCGTGACTCGCGTCACGCTCGCCGAATCGAATCCCAAACGACAGTGCCCGCGAAAGCGGGCACTGTCGTTTCTACCCTTGGAAACAGCCTGAAAACCGCATGAAAACGTCGAGCGATGCGAAGAAGCGAAGTGCTGCGGCGGCCGCTCTCGCCTGGCTGCGTGAGGGGATGAGGCTCGGCATCGGCACCGGGTCGACCGTCAATCACTTCATCGATGCTCTGGCCGCGCACCGTGCGCGATTGAGCGCGGTCGTGTCGAGCTCGGACGCCTCGAGCGCGCGATTGCGCGCGGTGGGCATCGAACCCAGGGACCTCAACGATGCGGGCGAGCTCGATCTCTACGTGGACGGTGCGGATGAGGCCACGCGCCTCCGCCACCTCGTGAAGGGAGGGGGCGGCGCGCTCACTCGCGAGAAGATCGCGGCCGCGGCATCACGACAGTTCGTGTGCATCGTCGATGATGCGAAGCTGGTCGAGCGTCTCGGCCGCTTTCCGCTGCCGATCGAAGTGATCCCGATGGCGCGGATGTCCGTGTCGCGCGCGATGGCGCGTTTCGGCGGTCGAGCCGTCCTGCGACAGGGGTTCATCACGGACAACGGGAATCAGATACTCGACGTGCATGGGCTCGCGATCGACGACCCGGCGGGACTCGAGCGCGAGGTGAATCAGATCCCGGGGGTGGTGACCGTCGGCTTGTTCGCGTTGCGGCCGGCGGATGTGCTGATCGTCGGGACCGACAAGGGCGCGATCGAAATCTAGGAAAGAACCCTTAAGGCGCGGAGACGCGGGGACTAGGATTGCGAGCCGCCTGGTGGCGAGATGTGAAAAGGCCCACCGATTGGCGGGCCTTCTCACATCTGGCTGGGGGACTAGGATTCGAACCTAGATTGATGGAGTCAGAGTCCACTGTCCTACCATTAGACGATCCCCCAATCGATCGTCCTGGTCGCCTCCTCCGCCTCAACGCTTCGAGTACTGCGGACCGCGACGTGCCTTGCGACGGCCGACCTTCTTGCGCTCGACCTCGCGCGCATCGCGCGTGACGAAGCCGGCGGCGCGCAGCGGCTTGCGCAGGTTGTCGTCGTACTCGATGAGCGCGCGCGTGATGCCGTGGCGAATCGCGCCCGCCTGGCCCGTGATCCCGCCGCCGGCGACATGCACCGAGATGTCGAACTTGCTCGTGAGCTGCACCGCTTCGAGCGGCTGGCGCACGATCATGCGGCCCGTCTCGCGTCCGAAGAACTCGTCGAGCGGGCGGTCGTTGACCGTGATCCGGCCCGAGCCCGCCTTGATATAGACCCTGGCGGTCGCCGTCTTGCGGCGGCCGGTTCCGTACTGCTGCTGTGTCGCTGGCATGAAAGAGGACCTCGTCAGATTTCGAGCGGCTTCGGCTGCTGCGCCTGGTGCGGATGCGTCGCGCCCGCGAACACGTGCAGCTTCCGGTACATCCGGCGGCCGAGCGTGTTCTTCGGCAGCATGCCTTTGACGGCGAACCGGATCACTCGCTCGGGGTGCTCGTCGAGGAGCTTCCCGAGGGCGATCTGCTTGATGCCGCCGATGTGGCCCGTGTGATGGAAATAGAGCTTGTCGCTGAGCTTGCGTCCGGTGACGCGGATCTTCTCCGCGTTCACGACGACGATGTGATCGCCCATGTCCACGTGCGGGCTGTAGTCGACCTTGTGCTTGCCCTTCAGACGATGGGCAATCTGCGTCGCAAGCCGGCCCAGCGTCTTGCCGTCGGCATCGACGAGATACCAGTCGCCCCGGACGGTACCGGGCCTGGCAAAAACCGTAGTCATCGGTACTGATCTCCACCCGCGGGATGCGCCTTCCGCGGGCGCTGGCGGGCCTCAAAAAAGGCCGCGAAGTGTACTGGAATGGCCTTGGGTTTTGCAAAGCGGGCGGCCCGCGGCCGCCGAACGCACGCATCTATAATGAGCCCGTGGCAGGCCCCTCGCCCCTCGACGCCATCCTGAGCGCAGCGGATCGCGCCCTGCGATCGGTATTTGCCCCCGCGGCGGGTTCGCGAGCCGTACCGGCGGGTACCCCTGAGCGTGAGCTGAGCGACGGCGATCGTCGGCAGGCGGCAGCGCTCATGCGGGTGAATCATGCGGGCGAGGTGGCGGCCCAGGCGCTCTATCATGGCCAGGCGCTGCTCGCGCGCGCGCCCGAGACGCGGGAGTTGCTCCTCGCCGCGGCGCGCGAGGAAGCGGATCACCTCGCGTGGTGCGAGCAGCGACTCGCCGAGCTCGATTCCCGACCGAGCCTGTTGAATCCGCTGTGGTACGCGGGCTCGTTCGCCATCGGCACCTTGGCCGCGGCCTTCGGCGATCGCATGAGCCTGGGCTTCGTTGCGGAGACCGAACGTCAGGTCGAGGGACACCTCCACGAGCATCTCGGCCGCCTCCCCGGCGACGATGACCGCAGTCGCGCGATACTCGAAGCGATGCAAGCGGACGAGGTCGCTCACCGCAGCAGGGCGCAGGCCGCTGGCGCACAATCCCTGCCGTGGCCGATCGGCGAGCTGATGCGCGGCACCGCGCGCGTCATGACGCGCACGGCGTACTGGATCTGACGGCTTTTCTCTTGCAGTTCTGGGGGCTTATGTCTAAATACGCGCCAATGGGCGCTCACGCGCACCTGGGGGGCAGATGGGTATGGAAGAAAACGTCAAGCCGCTGAGCGACATCCCGGCGATCAATCGATTTCTGAGTTACTGCCGGATTCGCACAGTCCCGTCGAAGACCGTCGTGATTCACGCAGGCGATCTGCCCGACGTTCTCTACTACATCATCGGCGGTTCGGTCGAAGTGATGATCGAGGACGAGGAAGGCAACGAGATGGTGCTGGCCTATCTCAACAAGGGCCAGTTCTTCGGCGAGATGGGCTTGTTCTACGAGCAGCCGACGAGGAGCGCCTGGGTGCGCACGCGCAATCAGTGCGAGCTCGCGGAGATGACCTACCCGCGTTTCCGCCAGATCGCCGCCGAAAGCCCCGGCCTCATCTTCGAGCTCGCGACGCAGCTCGCCACGCGCCTGGATCGCACCAATCGCAAGCTCGGCGACCTCGCCTTCGTAGACGTCACGGGCCGCGTCGCGCACGCGATCATGGACCTCTGCGGCGAGCCCGACGCGATGACCCACCCCGAGGGCATGCAGATCAAGGTGAGCCGTCAGGAGCTCTCGCGGCTCGTCGGCTGCTCGCGCGAAATGGCTGGTCGCGTGCTGAAAGTGCTCGAGGAACAGGGCCTGCTCCGGGCGACCGGCAAGACGATCGTCGTCTTCAACGCGCGGCCGAAGATGAAGACCCGTCCCGTGATCGTTCCCGCCACCAAGCCCGCGGCGATGAAGACCACGCGCGTGGACGATGACGACGACGATGATGAGGACGAGCACTAGCCGATCGCGGTGCGCATTGCCCTGATGGTCGCTGCGTAATCCTTACTGCCGAAGATCGCCGACCCCGCGACGAACGTATCCGCGCCGGCCCTGGCGCACGCGGCGATGTTGTCCACCTTGACCCCGCCGTCCACCTCGAGCCGAACTTCACGCCCTGATTGAGCGATGCGCTTGCGCACGTCCGCGAGCTTGCGCAGCGCGCCGGGAATGAACTTCTGGCCGGCGAATCCCGGATTCACCGACATGATGAGCACCAGGTCGAGCTTCTCGAGCGTGAAATCGAGCCAGTCGAGCGGCGTTGCCGGATTGAACACGAGCCCTGGACGGCAACCGTGCTCGCGGATCAGCTCGATCGTGCGGTCGACGTGCTCGCTCGCTTCGGGGTGGAAAGTGATGAACGTAGCACCCGCCGCTGCAAAGTCGGGAACGATGCGATCGACCGGGCGCACCATGAGATGCACGTCGATCGGGGCTTCGATGCCGTGCTTGCGCAACGCCTCGCAGACGAGCGGCCCGATGGTGAGATTCGGCACGTAGTGGTTGTCCATGACGTCGAAGTGCACGACGTCGGCCCCCGCCGCGAGCACCGCGCGCACCTCCTCCCCGAGCCGCGCAAAGTCGGCGGAGAGGATGGAGGGGGCGATCCACGGTGGCATGGCGCTCAGCAGCTTACAGCCTAAGGCTGTAGGCGCGCACGAGCTCATCCGCGAGCGGCGCCCCGGCGCTCGCGGATGAGCTCGTACGCTTCGATGATCTGCTGCGTGCGCTCTTTGGCGTGCTCGAGCATGGATTCCGGAAGACCGTTCGCCTTGAGCTTGTCGGGATGGTGACGGCTCAGCTGGCGCCTGTAGGCCTTCGAGAGCTCCTCATCGCTCGCCGTGGGGTTCGCGCCGAGCACGCGATAGGCCGCCTCGAGCTGCTCCGCGCGCGCGCTGCCGGCCGCCCCGCCGCCGCGCGAGAAGCTGCCGCGCCGGATGCGCAGCACGGCCTCCATGTGCGCAAGCTCGAGCGCCGAGACGTCGAGCGCGGCACCGATCCTCTGCAGCAACCGGCGCGACGGCCCGCCGAGGTCGTTGCCCGCGAGCGCAGCGCGCAGCTGGATCTCGACGAACACGCGCAGCAGATCCGGCCGGCCGGCGCAGGCTCGACGCAAGGCATCGAGCGATGCACCGAGTGCGAACGAGGGGTGCTTGCCGGCGGTGAAGTGGGCTATCGCCATCTGCACCTGCGACGCGTCGAGCCGCAGCTCGGCCATGACCGAGCGCGCTGACGCGATCTCGCGTTCGGAGACCCGGCCGTCGGCCTTCGCGACGTGCCCCATGACCTCGAACGCGGTGCGGAAGAAGCGCTCGCCGATCGCTGCGCCATCGACGCCGGGCGCCCCGGACAATTTGCGCGCCTCGTGCTCGTCGTACTGGTGGCCGAGCAGCACGCCGATCGCAGCGCCGAAGGGTCCGAATGCCAGCAGGCCGATCGCGCCGCCGACGACTTTGCCGGTCCAGTTCATGGGCTTGATATAGTAGCAACGCCCGCCCGCTGACCAGCCCGATTCCATGTCGCCGACCGTTCATCGCACCGCCCTTCGCGGCCTCCAGAAGATCCACGAAGGCAAGGTGCGCGACAGCTATGCAATCGACGCGGCGTCGATGCTCATCGTTACGACGGATCGCCTGTCTGCATTCGACGTCGTGTTGCCGGATCCGATCCCCGACAAGGGGCGCGTGCTGAACGAGATCTCGAATTTCTGGTTCGAACGTACGACTCACATCGTGCCGAACCATCTATTGCCCCGTGCGATCGGGGATATCGTTCGCGACCCGGCCGAGCGCGCGCTCGTGGCCGACCGTAGCGTCATCGTACGTCGGCTGCACCCCCTGCCCATCGAAGCCGTGGTGCGCGGCTATCTGATCGGCTCGGGCTGGAAAGACTATCAGCGCGCCGGCGCCGTCTGCGGCATCGCGCTGCCGGAGGGTCTGCAGCTCGCCTCGGCGCTGCCGCAGCCGATTTTCACGCCGGCGACGAAGGCGGCGGCGGGCACGCACGATGAGAATATCGCGTTCGAGGCGGTCGAACGCCTCGTTGGCGCGGCACTCGCGCGCCGCGTGCGTGACACGGCGATCGCGATCTATACGTTCGCTGCCAGCCACGCGCTCGAGCGCGGCATCATCATCGCGGACACGAAGTTCGAGTTCGGCGTTGCGCCGGACGGCACACTGACGCTCATCGACGAGGTCCTGACGCCCGACTCTTCGCGTTTCTGGCCGGCCGATACGTATCGCGTCGGCACGAGTCCTCCGAGCTTCGACAAGCAGTTCGTGCGCGACTATCTCGAAACGCTCGACTGGGACAAGCGCGCACCGGGCCCGAAGCTGCCTGCGGAGATCATCGCGCGCACGAGCGAGAAGTACCGCGAGGCGCTGAAGCGCCTGACGGGGCAAGACGTCTTCGCCGTCTAAGACGTCTGAGTCGTCTGAGCCCACTCCAGGATCACGTCCTGCAGCGCGCGCACGCCATCCGTGAGCGCTGCTGGCCCAGGCTGCAGAATGATCGAGGACTTGATCTCGCGGACGAAGCGGCTGCGCACCGCCGGCACGGCGTCCCACCCCGGACGAGCCGCGACGCTCTCGGGCCTGAACTTCTTTCCGCACCACGAGCCCAGGATGAGATCCGGCGCGCGGCGCACGACCTCGAGCGGGTCCGCCACGATGCGATCGCGCCCGAGCGACTGCGCCGCAAGCTCCGGAAAGCAGTCCTCGCCGCCCGCGATGCCGATCAGCTCGGACACCCAGCGGATACCGGAGATCTGCGGCTCATCCCACTCTTCGAAATAGACCCTCGGACGGCGCGTCAGCGCGCGCGCTCGCGTGCGCACGTCTTCGAGGCCCACTCCCAGCCGCTCCACGAGCGCGCGCGTCTTCGATTCGCAGCCGATCATGCCGCCGAGCGTGCGGATCATCCGCAGGATCTCCTCGACGCCGCGGTGATTGAACACGTGCACCTCGATGCCGGCGCGCACGAGCTCCGCGGTGATGTCGGCCTGCAGATCGGAGAAGCCGAGCACGAGATCGGGCCGCAGATCGACGATCCGATCGATCTTTGCGCTGGTGAACGCGGAGACGCGCGGCTTCTCGCGGCGTGCCTGCGGCGGACGCACAGTGAACCCCGAGATGCCGACGATGCGCCAGTCCTCGCCGAGCAGGTACAAGGTCTCGGTGGTCTCCTCCGTGAGGCACACGATGCGCTCGGGAAAGCCTGCGGCGCCTTGCATCCCGATCACTGTAGCCAAAGTGACACCCGTCCGTCAGCCACTTACTCTTGCGCCCGGAAGTCGAATCCATGTGGCTCAGGTTCTGGAACCTTCTCGATCGCGTGTTCTTCGGGCCGCATTCCGCGGGCCCCGGACCGCTCGCGCTCGTCGTCAGAGTGCTTCGCTACCCGTACGCGGTGGTTCGGGATCTGTCGCGCGGCCAGATCAACCTGCGCGCGATGGGGCTCGTCTTCACGACGCTGATGTCGCTCATACCGCTCATCGCGTTCGCGTTCGCCATCCTCAAGGTCTTCGGCGCGCATCGCGATCTCGAGCCGATCGTGTACGAGTTCTTCCGTCCCGTCGGCGGCGACTCGGCACGCGATCTCACCTCGCGGGTGATGCAGTTTGCCGACCGCGTGAGCAGCGGGGTCGTCGGCTCGGTGGGTTTCGCGCTGCTGCTGTGGACGCTCCTCGGCACGATCAAGAAGGTCGAGGACAGCTTCAATTTCCTGTGGCGCGTCGAGCAGCCGCGCAGCTTCGCCCGACGCGTTGCCGAGTACATGAGCCTGCTCATCGTCGGACCGATCCTGCTCGTCGGTTTCATCGGGCTCTCCCACGCAGCCCTCGAGAGCGAGGCCGTGCGGCGTGTCGTCGAGCTGCCGCTGCTGCAGCGGCTGTTCGTCTCCCTGCTCGAGATCGCGCCATACGTGATGGTCTCGGTGTTCTTCACCGCGCTCTACATGTTCATTCCGAACACGCGCGTGCGGATCCTTCCCGCAGTCATTGGCGGCCTTGCCGCGGGGCTTCTCTGGGCCGCCGTAGGCAAGATGTTCACCGCGTTCGTGGTCTTCTCCACGCGCCTCACGATCGTCTACGCCGGTTTTGCGGTGATCGTCGCCGCCCTGCTGTGGACGTATTTCGGCTGGATCATCCTGCTCGCCGGCGCGCAGCTCTCTTTCTACGTGCAGAACCCGAGCTATCTGCGCCTCGGGCTCGAAGAGCTGAAGCTTTCGGCGTCCGAGCGCGAACAGCTCGCGCTCAAGGTGATGTACCTCGTCGGCCAGGCACACTCGAGCGGGCGCAACCGCTGGACCGTCCACCAGCTTGCGGCGGAGCTCGGCCTGCCGCCGATCGCGATCGCGGAGATCACGGATGCCCTCGAGCGTGCGGGGCTGCTCGTCGTGACGGACGGCGATGCGCTCGTTCCCGGCCGCGACATCGGCCACATCGGCCTCTGGGAAATACTCGACGTGGCGCGCAGCGAACGCAGCGGTCATCTCGCGCCGCGCGCTGCGAGCGTGCCCGCCGTCGAGCGTCTGAGCGCGAAGCTCGACGAGGCGCGGAGGCAGATGTGCGGCGGGCGGTCGCTCAGGGACTTGTTGGAAGAGAGCTCACAGCCTACAGCCGACAGCTTACAGCCCGGATAAAGGACCGGAACGCTGCGGCTTTGCCTCCTCTTTCCGGGCTGTAGGCTGTGAGCTGTAGGCTGTAGGCTCCGCTTACTCCCCCGCAATCGTCATGCCGTCGATCAGCAACGATCCCGTCCGGATCGTGCCGCGGGGATCGACATCGGTGCCGACGGCGACGATTCCGCGGTACATCTCGCGCAGGTTGCCGGCGATCGTGATCTCGTGGACCGGATACGCGATCGCGCCGCCTTCCACCCAGAAGCCGCTCGCGCCGCGCGAATAGTCGCCCGTCACGCCGTTGACGCCCTGGCCCATGAGCTCGGTCACGAGCAGCCCGGTATCCAGGCGGCGCAGCAGCGCATCGGCGTCGAGCGCCTCGCCGGTCATCTCGACGATGAGGTTGTGGATGCCTCCCGCGTTGCCCGTGGTCTTCAGGCCGAGCTTGCGCGCGGAATAGCTGCCGAGCACGTAGCCGTCGAGCACGCCGTCGCGCACGAGCTCACGATCGTGCGTGGCGACGCCCTCGCCATCGAACGGGCTGCTCGCCAGCGCCTTGGGAATGTGCGGCCGCTCGTGCATCTGCACGAACGCCGGGAACACCTGCGTGCCGGCGGCGCCGAGCAGGAACGAGGACTTGCGGTACTGGCTGCTGCCGCGGATCGCGGCGATGAAGTGGCCGAACACGCCGCGCGCGAGCTCGGGAGCCAACAGCACAGGCGCACGTCGCGTCGCGAGCTTGCGCGCGCCGAGCCGCGCGATCGCTCGCGTGCCCGCGCGCTGCCCGATTGCTTCGGCGCTGTCGAGCTCGCGCGGGTCGCGCGCGGTCGTGAACCAGTAATCGCGCTGCATGTCATCGCCGTCCTCGGCGATCAACACGCAGGAGAGCGAATGGTTCGTGCTCGAGTAGCCGCCGAGAAAGCCATGGGAGTTGCCATACACGCGCACGCCGCGCTGACTGCCGACCGTTGCGCCTTCGGAGTTCGAGAGCCGTGAGTCGACGGCCTGGCCGGCCGCCTCGCTCGTGCGCGCGAGCTCGATCGCCTCGTCGGGCTCGATGCTCCAGGGATGATCCAGATCGAGCGTCGGGATCTTGCGGGCGAGGGCCTCGGGATCGGCAAGCCCGCTGTACTCATCCTCGGCGGTGTAGCGTGCGATCGTGCACGCTTTCTCCACCATGTCGCGAACGGCATCCGGCGCCAGGTCACCGGTGCTCGCCGAGCCCTTGCGATGTCCGAAGTAGACTGTCACCCCGAGGCCGCGATCGCGCTGATACTCGATGGTGTCCACCTCGCCGAGCCGCACGTTGACCGTGAGCCCCTTCGCGAGACTGGCGTCGGCCTCCGCCTGGCTCGCGCCGCGCCGCCGCGCCTCATCAAGCGCGAGCGCCACGACCGATTCGAGCTCGGGGATGCGGGATGCGTCGACTTCCTGCGTCATGCGGCAAAATTGTAGCAGCCGGAGAGTAGGAGCCTGTCGATGACTGACGAGCTCGAACAGGACGAGCAACGGCCGAGCCGCAGCGCCCGCAAGCGTGCGGCCGAGTCCGCGCAGGAGCTCGGCGAACGGCTGATCGCGCTGCCCGACGCGGAGCTCACGGCGCTAGGGCTGCCCGAGCGCCTCGTGGACGCGGTACGAGAAGCGCGGCGCATCACGAGTCGCGCCGCAGGTGCACGGCAGCGCCAGTACATCGGCAAGCTCATGCGGGACATCGACCACGAGCCGATCGCCGCAGCGCTCGCGGCGCGCAGCGAACGCGACGCGCTCGAAGCGCAGCGCTTCGCACGCGCGGAAAGCTGGCGCGATCGCCTGCTCGCGGAGGGCGAGGCGGCGCTCACCGAGCTCGCAGCACGACATCCTTCGATCGACCTCGATGAATGGCGCGGGCGCATCGCGCGCGCGCGAACGGAACAGACGGGCGCGGCCCGCGCTGCGCAGCGGGAACTGTTCCGGGCGTTGCGCGCGCTTCTCGGCTAAAATCACGGCGATGAAAGCCCTCGTTGGCGTGATCATGGGTTCGTCTTCCGACTGGGAGACGATGAAGCCCGCCGCCGAGACGCTCGAGAAGCTCACAATCCCGCACGAGGTGCGCGTCGTATCTGCACACCGCACCCCCGACCTGCTTTTCGAATACGCCTCGAGCGCGAAGGCGCGCGGCCTCGAGGTGATCATCGCGGGCGCAGGCGGCGCGGCGCATCTGCCGGGAATGACGGCCGCGAAGACGACGCTGCCCGTGCTCGGCGTGCCGGTTCCTTCCAGGAGCCTGAGCGGCCTCGACTCGCTGCTGTCGATCGTACAGATGCCGGCGGGAGTGCCGGTGGCAACGTTCGCCATAGGCGCCGCAGGGGCCGTGAATGCGGCGCTCGCCGCCGCCGCGATCCTCGCCATCAAGCATGCGAGCATCGACGCGGCGCTGCGCGCGTATCGCGAGACCCAGACGGCCGCCGTGCTTCAGAAACCCGATCCCAGATCATCGTGACCATCGGCATCGTCGGCGCGGGCCAGCTCGGCCGCATGCTCGCGCTCGCGGGCTATCCACTTGGACTCGACTTCCTGTTTCTCGACCGCTCTCCGTCCACGCCGGGCGGCCAGGTGGCGCCGATCCTCTGCGGCGAATTCACGGATCGGCGGCTGTTGCGAAAGCTCGCCGGACGCTCGCAGGTGGTCACCTTTGACTGGGAGAACGTTTCGGTCGAAGCGCTGCGGAGCCTTGCCGGCACGCGCATCTGTCCGCCGGTCGCCGCACTTGCCGCGTCTCAGGATCGCGTGAGCGAGAAGCGGCTGTTCGAGAAGCTGAGCATTCCGACGACACGCTGGCGAGCCGTGGACACGCTGACGGGCCTAGAACGCGCCGCCCGCGCGATCGGCATGCCGGGCGTCGTGAAGACGCGGCGCATGGGATACGACGGCAAGGGCCAGGCCGTGGTCCGCAACGCGCGAGATCTCGCGAGCGCATGGCAACGGCTCGGCGATGCGCCGCTTCTCTACGAGGAGCGCGTGCCCTTCGATGACGAAGTGTCGATCATCGGCGCGCGCAGCGCGCGCGGTGAGCTCGCCGTGTATCCGCTCAACGGCAACGTGCACGCCGATGGGATACTGCGCCTCACGCGCGCACCGTTCGGAAACCCTCGCCTGCAGCGGCTCGCGTCACGGTATCTCGCGCGCGTGCTCACGCATTTCCGCTACGTCGGCGTCCTGACCATCGAGTTCTTCGTGCGAGACGGCCGGCTCGTCGCGAACGAGTTCGCTCCGCGCGTCCACAATTCGGGGCACTGGACGATCGAAGGCGCATTGACGAGTCAGTTCGAGAACCACCTGCGTGCCATCCTCGCCCTGCCGCTCGGCCCGACCGGCTGGCGGGGCCACTGCGCGATGGTGAACATCATCGGCCATATGCCGCCTCGCGCGCGTCTCCTGCGCTCCGGCGACGTGCATTTGCACCACTACGGCAAGGAGCCCCGCCCGGGCCGAAAACTCGGGCATTGCACGCTCGTGGAGGGCACCGCCCGCGCGCGGGACCGGCGGGCACGTGACTTGCTTCGCGAATTGGCCCCCGGGATTAGCATCCCGTAAGATCGGTGAAACAGAATGCGCAGGGGCCGAGAGTCTCGAACACGGTCCCGCAACACGAATGTACCTCGAGCTTTTCAGACTGAAGGAACTGCCTTTCCGGCTGAGCCCGGATCCGCAGTTTCTGTATCTGAGCAAGCAGCACGCGCGCGCCAAGGCGTACATGGAATCGACCATCTGGTTCACGGATGGGTTCGTGGTGATCACCGGCGAGATCGGCTCGGGCAAGACCACGCTGATCGAGTCGTTCCTGAAGGAGGTCCAGAAGGACGTCGTCGTCGCGCAGGTCAACCAGACGCAGGTCTCCTCGATGGATTTCCTGCAGGCCGTGCTCGTGCAGTTCGGCTTCTCGCCCTTCAAGATGAAGAAGGGCGAGCTGATCGCGACCCTCAACAGTTTTCTCATCGAGCAGTACGCCGCCGGCCGCAAGGTGCTGCTCATCGTCGATGAAGCGCAGAACCTCACGCTGCGCGTGCTCGAGGAGATCCGCCTCCTGTCGGGCGTCGAGACGACGAAGGAGAAGGTGCTGCGCATCATTCTCGCGGGGCAACCGGATCTCAGCGAGAAGCTCGACGCGCCCGAGCTCGTGCAACTCATGCAGCGCGTCCGCCTGCGATTCCATCTGAGCAATCTGTCGGCCGCCGACATGCGCGCCTACGTCCAGCATCGCCTCGAAGTCGCCGGCGCCGACCGGAAGATCTTCGAGGACAAGACGTTCTCCGAGATCTATCGATACACCGGCGGCGTGCCGCGGCTCGTGAATACGCTGTGCGACACCGCGATGATGGCGGCGTACGGCGGCGATCGCGACGTCGTGACGCTTGCCGACGTCCGCAGCGCGATCGAGGAGCTGCAGTGGGTCGAGTTTTCCGCACGCGTGCAGCAGCCGCACGGCGCCACGCCGCTCGTAGCGCCCGCGACCCGCACCGCGGCCGCCGATGGAGCGGAGCCCTCGATCGGGCGCGTGATCGTCGCGACCGAAGGCCGCACCACCCAGGAGCTGCCGCTGCGAAGCGGCCGCGTCATCATCGGCCGTACGCCCGACAACGACGTGCAGATCGACAGCCGGTTCATCAGCCGCCATCACTGCCAGATCATCGTCACGCCGCACGGCTGCGTCATCGAAGACCTGAACAGCACGAACGGCATCTACGTTCACGGCAAGCGCGTGCGCCGCCACAATCTGAACGACGGCGATGTCGTCATGATCGGCAAGCACGAGCTGATCTACGTCGATGAACGCCTGCCACGCGCGAGCGTGACGGCGAATGAGACGGTGCCCAAGGAGCGACTCACCGCTGACGGGTGACGGCTGGAGGAAGCCGACAGCCTACAGCTCACAGCTTACAGCCCGGACAAGAGCGCTCACGCGCGTCGCCGAGCGCGTGGAATCCGGGACTCCGTCCGAAATGGCGGGAATCCGCCGATCGTTGGTCACGAATGTCGTGCAACCCGAGCTCCGCGATCAATCCCACGAGGCGCGCTCTTCCTCAACGTGCGTCGTCGCATCGACGTGCCGCATGACGGGTCGTGAGCGCTCGGTTGTACGCGCACACCCTCCACGTGGCTGCCGCGTCAGCCGTCGCGCGGGTAACGCTCCCGCATCTCCCGATAATCCCGCCGGCGAAGCAGGATCACGATCCCACCGAGCACGCCCGCAAATCCGGTGAGCCCTGCGAGAAAACTGAGAACGGGCATGCCCTGAAGTACGTAGCTCGCGATCAGCGCCGCAAGCCCGATGCCCAGATAAATCCACGGCAGGCTTTCATACACCGGCCGGGAAAGGCGTACATCGGGGCGGTCCATGGCTTCGATCCTAGCGCGCCGGACCGCAAAGCGCGTAATCCTGCGGCGCATCAGCGCGCCGCATGCGGTCAGCGCCGCCGCTTGCCGGCGAACAACTCCATGAACCGGCCGATGAGCGAGGGCTTCCAGCCATCGACCCGGAAGTCGTTCTTTGGACTGGAACCGCGCCGTTGCAGCTCGGCGAGCAGGTCCTCGGGAAGGCGAAACTTCGACGTGTCGGACAGGGCGCGGTTACCGAGCATCGTGCACTCCTCAAGCTCAAGCGATTCGCCGGGCGGCCCAAACGGTACGGCGACCGCCGGACGCGCGGCGTGCCATCCATCACAGCTTGTCTGTGCCGCGCGTTATGTCAGCGGTGAGGAGCAACCGCCGTACCCGTCCTTGACAAAAAAAAAACACGCGGGCTCGCGATCCCTGCGATGAGGCGGCATGCCCTCGCCGTCGCCCGCGCGCGACATATGGTGGTGTGCAGCGGCGCAGGGCGCGACTCGCATTAAAAGAGAATTCGCGCAGATAACGCGCTATGCATCAGCCGGTGCCGCCGACCGTGAGCCCGTCGATGCGCAACGTGGGCTGCCCGACGCCGACCGGCACGCTCTGTCCTTCCTTGCCGCACGTGCCGATGCCCTCGTCGAGTTTCAGGTCGTTGCCGATCATCGAGACGCGCGTGAGCACGTCGGGCCCGTTGCCGATCAGCGTGGCGCCCTTGAGGGGCGCACCGAGCTTGCCGTTCTCGATCGCGTACGCCTCGCTCGCCGAGAACACGAACTTGCCGGACGTGATGTCGACCTGCCCGCCGCCGAAATTGACCGCGTAGATGCCCTTCTCGACCGACGCGATGATGTCCTCGGGCGCATGCGGGCCCGGACGCATGTAGGTGTTCGTCATGCGCGGCAGCGTCACGTGCGCGAACGATTCGCGCCGGCCGTTGCCAGTCGAGCGCACGCCAGTGAGGCGCGCGTTCAGACGATCCTGCAGATAACCGCGAAGCACGCCGTTCTCGATGAGCGTGGTGCACTGGGTGGGAGTGCCCTCGTCATCCACGTTCAGCGAGCCGCGGCGACGCGCGAGCGTGCCGTCGTCGACCACCGTGCACTCCTCCGTCGCCACGCGCTCTCCGATGCGCCCGGCAAACGCGGAAGTCCCCTTGCGATTGAAGTCGCCTTCGAGCCCGTGGCCGATGGCCTCGTGCAGGAGGATGCCCGGCCAGCCCGGCCCGAGCACGACCGTTTGCGGACCTGCCGGCGCCGGCACGGACTCGAGATTGACGAGCGCCTGGCGCACGGCCTCGCGGGCGAGCGAGAGCGGCCGGTCGCCCGAGACGAGGTCGGTGAGCGCGAAGCGTCCGCCCGAGCCCGCGTAGCCCTGCTCGCGCCGGCCGTTCGCTTCGGCGATTACGGAAACGTTGAAGCGCACGAGCGGCCGCACGTCCGCGGCGAGCTCGCCGTCGCTCGTCGCAACGAGTACGACCTCGTGCACGGCGGTGACGCTCGCCATCACCTGCACGATGCGCGGATCGAGCGCGCGCGTCTCGCGATCGACGCGCTCGAGCCAGGCGACCTTGTCGGCATCGCTCAGCGTCGCAACGGGATCGATGGGCAGATAGAGCCGATGGCCCGTGCGCGCCTGCCAGGCCTGCACGCTGCGACCCTGACCCTGAACCGCAATGGCGCGCGCTGCGCGCGAAGCCTCCTCGAGCGCCGGCAGCACGATCTCATCTGAATACGCGAAACCGGTTTTCTCGCCCGCGAGCGCGCGCACGCCGACACCCTGCTCGATGCTCGCGCTGCCTTCCTTCACCATGCCATCCTCGAGCGCCCAGGACTCCTCGCGCACGAGCTGGAAGTACACGTCGGCGAAATCCACGGCGTGCGTGAGCACCTGGCCGAAGACGCGCTCGATGCGCGCGTCGTCGAGCCCGCTCGGGCGCAGGATCACTTCACGTGCGATGGTGAGCGGATCGGCGGGAAGGCTGTTCATTGGCATGAAGGCTACAGGCTAGAGGCTACAGGCTACAGGGAAGAATGAAGAGAGGCTCAAACTCGGCGCTCTTCCCTGTAGCCTGTAGCCTGTGGCCTCCGGCGCTCACAGCACTCTGTGCGTGAGCGCCGGGAAGCTCTGCCGGGCCTGGTCCTGACGCTCGAGCTCGAGATCGGCGACGATGGAGCCGCGCCCGCGAGGCAGCCGGGCGAGCACGCGGCCCCAGAAATCCACGATCAGGCTGTCACCGTACGTTTCGCGGCCGTTCGGGTGAATGCCGGACTGGGCGGGCGCGACGAGGTAACTCAGGTTTTCGATGGCGCGGGCGCGAATCAGGGTTTCCCAGTGCGCGCGGCCTGTCGGGCCCGTGAAGGCCGACGGCAGGGTGAACCAGCGCGCGCCCTGCGATGCGAGCTGGCGGAAGAGCTCCGGGAAGCGCACGTCGTAGCAAACCGCAAGGCCGAGCCGGCCGGCCGGCGTATCGAGCGCGACCGGCTTCGCGCCCGGCGCCACGTGCGCCGACTCGCGGTACTGCTCGGCGCGGCCCGGAATGTCCACATCGAAAAGATGGATCTTGTCGTAGCGCGCGACGCGACGCCCGTCCGAGTTGTACACGAGCGATGCCGCCGCGACGCGTCCGTCGGTGGCACCGCGCACGGGCACGGTACCGCCGATGATCCACAGGCCGAGCCGGCGCGCGGTGACGGCGAGAAACTCCTGGATCGGTCCGGCGTCGTCGTCCTCCGCGACCGCACGCTTGTCTGCGTCCTCGAGACCCATGAACGCAAAGTTCTCGGGCAGCGCTGCGACGCGCGCCCCGGAACGCGCCGCGTCCTCGAGCAGACTGCTGGCTTCCGAGAGATTCGCTGCGACGTCCGGACCCGTCGTCATCTGCACCGCGGCAACCTTCACTGCGGCACGCCCTCTTGCACTGGCGCGCCGACGATCGGCCGCACCCACGATCCATGCAGATGCAGCACTGCGCGGGAATCGGCGATTTCCGGACCGCCGAACCAGTCGCGCAGCCCGAGCCAGGCGGCGGCGACGCGCGGCGTCGCACCGAAGCGGCGCACTGCGGCGGGCAGACGCTCCTCGCCTTCGAGCACCCACGCAACCTGGTCGTAGTCGCGATCGACGAGTCCCACGCGCCCGCGCGCGAGAATCTCGGCATCGCCGTCGAAATGCAGATTCGCGGTGATTGCCTGACCATCGCGCAGCTCGTAGTCACCCTCGAGCCGCGCGAAATCGAGCGTCGCGGGCGCGCCGGCCGGCAGCTCGGTGGCTGCGGCGGCATCCGGACCCAGCAGCGCAGGCATCGCGAACAATGCAAAGGGCGTCGCGCCGCCGGCCTGCGCGCTGCGCACGCTGCCGCGCTCGAGCGCAATGCCGACGCGGCCCGCGATCGATGCGAGCCACGCGCGGTCGGGCTGGCGCTGCCACTCGAGGTCCGCGGTGAGCCGCGCCTGCTGCGCGTTGATGTCGTCGGCGAGCGCGAAATCGCGCAACGCCTGTGCCGCATCCGCACTCGTCATCTCGAGCTCGAGGTGGCAGGCTTCGAGCGAGCGTCCGCAGTGCACCAGGCCTTGCAGATCGTGCGCACCGCCGATGAGGCGCAGCGAGTCGATGCGGACGTGTTCCGCGTCGGCCGAGAGCTCCGCCTGCATCCTTCCCAACTGCCGGCCCTGCCACGTCATGCTGTCCACCCGCAGCTGTGCCGCCGGTGCGAGCGATGCGACGAGCCCCGCTGTCGTCGCCGCGGCTTCGGGAGAAGGCAGGTCGAGCCGCGCGAGCGTAATGTCGATCGGCCGATCAGCGTTGGGCTCGTGCGGAACGTAGAGGGACCCGTCGAGCGCCGCAGAGACCGTGCGGACGTGCAGGCCGGAGTCGTCTTCGCGCGCGGTGAGCTCGACGCCGCGGAAAGTGCGCCCCGCGATATCGACCTCGTCGGCTACCAGCTCGGCCCAGAGCGGCGCCCGCGAACCGTCGCGCGCGGAAGCCCGGCCCAGGGCGAGCCAGGCCGGCAGATCCAACCGCGCGACGCGTCCGGCGAGGACGAACGCAGATGTGGAAGGCAACGTCGCATCGCCGGCGCCGATTCGCAGGGAGCCGCGCTCGATCCGCCAGCCGTCGGCGGCGAGCGCCAGCGCGAACGCCCCGCGCAATCGATCGGGAGAGCTCACGTGCAGCTCGGGCGATTCCGCAGCGCGCGCGTCGATGTCGATGCGCAGTGGCAGCTCGTCGGTCTTCGACTTCGTCAGCGGCTCGGGCAGCTCGCTCATGACCCCCGCGAGCGTCGTTTCGGCATGCCCCGCGAGTGATGCGCCGGCCTCGCTTCGCGAAATCGCCAGTGTTCCGTTCCACGCAGTCTGTCCCGAGAGCCGCTCGGCGCCGTGCACACCTGCCGCGCGCGCGACCTGCGTGGCATCGAGCAGCCCCTGCGCGCGCAGCTCGATGCTGGGCGGACCCGCGCTGCCGCGGCGCTCGGCGATGCGCAGCGAGAGCGGGCCGCCGAGCCATCGGCCGGAGAGCGTGGAGCGGTGCAGGCGCCCGTTCTCGAGAACGAGCGTCCCGCGCAGACCGTCGATCGCCGGCACCGCGCGTCCCGGCAGCACTCGGGCGTCTTCCAGCGAGAGCGCGAGCCGCACGCGCGGCGCATCCGGCGAGCCGGACGGAACCGTTACGCGAAAATCGAGCAGCGCATCGCCCCGCGCGTCGAGCTCATGCAGGTTGCGCGCGAGAGGCTGAAGCTGCGGGTGCGCCTTCAGCCAGTCGAGACCGTGCTCGATGCGCCCGAACGCACGGCCGGTCGCGCGCAAGGGTCCTCGGCCATCGAGGCGCCAGTCGACTTGCGCCTCCGCGACCTGCACGCCCGCCGCGTGCCCGCGCGCGACCTTCGCGCTCATGCGGGCACCGTTCCACGTCACCTGTGCGTCGAGCCCATCGAGCGAGGGCCACGTGTCGGTGCCTGCCACCGACGCGTCGCGGACCTCGAGCGATCCGCGAAACCGCTCGACATCGCTGCCCGCTGGAACCGCGCCGAGCGCACCCACGAGCTCGAGATCACCGCTTTCGATGCGCCCGCGTGCGACGGTCGGCAGGATGCGTGCGGCGGCCTCCCGGCTCCCCGCAAACAACAGATCGCGGATTGCATCGAGCGATGCGTTCGCAAGGCTCGCGCGCAGCGAGAGCTGCGGTTCCGCATCCGCGACTGCCGACACGCGGCCCGAAAGCGTGAAGCGTCCTTCCGCGGCTTCCGCGATGAGTCGCTCCGTCGAGACGTCCCACCCCGTGTCGTTCAGCCGCGCGAGCAGCCGCGCGGCAAGCCGGACGTCGTCCCAGTGCGTGGCGTGCGTGCCTCCGAAGCCGAGCTCGGCCGCGGGCGCTTCGAGATCGACGGCCAGCTCGGTATCGCTTGCCGTCAGGCGCGCCGCGGTATTGGCGAGAGAAAACCCCCGGGACGGAATGGCCAGCGAAACGCCGGACGCATCCGCCGTCGCTTTCAGTCGTGCGCCGATCGGTCGGGTTGCGTCCCAATCGAGCTCGAGCCCATGTGCGAGTCCCGCGATCTGCATGCCGGACAAAGAGATGTCGGGCAGCACCGCCTGCACGGCACTCGCCAGCGTCTCGAGCGGAATGATGTCGACGATGGCATGCGCGCGCCGGCCGACCGGGTCGAGGTCGAGCGCGAGCGCGGCAGGCGCAGCATCCCGGCCATTCACGCCGGCGCGCAGCTGCGTAACGTCGAGACGCCAGCCCACCGGCTTTCGAACTGCGGTCCACTTCCCGCTGAGATAGCCGATCGAGATCGGCGCCGGCAGCGAGGCAAGCCGTACCTCATCGGCTGCGATCTCGCCGACGACATTCTCGAACGCTCCCGCACGCACTGTCGCGCGTAGTTCCAGATTGCCGCTGCCGGATGCCGGCAGATGTCGCGCGCGCGGCGTGTACGAGCCCAGGAGGTCGCGCCATCCGGCAAGAGCGAGCCGCTCACCGTCGAACCGCAGGCGGCCCGAGAGCGTCTCGCGACGGCCGGGATCGCCCTCGAGGCGCAGCGAGATGCGCGCGCTGCGGCCGAGCCGCTCGGGCAAGAGGAGCTGTGCGCTCGCGTTCCAGACGTCATCGGAGCGGCGCACGGTGCCGCGCGGAATGCGCAGCGCGACCGAGCCATGGCCGAGCGCCATGCGCACGGTGCCCGACTCGACGTCGATGCGGCCGCCCTGCCAGCGGCGCAGCACGCGCGCGAAATCCAGCTGCGCGGACTCACGGCGGCGCACGGTGGGCGTCGCGGGCCGGGCCAGATCGATTTCGGGCGCGACGAGCGTCACGCGGCCAGCCCGCAGCTGGCCGGTCTGCATCGTGCGCCACGCATCGAACCCGACCGTGAGCTGCGGAGCGCGCAACAGGGTTGCAGCGCGCCCGGGCTCGCCCAGCTCGACGTCGCGAAAGACGGCTTCCGGGCCATACCAGCCCCACCGCAGGCCGAGCTCGTTGAAGCGCACGTCGAGTCCGGTGTGGGCGCGGACGAGCCGCTCGAGAGCCGCGCGATGCCTGGGCACGCGCGCGAGCGCGAGCTGCCAGGCGACCGCCATGGTCCCGGCCACGAGCGCCGCCACGACGACGCTGATGGCTGTCGTGCGAAACCAGGGTCGTGCGAGCAATGGGTTCGTCACACCAGGACCACGTCGAACTGATCGACGCCATAGAGCGCCTCGACCTGCAGGCGGATCGGCCGGCCGACCTGCGCCTCGAGCTCGGCAAGGGTCGGCGATTCCTCGTCGAGGAGACGTTCCACGACGTCCTGATGGGCGAGTATCAGCAGCTCGCGGCTCGCGAACTGCCGGCTCTGTCGCACTATCTCTCTAAAGATCTCGTTGCACATCGTTTCGGGGGTGCGAACGAAACCGCGACCCTCGCAGGTGGGACACGGCGCACACAGCAGATGTTCCAGGCTCTCGCGGGTGCGCTTGCGGGTCATCTCGATGAGCCCGAGCGGCGAGAGGCTCACGATGTGGGTCTGCACCCGATCGCCGGCGAGCGCGCGCTCGAGCGCCGCGATCACCTGCCGGCGGTGCGGCTCGTCCTGCATGTCGATGAAATCGATGATGATGATGCCGCCGAGGTTGCGCAGGCGAAGCTGGCGCGCGATGGCGACGGAGGCCTCGAGGTTCGTCCGGAAGATCGTTTCCTCGAGGTTGCGATGGCCGACATACGCGCCGGTGTTGACGTCGATGGTCGTCATCGCCTCGGTCTGATCGATCACGAGATGGCCGCCGGACTTGAGCGGCACCTTGTGGTCGAGCGCGCGGCGGATCTCGTCCTCGATGCCGTGCAGATCGAAGATCGGCCGCAGACCCTCGTAGAGCTCGATGCGGGTAGCGCTGTCGGCGAGAAAGGCGGACGCGAACTCGAGCATGCGCGCGTGCTCGGTCGGGGAATCGACCTGCACGAGCGACACGCCGCGCGCGAGCTCGTCGCGCAGGATGCGCAACGAAAGCGGCAGGTCCTCGTGCACGATCTGGCCGGGCAGCGCGCTGGCGGCGACGCCGCGTACGTGGCTCCACAGCTTCTCGAGATACCCCATGTCGGCGCGCAGGGCCTCCACCGAGGCGCCCTGCGCGGCGGTGCGCACGATGTAGCCGCCCGCGGAACCGGGCTGCACGAGCTCCGCGATCGCGCTCTTCAGGCGCAGCCGCTCCGCTTCGTCGTCGATGCGCGTCGAGACGCCGATGCTTTCGCCGCGGGGCATGTAGACGAGAAAGCGCGACGGCAGTGCGACGAAAGTCGAGAGCCGCGCGCCCTTGGTACCGAGTGGATCCTTCACCACCTGCACGAGAATCTCATCCCCGGCGCTCACGAGCCGGCGGATATCCTCGACCGGCGGCAGATCCACGATCGTATCGTCGGGCCGCGCGAGCGCGATGTCCGCGACGTGCAGGAACGCCGTGCGGTCGAGCCCAACGTCGATGAACGCGGCCTGCATGCCGGGCAGGACGCGCTGCACGCGCCCTTTGTAGAGATTGCCGACGATCCCGCGCCGGCTCGTTCGCTCGACGAAAACCTCCTGCAGCGCATCGCCTTCCATCAGCGCGGCGCGCGTCTCGCGCGGTGCGCAGTTGATGAGGATCTCGATGCTCACGCCCCTCACCCTTCCCTCTCCCCCGCATCGCGGGGGAGAGGGTGCCGGAGGCGGGTGAGGGGGCTCAGCAGCTCGGCAGTCTCGAAGAGTGGCAGTCCCATCACACCAGAGTAGCTGCCGGATAGCCCGGACACGAATACGGCCCCGAAACCCTGGATCGCATATCCGCCCGCCTTGTCGCGCGGCTCGCCGGTGCCCCAGTAGGCCCCGCACTCTGCCGGTTCGAGCGCGCGAAACGTGACGCGACTCTCGCTCAGGCGCTCGAATACGCCCTCGTGCGTGACCAATGCGACCGCGGTGAGCACATCGTGCGTGCGGTCCGACAGGCGCATGAGCATCGCGATCGCCTCCTCGCGGCTGCCCGGCTTGCCCAGGATCTCCCCATCGAGCGCAACGGTCGTATCGGCGCCGAGCACGGGCAGGGACGCATCGAGCGTGTGTACCGCGAGCGCCTTCTCGCGCGCGAGGCGCACGACATGAGCGCGGGCGCTCTCGCCGGGGCGGACCGTCTCGTCGATGTGCGCCGGCCGAACGATATGGATCACACCGATCTGCGCGAGCAGCTCGCGGCGGCGCGGCGATGCCGAGGCAAGGCAGACCTGTGGCGCGGACGACTCAGTCACGGTGGTACGGATGGTTTGCAAGGAGAGTGTGCGCGCGATACAGCTGCTCGATGAGCAGCACGCGCGCGAGCGCGTGCGGCAGCGTCAGGCGCGACAGCGCCAGCTGAAAATCGGCGCGGGCGCGCACTTCCGGAGCGAGCCCGTCAGCGCCGCCGATGACGAACGCGAGATCGCGTCCGTCCGCGCGGCGCGCCTCGAGCCACGTCGCGAGCTCGCGCGTCGTGAGCTCGCGGCCGTGCTCATCGAGAGCGACGATATACTCGCGCTCCTCGAGCGCCGCGAGCAGGCGCTCGCTTTCCTGCTTCGCGGAAGCTGCGCGGCTCGCGATCTCGACGAGTGAAATGCGGGTGTCGCGACCGAATCGCTTCAGATAGTCAGTGCACGCCGCGTCGACCCATTGCGGCATGCGCGAGCCGACCGCGACGACCCGGATGCGCACACTTCACCGATTTCGATGAGGCTCGCTAGACGGCGGAGGAGGCACGAGGCGCGTGCGCCTCCCAGAGGCGCTCGAGACCGTAGAACTCGCGCACCCGGGGGAGCATGACGTGCACCACCACGTCGTTGAGATCGACGAGCACCCATTCTCCGTCGCGCACGCCTTCGACGCCGAACGGGCGAAATCCGGCCGCCTTCGCCTTCTCGATGACCCGGTCGGCGATCGAGCGCACGTGTCGGTCGGAGTTGCCGGATGCGATGACCATCGTATCGGCGATGTCGGTGAGTCCTCGTATGTCGAGCACCCTGATGTTGACGGCTTTCATATCGTCGAGTGCTGCGGTCACGATGCCCTGCAGGGGTGGAACGCGCTGCATCGCGCGTCGCGGGCGTGTACGAGTGGTCATGCTCAGGCTGGAGCCTCCTTGAGGCTGTCGTCTACTTGTCGCGAGCATAGCACCTCGTCTCACGGATGATCGCTCGCACCTCGTCGGGAACCAGATAACGTGGATCGTGTCCCGCCACGATGAGCTGGCGCAGCTCGGTCGAGGAGATTTCGAGCTGGGTCACGGCAAGCACATAGATCCGTCCGGCGGTCTTGTCGTGAAGCTCGCGCACGGTGCCCGTTCCACGGTCCACCATGACTTCGCCGAGCGGACCCATGGTCGGCGCCTTCCAGCCCGGCCTGTGTGCCACGACGACGTGCGCGAGATCGAACAGCTCGCGCCAGCGGTGCCAGTTCGGCAGTCCGAGAAACGCGTCCATGCCGAGCAGCAGGCACAAGGATCGGTCCGGATACTCCGCACGAAGCTCGCCGAGGGTATCGACCGAGTAGGAGACGCCGGGGCGCCGCATTTCCCGATCGTCGACGACGAAGGCTGGCTGACCGGCGATCGCCGCCTTGACCATGGCCAGGCGCAGCGCTGCGTCCGCGAGCGGTTCATCGCGGTTCGGCGGATTGCTGGCCGGGACGAAGCGCACTTCCGTGAGGCGCAGGGCCTGCCAGAGCTCGAACGCCGTGCGCAGGTGTCCGAAATGAATCGGATCGAAGGTGCCGCCGAAAATGCCGATGGGCTGCATGCGTGGTGCCTGACGCTGGCGCGTAACGTGCCGCAGCGGCGGGCTCCGGTCAAAGGCCGGCTGGCGACGGGGCCAGCGCTGGCCGTTCGCAGAGATCCGCTGCCAGCAGCGCCATTTCGTCCCAGGCATCCCCGCTGGCGCGGCCCTTGATGATGCGATCCGCGCGTGCGGCGCGCGTGGCAAGTCGCAGGTAGTCGAGGCGCGGCGCGCGACTGCGACCGCGTTCGAGCGCCGCAGCCTGCGGCGACCATCCCCGTGAATTCGACGTGCCCGCATCCCCGAGCGTCCTCCACAGATCGCGCAACGCTCGTACGAGCGCCCAGAGCACGAGCACCGGTTCGACTCCCTCGCCGCGAAGCCCGTCGAGGATGCGCAGCGCCCGCGCCCCATCGCCTTCGAGAGCGGCCGCGATGAGCTTGAAGGTGTCGAAGCGCGCACTGTCGCCGACGCTCGCGAGGACCTGATCGACGGTGATGCGTCCGTCGCCGGCCGCGAGCCGCAGCTTCTCGAGCTCCTGATGCGCCGCGAGGAGATTGCCTTCGGTGCGATCCGCGAGCGCATCGAGGGCACCGGCTTCGGGACGCAGCTCGAGCCGCCGCGCGCGGACTGCGAGCCAGCCCGCGAGCTTGTCTGCATCGACCGGCCACACCTGCACCCACGCGCCGCGTGCCTGGACCGCCCGCACCCAGTCTGCGCTCTGCGCTTCTCGTTCCAGTCGCGGCGTCAGAATCAGCAGCACCGTATCCGGCAGGCTCGCGTCGATGAGCTTCACGATCGCGGCGCCACCGGCGACTCCGGGCTTGCCGGTGGGCAGGCGAATCTCGATCAGCCGCTGTGCCGCGAAGAGCGAGAGCGTATTCACCGATCCCGTGAGATCGGGCCAGGAGAACCCGGGCGTCACGAAGTGCACTTCGCGATCGCCGAATCCTGCCGAGCGCGCTTTCGCGCGCACGGCGTCCGCGGCCTCACCCGCGAGCAGCGGTTCATCGCCGGAAATGAGGTACACCGGGAGGAGCTTCTGCTGCAGATGATTCGCGAGGGTTTCGGGACTCAGCTTCAAGATTCGGCTTCCGCGTGTCGAGGGCATTGTACCGGGGTCACCACCCGGGCCGGACCACCCGTGAAGGCGCCCAAGGGCATCGCCCTCGATTCGATCTACGAGGCCTCTTGAGTCACGGGCAGGATGCAGGTTCAGAAGAAGACCACGCGGCTCGGCGCCGCGGCGCACGCGCTGACGGCGGATAAAGTCGAGGTCTACAAGTACTGATCGCCGCGTCGCTCAGCGCGACTCGCTCGCCAGGTACTCCCGGTAGGCGACTTGATCGTAAACGTAGTCCAGAGTCGGGACGAGATTGACCTCCCGGCCGCCGAACTTGCGTTTGAAGACGCTGATGTCCTCCCAGGGATGGTCCTGTGCGCCGGGCGGTGAGACGCCCCAGAAGTCGTACCATTCACAGCCCAGAGCCTTCGCCCGGCGCATGATCTCGAAGTGCAGCAGATGCGCGGCCATCACGTGCCGGTGCTTGCTGCGGGATCCGCCGAAGAAATATGTGGCCCGGCCGCCGAAGTACACCACGATCGCGGCGGCGAGCCGAACGCCCTCGTGTTCGGCGAAGAACACCGAACCTTTCTGGAGAGACGAGAGCGTGAAGATCATCGTCTCGAAGTAGTCGGCAGGCTTTGCGGTCAGTCCCTGTCGGACCGTCATCTCTTCATAGATGCTCAGGAAGTCCGCGAGACCCTGCCCGGATGCATCTTCCGTGACGGATACGTCGTGTCGCTGCGCGACGCGGATGTTGTACCTTCCCTTCGGCTTCATCTGCGCGAGGATCGCCTCTTCGGATGGGCGAAGGTCTATGCACAGCGTGTCCCTCGGCTCCATGTACGGATCCGCGAAGGACGGAATGGGCCGGAATCCGCGCACGAATTCCGGCAGACGCTCCCATCGGGGCTCCATGCGCAGATGGCTGACGGTTTCCTGCTCGCTGGAGCGGCGCTCATCGATCGCTTCGAGGATGGCCTCGAACACTTCCGCGGCGGGCGATTCGTCGTGCGGCAGCACTGGCCCTTCGGGAATGTAGTAGAAGCAGCTTCCGGCATCGCAGGAGTACTTCATCACCACCGCCCCGCCGACGATGGCGCTGCGATGCTTCAGGATGGCGCCGAAGTGCTCGAACCCTGCCTCGACCCGAAAATCCGCCCACCACGACGACTGCATGAAGCCGGCAGCGGGCGTCGTTTCGAGAAAACGATCCCACGCGGTCCAACGATCGGTCTCGGAGGCGGGCGCGGACACCACGACTTGCGACACGGTGACTCCTACAGCGCCGGAACGAAGTACTCGCTCACCGAGAATCGCACCTTCACCTGGCGCAGTTGCCGGTGCGCCCGTATCACTTTACGCAGCTTCGGGTTGAAGTAGTCGTTGAGCATCGAGGGGCGCCGAGCCTTGAGGTAGAGGTCGGGGTCGCGCCGCACCTCCGATGAAGCCACCATCTCGAGCTCGTCGCGCGTCGAGACATGTTGCACCACGCACGGGACGTGCGTGTGCCCCATCTCCTTCAACGCGTACGCGCGGTGGCTTCCATTGTTGAGGATGAGGCGCTTGTCGCAATAGATGGCATTCAGGAAATTGGAGCCGAACCCCACTGCAAGGCCGATGACGCCTACCAGCTCGCCGGGATGCGGGTAGCCTTCGATGTGATCGCCCTTCAGCGGCATTGCGCCGAGGAACCGCATGTCGTTTGAGGGCGAAACGAAGATGTAACTCTCATCATCGAGACGTGACCACTTGGCCGGTGGTTGCGGATGGTTGTACGGCAGACAAGTGCGGAAGATGTCCTCGTCGCTCGGCCTCGGTCCGAGCCGG
>JBQTHP010000026.1:0-42563 GCA_052389755.1 Gammaproteobacteria bacterium
ACATGTCAATTATTTAGTGACTACATGTGAGCGCGCAAAAAGGTCTACAGAAACGCACGAAACACTGGAAAATCCGCCGCCTGCTGACTACGAACCAATCAAATGCGCACGGGAACTTCGGGCTAGATCAGGGGAGAGGAAGATGAAGAGCGAAGACGCGCCCGCGACCGGTGCACGTCGAAGGCCCTGCGCGATCGCTGATCGGGTGAAGCCCTGACGGGCTTTCTCCTCGCGCGGGCCGGCGCGCTTTAAGCCCGATGCGCGCCAGCGGCCCGCGCTCGGCACCCGATCGAATGCGATCGCGCACGGCCTTCGACGCGCGCCGGTCGCACGAACGTCCACGCTCGACTCCGCGCCCTTGTCTTCCCTTCAGCCGGCGGCTCGACTGCCGACGGCCGCATAAGAGTTGACGACGAGGCGAGCGTAGCAGCGCGCGAGCGGCGTGCGTTGAAGGCCCTGCGGCGATCGTGTTGGCAGGTGCCGAGGCCGCGCGTCTGGCGCGCAGTCACCATGCCTCATCAGGTTGCCATTTCGGCCACACAAACGGAGCGCGCGCGCGTGCCGTCAGCCGTCAGCCGCGCCTGTAGGGGTTGTACGACTTCTCCTCCACGATGCGCGAGCCGAGCGCGAGATTGACGCGCCTCTTGATCGCGGCGCGCTCGTCGTTCGAAAAGTAGACCGCGCGCGCAAGCTCGACGAACTCCGCGTCGAAGCGCTGCGCGCCCTCCTTGTCGCGAATCCGGTCCTCGATGTCCCACAGCTTCTCGTTCACCGCCCGCAGCGCGCGCTCGTCGGCGGCGACGTCGTGTGCGGCGCATCCCGAATCCCGCCACGTGCGTTCGAGGAGCTCGAGCTCGAGGCGCACGTTCGCGAGCTTGGCCGCATCGCTGATGCGCGCCGACTTGATGCGCAGGATCGTGATCTTGTCGAGAAGCTCGCCGGGCGAGACCGGCACGAGAACGTCGTTCATGGACGCGATGCTAGCAATTCGTCGAGCTTCGCGGCGACGGCGTCGGGGGAGACGAGGTCCATGACGCCCGGCTCTTCGATCTTCTCCGTCCACGGCAATTGCTCGGGCTCGCGGCGACGAAAGCGCCGTGCCGCCTCCGGATACGCATCGACGCACCAGTGCCTCGAGAGATACGGGCCGCTGCGCGCCGGATTCGTCGCAGCGTAAAGCCCGATCACCGGCGTGCCGACCATCGTCGCCATGTGCACCGGGCCCGAGTCGGGCGCGACGAGCGCCGTCACGCGTGCGAGCAGGGCGAGCATCTGCGGCAGCGTGTCCTTGCCGATCTGATTGACCAGTGGCGCGCGCGCCGCACGCTCGATCGCCGCGCCGGTTGCGCGCTCCAGCGTGCCAGGACCTCCGCAGAGGATCACGCGCATCCCGTGACGGGCGTACGCGTGATCGACGATCTCGGCGTAGCGCTCGGCGCTCCAGTTGCGCAAAGGATGGCTCGAGCAGGGGCTCACGACGAGCGCTCGCTCGCCGTCGCGAAGAAGCGAGCGTGCGTAAGCGAGCGCATCCTGCGGCAGCGGCACGTCCCAGCGCAGCGCGCGTTCGCGGATGCCTAGCGCATCGGTGAAGCCGAGGAAGCTGTCGAGCACGTGCTCGCGTGTACGAGGCGCGATCCGGGCGTTCGTGAAGAGCCACTGCAGCTCGCGCGCACGTGCGCGATCGAAGCCGAGCTTGATCGGCGCGGAGACTTCGCGGGCGGCGAGGCTCGCGCGAAGCGCGAGCTGCATGTGCAGCAGCGCATCGAACCGGCGGCCGCGCAGCGCACGGCGCAAGGCGGCGAGCGCGGTAAAGCCGACGCCTTTGTCCACGGTGATAAACTCGACGCCGTCGATGAGACTCATCAGGCGCGCCTCGACCTTCCCGATGATCCACGTGATCTGTGTGGCAGGCCATGCCGCTTGCAGCGTGCGCACGACCGGCACCACGTGGCAGGTATCGCCGATCGCGGAGAGCCGGAGAATGCAGAGGCTGCGCGGCGGTTCGCGCAAGGGAATCAAACTGCGTCTCTTCCGGCCGCGGTCACGATGAACGACGTCGAACAGTCCCGTTGGGTACTCGGATCCGAGGTACGGCGCAGCGCGATCAAGGGCGGCGCCATGCTAGCCGACGCGTCCCGAGCCGGCAATTTGAGCGCGGACTGGTTCGATCCGCAGTCGTGGCAGGCGCGCGGAGAAATCGAGCGCACGGCGCGGGGCCGCGGCTCGACCTGGCTGATTCACTCCGGTGGGCGACGAATGGTGCTGCGTCACTACCGGCGGGGCGGCCTCGCGGCGAAGCTCTCGCGTGATCGCTACCTGTGGCGCGGCGAGGCCGCAACGCGACCGTTCGCGGAATGG
Source organism: Gammaproteobacteria bacterium (assembly GCA_052389755.1). GTDB lineage: Bacteria > Pseudomonadota > Gammaproteobacteria > Steroidobacterales > Steroidobacteraceae > JBQTHP01. The sequence goes on from JBQTHP010000026.1 coordinate 2,359, forward strand.
TATCTCACGTACCATCTGCATCGAGCCGGTCTGCCGGTTCCGGTGCCGATCGCCGCTCGCTACGTGCGTCGCGGCGTCGTGTACAGAGGCGATCTCATGACCGAGCAGATCGTCGATGCGCGGTCCCTCGCCGAGCGCCTGCGGGCCGCGTCGCTGTCGATCGTTTCCTGGATTGCGGTAGGCCGCTGCATCCGCCGCTTCCACGATCTCGGCGTGTGTCATCCCGACCTCAATGCGCACAACGTGCTCTTTGCGCGCGACGAGGCGGTTTACCTCATCGATTTCGATCGCGGGCGGCTGCGCAAGCCCGGGCTCTGGTGCGATGCGAGTCTCGTCCGGTTGCGCCGCTCGCTCGAGAAGGTTACGTGGGGACTGCCGCCGGGACGAATCACCGAGGCCGACTGGCACGGGCTCCTCGACGGTTATCGCGCGCAAGCGACGTGACAGGTGCGATCCCGCTCCGTGCGTTTCGTCTACATCCTCCTCGCGTATCTGCTCGCGCCTATCCTGAGCGCGGTGATGCTGTGGCGGGGTCTGCGCGATCGCAGCTACTGGCGCAACTTCCGCCAGCGATTCGGTTTCGGCGAGCGCGCGGCCTCGCCCAGCATCTGGGTTCACGCGGTGTCGGTCGGTGAAGTGCAGGCATCCGCGCCGCTCGTGCAGGCGCTGCGCGCGCGCTACCCAACGGTGCCGATCGTGGTGACCACGGTGACGCCGACCGGAGCCGAGCGCGCCCGTGGGCTTTTCAAGGACAGCGTCGACGTACGTTTCGTGCCGCTCGATCTGCCCGGGTCGGTAGGGCGGTTCTTCGACCGCGTGCAGCCGCGGCTCGCGATCGTCTTCGAGACGGAGCTCTGGCCGACCCTCTTTCACGAATGCGGACGGCGCGCGGTGCCGCTCGTTCTCGCGAGCGCGCGCATCTCCCCGCGCTCGGTCCGCCGGTATCGCTGGCTCGTGAGCCTGTTCCGGGAGACCCTCTCGCACGGCATCGTCATCGCCGCGCAGAGCGAGGGAGACGCCGCGCGTTTTCGCTCCATAGGCGCCAATCCGCAGCGCACCCACGTCATCGGTAACGTGAAGTTCGATTTTGCGGTACCCGCCGAAACGCTTTCGCGCGGCGAGGCCATCCGGATACGCCATGCCGCCGAGCGGTCGGTGTGGGTTGCCGGCAGCACGCATGAGCGCGAGGAAGCCGTCGTCCTCGACGCGCACGGTCTTCTGCGGCGCAGCCATCCGGACGCGCTCCTGATGCTGGTGCCGCGCCATCCGAATCGCTTTGCGGAGGTGGCGAGCTGGCTGCAGCGCAACGGCGTGTGGTTCGCGCGCCGCTCGCAAGGCAACGCGTGCACGCCCGAAACGGAGGTGCTCCTCGTCGACACGCTCGGCGAGCTGCTGGATTTCTACGCCTCGTGCGACGTCGCCTTCGTCGGCGGCAGTCTCGTGCCGATCGGCGGCCACAACCTGCTCGAGCCTGCCTCGCTCGGGCGACCCATTCTCACCGGATCGCACAATTTCAACGGCGAAGATATCGCGCGTCTCCTGATCGAGCGCGGGGCGGCGCACGTGGTGGGCGATGCGCCGGCGCTCGCGAAAGCGCTCGGGAGCCTGTTCGCCGAACCCGCGGAGCGGGCGAGGATCGGCGCGCTCGGCCGCGCCGCGGTCGAAGAGAACCGCGGCGCGCTGGCGCGTCTGCTGGCTCTGGTCGATCCGCTGCTCGCCGAAGCCGGCGCGCGGATCGGACGGGCTCCTACTGCTTCGGCGCCGGAGGCGCAGTCTCCGCCAGCCACGCGTTGATCTCGCTCACCGTCGCGGCATCCAGGTTGCCGGCGGCCTGCCGCAGTCGGAATACGTTCAGGAGGTAGTCGTAGCGGCTGCGAGCGTAGTTCGTCTGCGCCTGCACGAGCGTGCGGCGTGCGTCGAGCACGTCGACCGCCGTGCGTGTGCCGACTTCATAGCCGGCCTCGGTAGCCTTCAAGGCCGTCTGGCTCGACTCTTGCGCCTGCCGCAGGGCCTGCACACGCGCGATCTCGCTGATCACTCCCAGATACGAATCGCGCGCGAGGCGTTCGGTCTCGCGCGACACGCGCTGGAGACGCTCGCGCGCCGCGATCCAGCGGAACCGCGACTGGCGCGTCTGGGATGTCGTGAGGCCGCCGCTGAAGATCGGCACCGTCAACTGCAGCTCGATGCTGTCGTCGGTCCGCTCGGTCTCGAATACGTTGTTCTGAGGCGTGAGAACACCTCCCGCACCCGTGCGGAACGTGGTCGTGTCGACGTCGTTGTGGACGTCGTTGCGCACTGCGGTCAGATCGATGGTCGGAAAATGCCCGCCGCGCGCGATGCCGACGTTGTCCCGCGCGATGTCCGCGGCAAGCCGGCTCGACACGAGCGCGAGGTTCTGGTTCATCGAAACCTCGACCCACCGCTCGGCGTCTTCCGGATCGGGAGTCTTGAGCGGCATGTCCTCGCGGGGCTTCGCGAGCTGGGAATACTTCTGCCCGGTTACCTCGCGCAGCAGCTCCTCGGCCGTCGCGAGTGAGCGCTTGGTCGCGATCACCGCCGCCGCACCCGTGTCGCGCGCGGCCTTCGCCTCCTGCACGTCCGTGATCGCGATCAGTCCGACCTCGAAGCGCTTCTCGGCCTGCTCGAGCTGACGCGAGGTCGCATCGAGCGACGCCTGCTGTGCGTCGAGATTGTCGCGCTCGGCGAGCACGTCGAAGTAGCGCTGGGCGACTCTCAGGACCAGGTCCTGGGTTGCGGTCTGGAAATCCGCTTCGGCCTGGGCAACTTCGCGGCTCGCACGGCGCAGCGTCACCCAGTTCGTCCACGAAAATACGTTCTGTCGCAGTTGCAGCGTGTAGCCGTCCGAGTCGGTCTCGCCCTCCGTGGGGATCGGGACGATGACGATGCTGCCGTCCGGCTGCACCCGGAAATCCGGTTGCACGGACTCCGACGGATTACGCGACGCCTGAATGCTGCCGTTGATCTGCGGGAGGAGGTTGGCCCAGGCTTGCGGCCGCGCCTCGCGCGCTGCGAGGCGATTCGCGTCAGCCTCACGGATCAGCGGATCGCTCTCGAGCGCATTCTGATAGACGGTCGCGAGATCCTCGCTGCGGGCGATGCCCGCGACGGCGAGCGAGGCAATTGCGGCCGCAATCCAGAGCTTCATCATAAATCCTTTCCCAGACGGATAGTTAGGACCGATTAGACAGTGTTGTATATCACTATATCACGCGTCTCTTCCGTGCGGCAACGCTTCGGTGGGCAGCGGAGCTTCGCGATCGGCTCGCATCGAGCTCGGCCACGCGTCTCGCGAGCGCTCACATCGGAATGTGCACGGTTTGCGGAAGTCGTGCGATGTCGAGCTCCCAGGCCTCGCGCACATCGAGCACCGTCGGGCGCTCGCCGGCGTCGAGGCGCGACTTCAGCTCCCGCGCCGAGATCTGCGCCACCATCAGAATTCGAACTCCGCGGGCCGTCGCGCGTTCATCAACGGGTCGATGACGGTTTCGAAGAGGCTCTCGCTCGACCATCCGTCCTCGGCGGAGCGGCGCACGAGCCGCGCTTCCATCACCGGCGGTTCCCCGACGACCACGAACAGGCGCCCGCCGATGTCGAGACGCTGCTGGAATCGCTCGTCGTACAGCGGAAGCGACGCAGTGACGGCGATCGCGTCGAAACGGGCGCCGAAATCGGCCTGCATGGCGTCGGCCGTGGCGATCTCGACGGCGCCGATCCGGTGCGCCGCGAGGTTCGTGCGAGCGAGATCCGCGAGCTCCGGAAAGAGCTCGAGCGAGAGAACCGACGCGGACAAGGCGGCGAGGCAGGCCGTGACGAATCCCGAGCCGCTGCCGATCTCGAGAACGCGCTCGGTGCCGGTAAGCTCGAGCGCCTGGAGCAGGCGGCCGACGAGGTTCGGCCTCAGCATGTGTTGACCGTGGGGCAGGGGAATCTCCACGTCCGCGAAAGCGAGGTAACGATGCTCGGCAGGCACGAACCGATCGCGCGGCACCCGACGCAGCACGTCCAGCACGCGCTCATCGAGCACGTCCCAGGCGCGCACCTGCTGCTCGATCATCTGCGTGACGAGAAACTCTCGCCCCTGCTCGGCCTGCATCGTCGCTGCGCTCCTATTGGACTTATTGTGCGGGGGAAAAGGGCTGCAAACGCTAAGGGATTTACGCGCCTCTGCCAAGCGGGCGTGAGACGAGATATGGTGAAATCCCGACGGGGCGAAGCCCCCGGTACGTTATGCTGCGAGCGCCACTTTCCGTGCGCCGTAAACTAAGACCATAAGGGGATCTGGGCGGAAGGGGCTCTCGCGGCGGGTTGATCAGAATTACATGTCGTCCATCGTCGGGCTTGTGTGCCTCCTGCTCGCGCTCGTTGCGACGCTGCTGCTGGTGTTGTATTGGACGCAGCGCCGCGAGCTGAAGGCCGTCGAGGAGCTCTCGCAGCAGGTGCAGCGCATCGCGATCGGCGGGCGGCTGACCGGCCGCGTGGACATGGAGACGGATCAACCGGAGATCGCGGCGCTCGGCACTGCGGTCAATCATCTGCTCACACGTCTCACGGCAGGCGGGGAACCCGATCGCGATCGCGCGACCAAGCAGCTCTTCTCCGAGCTCGGCGATCGCATTCACGAAACGGTGCTCATCCACCGCGACGCGATCCTGCACGCGAACCGTCACTTTGCCACGCTCGTCGGAGTGGAGCGGGCTGAGCTCATCGGGCGGCGGCTTGCCGACCTCGTACCCCCGGAGTACTCGGAGCTCGTCGCAGAGAACATCCGTCGCCGTCTTGCCGGCGAGCCTGCCGCGGAGCGCTACGAGATCGAGATGATCGGTCTGCAGGGGCAGGTGAGCCGCCTCGAGATCGCTTCGGCGATCATCGAGTATGAAGGTGCGCCGGCGCTCCTCGTCACCGGCGTCGAGATCATCCCGACACAGACCGTGCCTGCGCTCAAGGCGCTCGCGGCCGCCGTCGAAGAGCACGGCACTGCCCCGCAACACCTGCTTGCGCTCGATTCGATCGCCGAGGCGATCATCACCACCGATACCGACGGGCGTATCGGCTACATGAACCCCGCGGCCGAGAAGCTCACCGGATCGCCGATCGCCGACGCCCTCGGCAAGGCGCTGGAGGAGATCGCGGGGCTCGTCGATGAGACCGACCGGCGGCTTCTGACCGATCCCGTCCGCCAGGCGCTCTCGAGCGGGGCGCCCGTCAGCCTCGGGCGCCGCGCGCTGCTCGTCTCGCGCGCCAACAGCAACGAGCGCTCGATCGAACTGTCCGCTTCGCCGATGCGGGGCGCCGCGAAGGAGATCGTCGGCACCGTCGTCCTGCTGCACGACGTGACCGAGCTGCGCGGACTTGCGCGCCAGATGTCGTATCAGGCGACGCACGATGCCCTCACCGGCCTCGTCAACCGGCGCGAGTTCGAGCGCCGTCTCGACGAAGCGATCGAAAGCGGGCATCGTGGCGATGCGAGCCACGTGCTGTGCTACCTCGACCTCGATCGTTTCAAGCTCATCAACGACAGCAGCGGGCACCTCGCGGGCGACAGCATGCTGCGCGAGGTCGCGAAGCTGCTCCGGGATGCCGTGCGCGACAGCGACACCGTCGCGAGGCTTGGCGGGGATGAGTTCGGCATGCTCCTGGTCGGCTGTCCGCTCGAAAAAGCCCGGCAGATCGCCGACGATGTGTGCCGGTCGGTGGGCGACTACCGCTTCGTGTGGAAGGACAGAATCTTCAACATCGGCGTGTCGGTCGGTCTCGTCGAGATCTCGCGCGAAAGCGGCACGCTCGAGGAGTTGCTCGCGGCGGCCGATTCCGCCTGCTACGTCGCGAAGAAGCAGGGCTCCGGACGCGTCGCCGTCTACTCCGCGAAGGACGAAGCGCTCGCGCGGCACACGGGCGAGATTCAGTGGCTGCAGAAGCTGCAGGGCGCGCTCAAGGAAAACCGCTTCCAGCTCTACGCGCAGGCGATCGTGCCCGCGTATGGGGACAACGGCGGCCCCGCGATGGAAGTGCTGGTGCGCCTCAAGGACGAGACCGGACAGGACGTGCCACCGTCCGAGTTTCTGAAGGCCGCCGAGCGCTATCGCCTCATGGGGCTCGTGGATCGCTGGGTCGTGCAGACCGCGCTCTCCGCCCTGGGGCGCGGCGCGATCGCGGTGTCCTCGAGTCGCAGCATCGCGCTGAACGTGTCGGGCCAGACGCTCGGCGACCTGCAGTTCCTCGAATTCGTCGTCGAGTGCCTCGACAGCACCGGCGTGTCGCCTAACCAGGTGTGCTTCGAGATCACCGAGAGCGCGGTGGTCGCGAATCTCGATCACGCGCGGCGTTTCGTCGGCGTGCTCCACGGCATGGGCTGCAAGTTCGCCCTCGACGATTTCGGTTCGGGCGTCGGCTCGTTCTCGAACCTCAAGAACCTGCCGATGGATTACCTGAAGATCGACGGGTCCTTCATGCGCAACCTTTCGCACGATACGGTGAACCAGGCGATGGTCACGGCGATGATCCGCCTCGCGCGCACGCTCAACTTCAAGGTGATCGCAGAGCAGGTGGAAGACGCCGCTGCGCTCGAAACCGCGCGCCGCATGGGCGTCGACTACGTGCAGGGCTACGCCGTCGGCAGGCCCCAGCCTCTTGCGCTCGCGGCCTGAGATCCCCTCACCCGCCTCCGGCACCCTCTCCCCGCTTTGCGGGGAGAGGGTTGGGTGAGGGGTCAAAGCCCAACGCCACTCCGTTCATGCAGTAACGCTGACCCGTGGGCTCGGGCCCATCCGGAAACACGTGCCCGAGATGACCCCCGCAGCGCGAGCAGTGCACTTCCGTGCGCCGCATGAATAAGCCGCGGTCGTCCGACGTGCCGACCGCGCCGTCCATCGGCTGCCAGAAGCTGGGCCAGCCGGTGCCGCTTTCAAATTTCGTGTTCGACTCGAACAGCGGTTGCTCGCAACCCGCGCACTTGAAGGTGCCGGCGCGCTTCTCGGCGTTGAGCGGACTCGTGCCGGCGCGCTCCGTACCGTGCTTGCGTAGCACACGGAAAGCCTCCGGCGACAACGCGCGCTGCCATTCTTCATCCGCCTTCGTGACCGGATACGATTCGCTCTGTTTCATCGCATACATCCTTTCGGCCGACAGGTTCGCACTTCATCGCGTGGCCTGCCAAGGAGGGGAGCGGACGAAAGGCGAGTCCGGCCCGGCGACGCCGCGCGGCTTCCTCCGGGCAAAAAAATAAATACTAATCAATTGGTTGAGCCGCGCCCGGACATTCCGCGCGCGACCGGTCACGCGTGGGCGCAGCAGGCGGCGATGCAGGTGAACGGCTCCCGTGGTATGAAAGGCGACCCGTTGCCGGCCCTCCCGGATGGGTATCAGGGGAGAACAAGAACATGCAGCTAGCCCGTCTGTGGCGTGAGCATTTGAAGGCCGGCTGCCCGAGCGCGCTGACCGGCCTCGAGATCGCGGGCTCGGATGCGCGCGCGCTCGATGCGGAGATCACCGCCTGCATCAGCGCGTTCCTCACGCAGACGCTCAAGGTGGACGATCGAATCGAGCGGCGGCTGAGCGAGATATCGGGCGCTCTTGCGCTGAAGCAGACCGACGCCGATGAAGACGTGGCCAATTACTGCGCGCGACTGAATCAGCTGGTGAGCGCCGTTCTTACGGAATCCAAGTCAGGCGATGCCTGACAGCGCGCACCGCGCGCGGCTTCTGGCCTCCGGCGTCCGCCTTCCGGTAGAAGAAGAAAGGCCCGGTCACCGCGTCCCGCTTCAGAGCAGCGGCACCAGCAACAACGCCACGATGTTGATGATCTTGATCAGCGGATTGATCGCCGGTCCGGCCGTGTCCTTGTAGGGATCGCCCACGGTGTCGCCAGTGACGGCGGCCTTGTGGGCGTCCGAGCCCTTGCCGCCGAAGTGGCCTTCCTCGATGTACTTCTTCGCGTTGTCCCACGCGCCGCCGCCGGTGCACATGGAGATCGCGACGAAGAGTCCCGTCACGATCGTACCTATGAGGAGCCCGCCCAGCGCCTTGATGCCTGCGCCCGGACCCACGAGCCGGTCGAGGCCGAAGGCGACGACGACCGGTACGAGAATCGGGAGCAGCGACGGCACGATCATCTCCTTGATGGCCGCGCGCGTGAGAAGGTCGACCGCCTTCGAGTAGTCCGGCTTCGCGGTGCCCTCCATGAGCCCCCGGATCTCGCGGAACTGACGGCGCACCTCATTGACCACGGAGCCTGCGGCGCGGCCCACCGCCTCCATCGCCATCGCGCCGAAGAGATACGGCACGAGTCCGCCGATGAAAAGACCGATGATCACGGCCGGATCGGAGAGCGAGAAGTCGACCATCTGCCGGCCCGTGGTTCCGAGGTGCGTCTCCAGGTTGTGCGTGTAGTCCGCGAACAGCACGAGCGCGGCGAGACCGGCCGAGCCGATCGCGTAACCCTTCGTTACCGCCTTCGTCGTATTGCCGACCGCATCGAGCGGATCGGTGATGTCGCGCACGTTCTTCGGCAATCCCGCCATCTCGGCGATGCCGCCGGCATTGTCCGTGATGGGCCCGTACGCATCGAGCGCGACGATCATGCCGGCCATCGAGAGCATCGCCGTGGCTGCGATCGCAATCCCGTACAGATCTGCGAGCTCGTACGAGCCCCAGATCGCAAGGCACACCGCGAGTACCGGCAGCGCGGTCGACTTCATGCTGACGCCGAGGCCCGCAATGATGTTGGTCGCGTGTCCGGTCTGGGATGCCGCCGCCACCTTCCGTACCGGGCTGTACTCGGTCGCCGTGTAGTACTCGGTGATGATGATCATCGCTGCCGTGAGGGCGAGCCCGATCAGCGCGCAGCCAAAGAGGCCGGCGAGCTGCTCCGGCATGAGCTCGCGCGTGATGAAGTAGAACGCGATCGCGGAGATGAGGCCGGAAACGGTGAGTCCGCGGTAGAGCGCGTTCATGATCTTGCCGCCCTCGCGCGCCTTCACGAAGAAGGTGCCGATGATCGACGCGACGATGGACGCGGCGCCGAGGGCGAGGGGATAGATGACGACGACGATGCCACGGTCCGCGAACAGCAGGCCGCCGAGCAGCATCGTCGCGATGATCGTGACCGCGTAGGTCTCGAACAGGTCCGCCGCCATCCCGGCGCAGTCGCCGACGTTGTCGCCAACGTTGTCGGCGATCACCGCCGGATTGCGCGGATCATCCTCGGGGATGCCGGCCTCGACCTTGCCGACGAGATCTGCGCCGACGTCGGCACCCTTCGTGAAGATGCCTCCGCCCAGACGCGCGAAGATCGAAATGAGTGAGCCGCCGAACGCGAGCCCGACGAGCGCATGCAGCGCCGCGTCATCACCGACGGCGCCGCGCAAAGCGATGTAGTAGCCGGCAACACCGATGAGCCCGAGGCCAACCACGAGCATGCCGGTGATCGCACCGCCGCGGAAAGCGACCTGCAGCGCCGCGTTGAGCCCGCGGCCCGCGGCTTCGGCCGTGCGCACGTTGGCGCGCACGGAGATATTCATGCCGATGTAACCCGCGACACCAGAGAGAATGGCGCCGACCGCAAATCCTCCCGCAGTGGCCCAGCTCTTCAGCGAAAAGCCCAGCACGACGAAGAGCACGAGGCCGACGATCGCAATGGTGGTGTACTGGCGATTGAGATAAGCCTTCGCGCCCTGCTGGATTGCTGCCGCGATCTCCTGCATGCGCGCATTGCCCGCGGGCATGCGCAGAATCGTGGCCATCGAGAACACACCGTACAGCACGGCGAGCACACCGGCTCCGACAGCGAGCCAGAGCCACGTGGTGGCATCCATCGGGAATCTCCCCCCAAAAAGGCCGCGCAATATAGCATAGGGTCCGTTGCGCACCGCTCGAGGCGGAAGCCGGAAGGCGGTCGCCGCTCCTCACACCTTGAACTCCGTGGTGAGCTTGCGCTTCGCCGCCACGCCCTTGATGCGCACGTAATCGGGCAGACCGCCCCTGTACGGCGGGTAGGCCTCGCCCGCGATCAGCGGCTCGAGGTAGCGGCGAGCGGCATCCGTAATACCAAAGCCGTCCGGAGTGATGAATTCGCGCGGCAGTTTCTTTTCCTTGTTCGCGACGTCCGCGAGCGGCACGTGGCCGATCGCCCAGCGATAGGGCTTCGATGATTTGCGCACGATCGTCGGCATCACGGCGTTGACACCCTTCACGGCGAGATCGACTGCGGCCTTGCCGACGGCGTAGGCCTGCTCGACGTCCACCGCCGATGCGATGTGACGCGCGGCGCGCTGCAGATAGTCCGCCACCGCCCAGTGATACTTGTAGCCGTGCGCTTCGCGCACGAGGTTCGCGACGACCGGCGCGACGCCTCCGAGCTGTTTGTGGCCGAACGCATCCACCGTGCCGGCATCCGCGAGAAACCGGCCATCGGGATACGCCGCGCCTTCGGAGACGACGACCACGCAGTACCCGAACCCGGTGACGCTCTGCCTGACCTTCTCGAGGAAGTTCTGCTGCTCGAAGGGGATTTCCGGGAACAGGATGATGTGTGGCGCCTCGCCCGCTGCGCGGGCCGCGAGCCCTCCCGCCGCGGCGATCCACCCGGCGTGCCTACCCATCACCTCGAGCACGAACACCTTCGTCGACGTGCGCGCCATGGAGGCAACGTCGAGCCCGGCCTCGAGCGTCGACACCGCGACGTACTTCGCGACGGAACCGAATCCCGGGCAGCAATCGGTGTGCGGCAGATCGTTGTCGACCGTCTTGGGCACGCCGACGCACGTGATTGGATAGCCCATCGACTCGCCGAGCTGCGACACCTTGAGCGCGGTGTCCATCGAATCGTTGCCGCCGTTGTAGAAGAAATAGCCGATGTCGTGCGCGCGGAAGACCTCGATGAGCCGCTCGTACTCCGCGCGGTTCTTGTCGAAGCCCTTGAGCTTGAAGCGCGCCGAGCCGAATGCGCCGGACGGCGTGTGCTTCAACCCGCGAATCGTCGCGCGGCTCTCGCGGTACACGTCGATGAGATCCTCGGTGAGCGCGCCCACGATGCCGTGACGCCCGGCGTATACCCTTCCGATGTGCTTGCGATGGCGCATCGCCGTTTCGATCACGCCACATGCCGATGCGTTGATCACGGCGGTGACGCCACCGGATTGGGCATAGAACGCGTTTCTCTTCACGGGCTTTTTCATGTATCGAGGTCCTCCGTCAGCGAATTCTAGCCAGAGACAGAGAAGGGAAGAGGGAAGATGAAGAGGGAAGAGGCGCGGGCGAGCGGGATCGCATCGCAGGCCGTGCGCGATCGTCGCGGGCCCAGGCGAAAACGGGGCGGCCCGGTTTGCTCGATGGCGGTTTCATTCGCGCCCCGCTATTAGCGCGGTGAAAACGCCATCGAGCAACCCCCGCCCCACCCCGGCCGCGTATACACGCGATCGCGCACGGCCAGCGACGCACCCCCGCTCGCGCGTGCCGCTTCGTTCGACTCGACGCTCTTCGCCGTCTTAGACGTCTGAGCCGTCAGCCATCCGGGCCGCTTCCTCAGAGCTCGCGCAAGCCCGTCGCGATCGGCAAGCGCGCGGCGCGCCATGCGGGCAGCAGTCCGCCGACGAACGACAGCACGAGGGCATAGGCGAGCGCACCGGCCAGGAGCGCCGGCGTGACGCTGAAGGCGAACGTCATTGCCGTGAAGCTCACGAAGTTGAGCGTCGAGGTCTGCAGACCGTTGAAGGCGACGTATCCGATCAACGCGCCGAGCAGCGCGCCCGTGGCGCCGAGCAGCAGCGCCTCGGTGAGCACCGAGACCGTCACGGGCAGGGCGCCGAAGCCCATGGCGCGCAGCGTCGCGATCTCGCGAGTGCGTGCTGCGACGGCCGCGTACATCGTATTGAGCGCGCCGAAGATCGCGCCGATGCCCATGAGGAGCCCGACCGTCATTCCGCCGACGAGCACGATCGTCCGCAGCGCGCTCGAGAGAAACTCGTAGAACTCACGCTCTGTCTGGACGCGCAGATTGACGCGCGGGTCGCTCGTCAGCGCGTCCTTGAAGCCGCGGAACGCGTCGGTCGAGGTGAGCCGGGCACGGATCGACTGAAAGCTCGCCCCGCGATCGTACGCGTCCTGGACGCTGCGCAGATCGGCCCAGATCTCGGACTCGGAAACGCTGCCCGCATCCTCGAAGATGCCGACGACCTGCCACCTGTTCTTGCCGAGCTCGAGAACCTCGCCCAGGCCGAGGCCGACGTACTGCGTGGATGCGCCGCGGCCGACGACCACCTCGTTGCTGCCGCTGCGGAAGTAGCGCCCCTCGACCATGCGGAAGGCGCGGCGCAGTTTGGAGGCCTGCGCCGTCACGCCGCGCATGGGCACGAAGGAGCTGCTGCCGGTGGCGCGGTTCTTGATGTCCGCACTGACGTACAGCTCGGAGGACACGAGCGGTCCGGCGGCATCGCGCGCGACGCCGGGCGAATCGCCCACCACCCGCGCCGTGTCGATGTCGAGGCCGCTCGACAGCTCGTCGCTCGAGCCGCCGCGCAGGATCATCGCCACATCGTCGGATGCCGACAGCTCGAGTGTCTTGCGGAAGCCCTCGTAGATCGAGAACACGCCGACGATCACGAGCATGACGCCGGCGATGCCGACCACGGTGACCATCGCCGCCTGCCAGCGTTCGGGCAGCGTGCGCAAGTTCAGCGCCGTGACGGCGCCGATCTGGGAGAGAGTACCGGACATGGTTCCTAGGCTCCGCGCAATGCTTCGACGACCTTGAGGTTCCTGGCGCGGATCGCCGGCAGCGCTCCGGCGACGAGGCCGAATACGGCCATGAGCAGGAAGGCGACGCCGACCGCGCCCGCCGTCAGGCCGAACATCGGCACCATCTTCGCCAGCATGGGCCTCAACGCCGCGACCATGCCGTTCGCGAGGAAGATACCGAGCGCGCCGCCGGCCACCGTGATGATGACGGCTTCGAGGAGCACGAAGGCGGTCACCGTGGCATGCGTGAAGCCGAGCGTCTTCAGGACACCGATCTCGTTCACGCGCTCGCGTACCGCCTGCGCCATGGTGTTCGCCGAGACGAGCAGCATGGTGAAGAACACCGCGAACGCCACCGCCGTGATGATCGCGCCGATGTCGCCCACCTGCCTGGCGAACTCGGCCATGAAAGCCTTCTCGCTCGCCGTTCTGGTCTCCGTGGCCGAGTTCGCGAACTGCTCGTCGATGGTTTTCGAGATGCGCGGCGCATCGGCAGGATCGTCGATGCGCGTGACGATCCACCCGAGCCTTCCCTTGCCGAAGCTGCGCCCCTCGTCGAGATACGTGCGGTGCATGACGATGCCGGAAGTGTCTCCGCCCGGCCAGTCGAAGATGCCCCGCACGGTGACTTCCCACGTGTTGCCGTCGCTCTTGTACGGGATGTTCTGCTGCAGCGGCACCCGCTGTCCGACGGTCCAGCCGAAACGCCCGGCGAGGGTCTTGCCGACGAGCACTCCGGTGCGGTCCGCGATCCAGGCGCGCTTCTGGTCCTCGGGGAGCACGATCTCCGGATAGGTTTCGAAGTACGTCTCCGGCACTGCCGACCAGGTGGCAAGCTGATTGCGCTCGTCCTGATACCAGCCGCCGAACCACGTATGCGGGTTCACGACCTTGACGCCCGGGATGGCGCGCACCTTCTCCGCGTAGCTGCCCGGCAGATCCTGGATCAGCGACATCTTGTTCATCGTCACCAGGCGATCGGCGCCGGCCGCATCGATGCCGCCGACGAACCCGTAGCGCAAGGCTTCCAGGATTCCGAACAGCATGAACGCGACGACGATGGACAGGAACGTGAAGATCGTGCGCAGCGGCCGCCTGCGCAGGTTCGCCCAGACGAGCGGGAGGTATTTCATGCTGCCTCCGCGAGCACGCCCTTCTCGAGGTGCACGGTGCGGCCCGCGCGCGCCGCGGCGTGCGGATCGTGGGTCACCATGACGATCGTCTTGCCGTGCTGGCGGTTGAGCGCTTGCAGCAGATCGAGAATCTCGTCGCCGGATTTGCGATCGAGATCTCCCGTGGGTTCGTCGCAGAGCAGGATCGTCGGATCGGTCACGATCGCCCGCGCGATGCCGACGCGCTGCTCCTGGCCGCCGGAGAGCTCTTTCGGCTTGTGCTTCGCGCGATCGGACAGCCCGACCAGCGTGAGCGCCGCCGCGACGCGCTTCGCGCGCTCGACGCTGCCGAGCCGGGTGAGCAGCAGCGGCAGCTCCACGTTGCGCGCCGCCGTCAGCACGGGCAGCAGGTTGTACATCTGGAAGATGAAGCCGATGTGCGTGGCGCGCCAGCGCGCGAGCCGCGCGTCGTTCAGCGTATCGATGCGCTCGCCCGCGACCTCGATCGATCCGTGCGTCGGCCGGTCGAGGCCGCCGATGAGATTCAGCAGCGTGGACTTTCCCGAGCCCGACGGCCCCATGAGCGCGAGGAATTCGCCCGACGCAACGTCGAGATCGAGGTTTTCGAGGACGTGGACCGTTTCCACGCCGCGGCGGTAGAACTTGGTGACGCCGCGCACGCGAACCAGAGCCGATCCGGCCATGTGTTTGCTCCGTTGCAGAAATTCAGGTTGCTTTTCGAATGCGGACGCGTCCGCCGTCGCTCAATCCATCCACGGGCTTTGCGACCACGGTCTCGCCGGCTCTCAAGCCTGCGATCACATCGACCTGACCGCCGCGCTGCCCACCGAGCCGCACCGCGCGCCGTTCCACGGCGCCGCCCTTGACCACCCATACGACAGGCTGCTCGCCGCTTCGTGCCACGGCTTCCGATGGCAGCTGAACCGACGATCCCACAGCCTGCGACTTCGTGTCCGCGTCCTCGAGGAACTGAACCTTGACGCCCATGTCCGGCAGGATGCGCGCGTCGAGCTCGTCGAAGGCGATGCGCACGCGCACCGTTGCCTTCTGCCTGTCGGCAGTCGGCACGATGTTGATGACGTGCGCCGGTATCGACCAGTCGGGGTACGCATCGAGCGTCGCTTCCGCTCGCTGCGCCGCGCGCACTCGATTGATGAACGCCTCGTTGACGTCCACTTCGATCTCGCGCGAATCCATGTCGACGATCGTCGCGATCCCGGTGCGCGTGAAGCCGCCGCCGGCCGAAACCGGAGACACCATCTCGCCGGGCTGCGCGTCCTTCGACGTGACGACCCCTGCGAACGGCGCGCGCACGACGAGGTCTTCGAGCCCGACGCGGTTGTATTCGACGTTGCTCGCTTCGACGGCCACTTCACCTTCGAGCGCTCCGAGGCGCGCAGCGAGCGCGGAGGCTTCCGCCTCGGCTGCATCGAGCTCGTTCTGACTCACGAGACCACTCTGCCGGAGTGCGCGCCGCCGCTCGAGCGTGCGCCGCGCATCCGCGAGACGCACCTCGACCTCTGCGAGGTTGCGCCGTGCCGCCTCGAGCCGGCGCTGCGCGACATTGAACTGCGCGCGCGCGGTCGTGTCTTCGAGCCGGGCGAGCTCCTGGCCGCTCTTCACGCTCATGCCTTCTTCGACGAGCACTTCTTCGACCTTGCCGGTGACTTTCGAAGAGACCGTCGCAAGCCGCCGCGCGACGACGTATCCGGAAGCGTTGAGCACGGCACCAGGCTTCGGTGCGCCGTCGACGGTCGCGGCCGTGACAGTTTCGACTTCGACCGCGTCCGCGCGGCCGAGGAACCAGAGCGCGCCTGCGCCGAGCACGACAATCGCCAGCGCCGCCGCGATCCAGGACGGCCGAAGTAGCGCCGCCGCCGCCCGGACTCCTGCATCGCGGTCGATCCGCAGACTGTTGAGCGTATTTTCGTCTACAGGCATCCTCAGAACCTTGGACGGTGCCTACGGGGGGGCGCTTCAGGGCGCGAAAAGATAGCACAGCACTCTTCAGCCCGAGGTTATGGATTGTTTGACCTCCGCGAAACCCGCCGGTAACGTGGCGCGCCTTTCGAGCTACCCGGCGACCAGCTTCCAGCAATGCGCATCGTGTTTCTCGGCGCGCCCGGATCCGGCAAGGGCACGCAGGCTCAAAGGCTCATGCAGCACTACGGCATTCCCCAGGTGTCGACCGGAGATCTGCTGCGCGCGGCGGTCGCGAACGATACGCCGCTGGGGCGCAAGGCGAAGAAGGCGATGGACGCCGGTCACCTGGTCGCGGACGAGATCGTGCTCGGAATGATCCGTGAGCGACTCGCGCAGCCCGACGCGCGCCGCGGGTTCATTCTCGACGGCTTTCCCCGCAACCTCACGCAGTCGAAGGCGCTCGACGTGCTCCTCGGCGAGCTCGGGCAACCGATCGATGCGGTCGTGCTCTTCGAAGTCGACAACGACGAGCTCGTGCGGCGCATTTCGGGCCGCCGCATCTGCCGGCAATGCGGCAAGGTGTTCAACGTGTTCTCGTCGCCCCCTTCCGCAAGCGAGCGGTGCCCGAAGAGCGGTGGGGCACACGATCTCTATCAACGCCCGGACGACAACGAGACGACCGTTGCGCAGCGGCTCAAGGTGTACGACGAGCAGACGAAACCGTTGAGCGATTTCTACGCGAAGCGCGGGCTTCTGAAGCGGATCGACGCCGCGGGCGATCTCGATGCGGTGGGCGCCCGTCTCCGGGAAGCGTTGAAGAAGGCTCAGACGACTCAGACGCCCAAGACGTCGTAGACGGTCGGAGGGGCGCCACCAGCGCGGAGCGACGCGTTCTTTCTTCGCCGTCTGAGACGTCTGAGCCGTCTTAGCCCAGAACGGCAATGAGGCGCTCGCCGACCTGCTCGCGCCGCCACCCCGTGAGCACCGGCACGTCGCGCTCTCCCTGCGCCAGGCGTTCCAGGTCGCGCCGCGTAGCGAGGATCTCGGGGCTCAAGGCCAGTTCTGCGGCCACGTCCTTCAGCACGGCGCCGAGCCGCTTCACGCGCGCGAGCTGCTCGGGATCCGGTCGCTCGCGCCGCTCACGCGCGACGGGGGGATAGCTCGCTGCGGTCGCCTCGATGAGCGCCAGTATCTCCGCTCCGCAGTTCTTCGCGATGGCGGGCGGCATCTCCGGAATCTCGCCGAGCGCCTCGGGAGTACGCGGCACGCGCAGCACGATCTCGCGAAGGAGTGCGTCGTCCAGGATCCAGCCGCGCGGCCGATTGCGTTCGATCGCGCGCCGCTCGCGCCACGCTCCGAGCGCCTTCGCAAGCAGCGAGCGCTGCCCATCGAGGCCGCGCAGCCCCTTGAGGCGCAGCCACGCACGCTCCGGATCGGCGAGAAGGGTCTCCTCGTCGGCGAGCGACGCGAGCTCCTCCGCCAGCCAGGCGGTACGACCGAGGCGCTCGAGCTCCGCCTCGAGAAGCTCCCGAAGCGGCAGCAGATAGCGCACGTCGTCGAGCGCGTACGCGATCTGCTGGGCACTGAGAGGTCGGCGCGACCAATCCGTACGCGTGTGCGACTTGTCGAGCTCGACGCCGAGCATGCGTCGGACGAGCTCGGCGTATCCCACCTGCGCAGGCATGCCGGCGAGCGCCGCCGCGATCTGCGTGTCGAACACCGGGGATGCGAGTCCCGCGACCGGGTGCAGGACCTCGAGATCCTGCCGTGAAGCGTGCATCACCTTCACCGGACGTGCAGCGCGCAACAGCGGCGCGAGAGAGGTCAGATCGGCGAGCGAGAGCGGATCGATGCACGCGGCGCGCTCGCGGCTTGCGATCTGCACGAGGCAGAGGTCGGCGCGATACGTGCGCTCGCGCAGGAATTCGGTATCGAGGCCGATGGCGTCGGCCGACTCGAGATGCGCTGCGAGCTCCGTGAGCGCGGCCGGCGAGGTGATGACGTGCTGCAACGAGGCGAAACGGCTACTTCTGTACAATCCCGGCCTCCATTATGCCCGCCCTTCACGAGCCTCGCGCGCACCGGACCGGCCGATCATGACGGAGCTTGTGCGTCTCTATGCGCAGATCGCGCTGCTGCGGCGTGGCCCGCAGGACGTTCCTGCCGCAACGCTCGTCCTGTTCGCGACCGTCGCGGGCTACTTCGTCGTCAACTTCGCGGCGAGCACGGCGTTGCCGCCGATCGATCAGTGGCTCGGACGTCTCGTCGTCGACGTCGTGTTCATGCTCGCCTGGTATGCGATTCTGCTGCGACTTGCCGGCAAGCCGGAGCGGTTCATGCAGACGACGAGCGCAGTGTTCGGCTTTCAGGCCGTGCTGGCGCCGCTGCTCGTGGCAACCGGCTGGCTGATGCGGCGCTACCAGCAGGATGCGAGCTGGCAGTTCCCGTTGACCATGCTCGGCGTAGCGCTGGTCGTGTGGATCATCGCCGCGAACAGTCAGGTTCTGAAAGCCGCGCTGGAGTGGCCGATGGTCACGTGCATCGCGGTCGTCGTGCTGCAGATCATCGCCGGGGAGCTGCTGCTCCATTCGCTCTTTCCATCTCCACGCTGACTTCACGAATCGATGCACATTCACATTCTCGGCATCTGCGGCACGTTCATGGGCGGCATCGCGGCGATCGCGAAGGCGGCGGGCCATCGCGTCACCGGCTCGGATCGCAACGTCTATCCACCGATGAGCACGCAGCTGCGGGCGCTCGGTATCGAGCTCGTCCAGGGCTTCGAAGCCGCGCAGCTCACACCGCCGCCGGACGTCGTGGTGGTCGGCAACGTGATGACGCGTGGCCAACCGGTCATCGAGGCGCTGCTCGAGAGCAGTCTGCCGTATGTGTCCGGTCCGGAATGGCTCTCGCGCGAAGTGTTGCGCGGTCGCTGGGTGCTCGCGGTCGCGGGAACCCACGGCAAGACGACGACGAGCTGCCTCCTTGCGTGGATACTCGAGCACGCAGGGCTCGAGCCCGGCTTTCTCATCGGCGGGGTGCCGGGGAACTTCGATACGAGCGCCCGGCTCGGCAGAAGCCCGTTGTTCGTGATCGAGGCCGACGAGTACGACACGGCGTTCTTCGACAAGCGTGCGAAGTTCGTTCATTACCGGCCGCGCACGGCGGTTCTCAACAACCTCGAGTTCGATCACGCCGACATCTATCCGGACCTCGCGGCGATCCAGCGGCAGTTCCATCATTTCGTGCGCATCGTGCCCGGCAGCGGCCGCATCGTGTGGAACGCCGCGGACGCGCGGCTCGCAGAGACTCTTGCGATGGGCTCCTGGACTGCCCTGGAGGAGTTCGCGCGCGAGGGCACAGCGGCTGCGCCGCTGTGGTCCGCACGCGTCGCGCGCGGTGCCGAGGACTACTCGCGCTTCGAGGTGCTCGAAGCGGGCAAGCTGCACGGTACGGTGGACTGGCCGCTGATCGGCGCGCACAACGTCGAGAACGCGCTCGCGGCCATTGCCGCCGCGCGGCATGCCGGCGTACCGGTCGCGCGGTCGATCGAGGCGCTCGGTTCGTTCAAGGGCATCGCACGGCGGATGGAGTTTCGAGGCGAAGCGGCCGGCGTGCGCGTGTACGACGACTTCGCGCATCACCCGACCGCCATCGAGATGACGCTCGACGGGTTGCGGCGCCGCGTAGGTAATGCGCGCATCGTGGCGGTGCTCGAGCCGCGCTCGAACACCATGCGCATGGGGGTTCATCGCGAGACGCTCGCGCCGTCGCTCTCGAAGGCGGACGAAGTGTGGCTGTATGCGCCCGCGGATCTCGGTTGGGATCCCGTGAGCGTTCTGCGCGAGCTCGGTGCGCACGCGCACGTGAGTCGCGACGTCGAGGCGCTCGCAAGCGAGCTCGCGCGCGTCTTGCGCCCGGGCGATCACGCGCTGATCATGAGCAACGGGGGCTTTGGCGGCCTTCACGGCAAGCTGCTCGAGGCGCTGCGGGCGCGCAAGGGGCATCAATGACGATCGCGCATCGTGACCGCCGACACTGAATCGCAGTCGGTGACGCTGGCGCTGTTCCCGCTCAACACCGTGCTGTTTCCGGGCGGGCCGCTGCCGCTGCGCATCTTCGAGACGCGCTACACCGACATGGTCCGCCGTTGCATGCGTCAGCGCTCCTCGTTCGGCGTGCTCCTGATTCGAGCGGGCGCCGAGGTCGGTTCCGTCACGAGCACGGCCGAGATCGGCACGTCCGCGCGAATCGTCGATTTTTATCAGCTGCCCGACGGGCTGCTCGGCATCACGTGCGTCGGCGAGCGCAAGTTCCGCGTGCGCGAGCGCTCGCGTCAGCCCGACGGGCTGAACGTCGGCGAGATCGAATGGTTGCCGCCGGAAGCCGAAGTGGCGCTTCCGGCGGAGCATCACCATCTCGGCCAGCTGCTCCGCAAGGTGCTGCCGGAGCTCTCGGAGCTCTACCAGAACGTGCCGAAGCACTTCGACGATGCCGGTTGGGTGAGCAGCCGACTCGCCGAGATCCTGCCGCTCGAGCTCTCCGACAAACAATTTCTGCTCGAGATGGATGATCCGCTGGTGAGGTTAGCGCGCGTGGCGCCGCTGATCCGTCGGAACGAAGAGGGCTGAGACGACTGACGGCTCGGACGGTCAGCCGTCCAGGCCGTCAGTTGTCTGAGCCCTTCTTCGATAGAACCGCACCAACCACACGCTGATCACCACCGTCCACGCGAGCACGAGCCACCCAACGAAGCCGTCGTAGGTTCCGATGAGAAAGCTCCACCCGTGACGCGTATCGGGAACCGAGAGCTCCCGAACGCTCGTGATGATCAGCACCCAGCCGGCGTGCAGCCCGATGCACGCCGCGATGTTTCCGGTGATCGCCCGTATCGATGCGAGAAGCACGCCGACGGCGAACAGGCACAGAAACGAATCGACTATCGCGAGCGGCCTTCCGAAGTCGAGCAGCCAGCCCGCGAGGAGATCGATGCCGCTCGTCCATCCCACCTCGTCGGCGGGTATTCGAGTCTTGGCGAAGAAGTGCGCAGCGGCATACAGCAGTGAAGTGAGAAGGATGGCGAGGCGTGCGCCGGACTCGCGCGCAATGCCGGTGAACATCGCGCCGCGCAGGAACGTCTCTTCGATGAATGCCACGGCGAGTCCGGTGACGAGTCCTTTGACCACGAGTCCGGCGAGAGTCGCGACGTCGAGGGCGACGCCGGGTTTCAGGTCGCGCAGATCGATCGCGATCATGAGGGCGATGATCGGCAGCATGAGCGCTACGCCGAACCCGAGGCCGATGCCGAGCTCGCGCACGAACTCGGGGCGCGGTATTGCGTAGCCGAGACTCGCGCGATCGCTCAGTCGAAGCCGGCGCGCGCACAGCACGAAGCCGGCCACGAGCGCGAGCATCCCGAGGCGACTTGCGACGCGATGGAACCGCGGCTCCTCGAGGAGCGGCGCCGCTGCGAGCCATGCGGGGTACGCAAGCACCGCGACCGCGGCGAGCGCCGCGAGTATCAATCCGACGAATATGGCGAAGGTGCGCATGTCAGGGGCGTTACGGTAAGTGCGCGCACGCGAGGCGTGCAAATCTGCGCGAACGCGTTTGATTCACCGCTGTCGGTGCAGCGGCGGGTCGCAGAGAATTTACGCCATGGAGCAGCGGGCCCCCCATCAGGTGTTGAAGGCGCTCGTCGAGGGCATCGATCCGTCCACCGGCGAGCAGCTCGGTCCCGGCACGGTGCTGCAGCAGGCCGAGGTGCAACGCGCTCTGCTCGCCGGCATCGCGGCGCTCGAAGAGGACGCCTCGCGAGCTCAGCGGCGCTCGCAGCTGCCCGGCAACATCGGCCAGCCGTGGACCGCGGGGGAGGAGCAACGCCTCGCTGCGGCGTTCAAGGCAGGCGACCCACTTGCGGAAATCGCGGACCGCCATGGCCGAACGCTCACGGCGATCGAGGCGCGGCTCGAGCGACTCGGTCTGCTCGCCCCGGAGCAGCGCGTGACGCGCAATCGATACTCGGCGAGCGAGCCGCGCTAGCGGCGCTAGGAGGCCCACGGACTTCGCGGGAAGAGGAGCCGCCGTGCGGACGCGAGTGGACGCCCCGTTTTCGCTTAGGCCCGACCCCGGGCGCGTTACCGGATGCGTTCCGCGTCGAGACCGCGACGGCGGGCGAGCGCCACCAGTCCGTCGTCTCCCACCAGGTGCAGCACACCGACGACGATCAGGTAGTCGTTGTCGTCCTGCAGCAGCCGCTCGATCTGCGGCATCCAGCGGGCATTACGCTCGGTCACGAGGGCGCGGTAGAGGCTCGGAAACTCGTCATACTCGGTGGCAAGCATCGTCGCGAGCCGGAGCGCATCGCCCGTCCGCCACGCGGTGAGCAGCTCGTCCGTATCCTTCTCCAGCTCGCCGAGCTCCTCGACCGTCTGCTCGAGAAAGCGTCTCTGGTCTTCGAGCGGCAGCGCGTCGAGGAGTCCGAGCTGCTCTTCGGGTGTCTCGAGGCCACGGATCTCTTTGCCGTCGCGACGCGCGCGCCGCTCGATCTGCCGCTCGACGCCCGACTCGGGATCGAAGCCGAGGCGGGCGTACGCGAGCTCCACGAGCGTCAGCGCCACGGCCCACGGTTCGAACTGTTGCACGCCTTCGATGGGAAGGCCGAGCTCGTTGGCGGCTGCGGCGACGCGGCGATGGCGTGGCTCGCCGAGAGTTTCGCGAAGGGTCGAGCCGTCGGTGTACACGCCGCGCTCGAGCATCCAGCGCCCGGCCTGCGCGGGATCAAAATCGTCGAGGTCGAGCTCCATCAGGATCGTCTCGGCGTCGGCGTATGCGCGGTCGAAAGCCGCCGGCAGCGTCGCGTCGGTTTGTCGGAGGAGGTGGACTGAGCCTGCGAGATACACGGTGTTGCGCGGGCCTTCGATGGCCCAGACGAGACCGTCGGCGCCGACGACGGGGGCCGACGCGATGGCGAGCCAGAGGACGGCCCACGCGCGATGCGCGCGGAGCTGCATCAGGGCACCCAGATGACTTCGGTCGCGATGCTGCCGTCAGGGCGGAGTTCGATCGGCCTGTAGGCGGGCGGCTTGCAGTCCACGGCGAATTCTTCCGATCCCGGCAGGAACTGTGCGCACGTCGAGGGCGTCGCCATGAGGCGCACGCGGCCACGCATCTTGTCGAACGCCTGGTGCACGTGGCCCCAGAGTATCGCGCGTACGTTGTCGTGGCGATCGATCACGCGAAGGAACTCGTCCGCGTTTTCGAGGCCGACCTGGTCGAGCCAGCGGCTGGACATGCGCACCGGATGGTGATGCAGACACACGAACGCGTGCCTTGCGCCGGCGCCCGCGAGCGCCGCATCGAGGTCGGCGAGACTCCGCTCACTCAATCGGCCGCCCGCGGCGCCCGGAACACAGCTGTCGAGCAGCACGACGCGCCAGCCGTCGAGATCGACATGTGTGTGGAGGCGGAACGGCTCCTCCTTGAGTGCCTCGCGCATCGCGTCGAGCTCGTCGTGATTGCCGGGGATGCAATACACGGGCTTGCCGAGATCTCCGAACACCCGCCGGAAGTGACCGTATCCGGCCGGATCGTCCTGCACGATATCGCCGGTGACGAGAAACGCATCCATCGTCCAGTTGTGCCTGCGCGCGTGCTTCACCGCTCGCTCGAGCGCGGGCAGCGTTTCGATGCCGCGCAGCGACCCGCGCTCGTCACCGTAGAGGTGCGGGTCGGTGAAATTGAGGAGGCGAATCGAGCTCATGGTGATATAGACGAACAGCCCTGTCCTGAAAGAGCGCACGAACCAGCGACCGGTTCCCCGATATGACAAGCGACGTCCAATTTTAACAAAGGGGTCCGGAAGCCCGAGTGAACTGAGTCATGCGACCCGACGGTAGTGCGAGACCCGTATACGGCTCGCGGCGGCGCATAATGTGAAGCCGATCGCTTCGTCGCGCCCCACGTGCGGCACCTCACATGTCAGCCAGAACCCTGTCACTTACCGACGACATTTACCGATATCTGCTCGAGCACTCCTCGCGCGAGCCGGCGATTCTCGCGCGGCTGCGCAAGGTCACGGCGAGCCTGTCCACCGCGAACATGCAGATCGGCCCCGAGCAGGGGCAGCTTATGCAAATGCTCGTGCGCCTGATCGGCGCGCGCCGCTGCATCGAGATCGGTACGTACACCGGATACTCGAGCCTCGCCGTGGCGCTGGCGTTGCCCGGGGACGGCAGCCTCATCGCGTGCGACATAAGCGCCGAGTGGACGCAGATCGCGCGGCAATTCTGGAAGGAAGCAGGCGTGGACACGCGCATCGATCTGCGCCTGCAGCCGGCCGCGAAGACGCTCGATGAGCTCCTCATGGCCGGCGCAGTGAGCAGCTTCGACTTCGCGTTCATCGATGCGGACAAGACCGGCTACCTCGCCTACTACGAGCGGCTGCTCGATCTCATGCGGCCGGGCGGCCTCATCGCGGTAGACAACACCCTCTGGGGCGGCGAAGTCGCGAACGCCGAAACGAACGATGCCGATACGAACGCGCTCCGCGCGTTCAACGATCACGTGCACCGCGATGAGCGAGTCGATCTGTCTCTGGTTCCGATTGGCGATGGACTGACGCTCTTGAGGAAGCGGGGCTGACAGGGAAAGCTCACAGCCTACAGCTCACAGCTTACAGCCCGGAAAATAGAGAGGCCCGGAGTCCTCGCGGACGCCGGGCCTCTTCGTCTCCTTCCCGGCTGTGAGCTGTAGGCTGTAGGCTGTCAGCTCAGTAGCGGTAGTGGTCCGGCTTGTACGGCCCTGACTTCTCTACGCCGATATAGCGGGCCTGCGCGTCCGTCAGCTCCGTGAGCTGCGCTCCGAGCTTCAAGAGCTGCAGCCGGGCCACCTTCTCGTCGAGATGCTTCGGCAGCACGTACACGCCGACCGGGTACTTTGCGGTGTTCGCGAAGAGCTCGATCTGCGCGATCACCTGGTTCGCGAACGACGAGCTCATGACGTACGACGGGTGGCCGGTACCGCAGCCGAGATTCACGAGCCGCCCTTCCGCAAGCAGGATGATCCGCTTGCCGTCGGGGAAGATCACGTGATCGACCTGCGGCTTGATGTTCTCCCACTCGTAAGCTTTCAGCGCGGCCACGTCGATCTCGTTGTCGAAGTGGCCGATGTTGCACACGATCGCGTTGTTCTTCATGCGTTTCATGTGCTCGTCGGTGATCACGTGGAAGTTGCCGGTGGCGCTCACGAAGATGTCGGCCTTGTCGGCCGCGTAATCCATCGTGACGACGCGATAGCCTTCCATCGCGGCCTGCAGCGCGCAGATCGGATCGATCTCCGTGATCCACACCTGCGCCGCAAGCGCGCGCAGCGCCTGGGCGGAGCCCTTGCCGACGTCGCCGTAGCCGCAGACGACCGCGATCTTGCCGGCGATCATCACGTCGGTCGCGCGCTTGATGCCGTCCACGAGAGACTCGCGACAGCCGTAGAGATTGTCGAACTTCGACTTCGTGACCGAATCGTTCACGTTGATCGCCGGAAAACCGAGCGCGCCTTCCGCCGCCATGCGATACAGGCGCTTGACGCCGGTCGTCGTCTCCTCGGTCACGCCGCGAATCTGCTTCAGGCGCGTGGAGTACCACGCCGGATCCTTTTTCAGCTTCGCGCGGATCGAGGCGAACAGGTGCTGCTCTTCCTCGCTGCCCGGATGATCGAGCAGCGAGGAGTCCTGCTCCGCGCGGCTGCCCAGGTGCAGCAGCAGCGTCGCATCACCGCCGTCGTCGAGGATCATGTTCGAGTGGCCGCCGTCGGGCCATTCGAAAATGCGGTGCGTGTAGTCCCAGTATTCCGCGAGCGATTCGCCCTTCACGGCGAACACCGCCGTGCCGCCCGCGGCGATCGCGGCGGCAGCGTGATCCTGCGTGGAGTAGATGTTGCAGGACGCCCAGCGCACCGCCGCTCCGAGCGCCTTCAGCGTCTCGATGAGCACGGCGGTCTGGATCGTCATGTGCAGCGAGCCCGTGATGCGCGCGCCGCGCAGCGGCTGCTGCGAGGCGTACTCGTCGCGGATCGCCATGAGGCCGGGCATCTCCGTCTCCGCGATCGCAATTTCCTTGCGACCCCAGGGGGCGAGAGCGAGATCGGCGACCTTGTAGTCGCCCGCGGCCGGTTTCGGCTTGAGATTGGCGTTCATCGAATGCTCCAAGGGTAACGAGCGCCGTTGTCACCACTTGCGCCGCCTCTCGAGCCTGGCAGGAAAGCTCTTCCGTGCTTTCCGTCGCAGCGCTCCTCGAGAGCCATGCGTGCCGCGCACCCGCGCGGCAGAAATCTATGCTGCGCGAACGCTCTTCCCCTCAGCGGCGAGCTCCGCGGCCTTGTCGGTGCGCTCCCACGAGAACTCGGGCTCGGTGCGCCCGAAGTGTCCGTAGGTCGCGGTCTTCTGGTAGATCGGGCGCACGAGATCGAGCATTTCGCGGATTCCGTACGGCGTGAGATCGAAGTGCCGCCGCACGAGCTCGGTCAGGCGGTCGCGCGACAGGCGGCTCGTGCCGAAAGTCTCGACCATGATCGAGGTCGGCTCGGCGACTCCGATCGCGTACGACACCTGCACCTCGCAACGCTCCGCGAGACCCGCGGCGACGATGTTCTTGGCGACGTAGCGCGCCGCGTAGGCGGCCGAGCGATCCACCTTCGAGGGATCCTTGCCGGAAAACGCGCCGCCACCGTGGCGAGCGAAGCCGCCATACGTATCGACGATGATCTTGCGGCCCGTCAGGCCGCAGTCGCCGACCGGCCCGCCGATGACGAAGCGGCCCGTCGGATTGATGTGAAACTTCGTGCGCTTGTCGATCAGCTTCGGCGGCAGGACCGGCTTGATGATCTCGTCCATCACCGCATCGCGCAGCGTCTTCGTCGAGACGTCGTCGCTGTGCTGGGTGGAGAGAACGACCGCCTCGATGCCCACCGGAACGTCATCCTCGTAGCGCAAGGTGATCTGGCTCTTCGCGTCGGGGCGCAGCCAGTCGAGCTTGCCGCGCTTTCTCACCTGTGCCTGGCGCTGCACGAGCCGGTGCGCGTAGCAGATCGGCGCGGGCATGAGCACGTCGGTCTCGTTCGTCGCGTAGCCGAACATCAGGCCTTGATCGCCGGCGCCCTGCTTGCGCTCGTCCTTCCGGTCGACGCCCTGCGCGATGTCGGGCGACTGCTTGCCGATGATGTTGATGACGCTGCACGAGGCGCCGTCGAAGCCCATGTCCGAGCTGTTGTAGCCGATGTCGAGCACCGTCTTCCTGACGAGGGCTTCGAGGTCCACCCAGGCCGTAGTCGTCACCTCTCCGGCCACGATCACGACGCCGGTTTTGACGAGCGTCTCGCATGCGACCCGCCCGCGCTTGTCCTGCGCGAGGATCGCGTCGAGGACGACGTCGGAGATCTGATCGGCGATCTTGTCCGGGTGGCCTTCGGACACGGATTCGGACGTGAATAAATAGCTGTTCGACATGACCTTATTGGCGCTTTGTGCACGAGGGCGGGGCAGTATACCGGCCGGGGGTTGAGGGGGCATCACTCCCCTCAGCAATTCGATTGCCCGGTCGCGCTGCGTGATGGAAAATGCGCGCCTTTTTCCACGACCCCGCCCGGTACACCACCCCCGATGAGCTCACGTCGCGAACTCGCCAATGCGATCCGTGCCCTTGCCATGGATTCGGTCGAGAAGGCCGGATCCGGGCATCCCGGCGCCCCGATGGGTATGGCCGACATCGCGGAGGTGTTGTGGCGCGACTTCCTGAAACATAACCCCGGTAATCCGCTGTGGCCCAACCGCGACCGCTTCGTGTTGTCGAACGGCCACGCCTCGATGCTGCTGTACTCGCTGCTGCATCTGACCGGATATCCCATCGCACTCGACGAGCTGAAGCACTTCCGCCAGCTCGGCTCGCGCCCCGCGGGACATCCCGAGCATGAACCGGCCGTGGGCATCGAAACGACCACGGGTCCGCTCGGCCAGGGTCTTGCCAATGCCGTCGGGATGGCGCTCGCGGAAAAGCTGCTCGCTGCGACGTTCAATCGACCGGACCTGCCGATCGTCGATCACCATACTTATGTATTCATCGGCGACGGCGATCTCATGGAAGGCATTTCCCACGAGGCCTGCTCGTTCGCCGGTACGCTGAAGCTCGGCAAGCTCATCGCGTTCTACGACGACAACGGCATCTCGATCGACGGCAAAGTCGAGGGCTGGTTCACGGACGACACGCCGAAGCGCTTCGAGGGCTATCACTGGCACGTCGTGCCGAACGTGGACGGACACGACTCCGCGGCGGTAACGGCGGCGATTCGTGCGGCGCAGGCGGTGACCGATCGACCGTCGCTGATCTGCTGCAAGACGGTGATCGGCTGGGGAGCGCCCACCAAACAGGGCACGAAATCGACGCACGGCGAGGCGCTCGGGGCGGCGGAAGTCGCGGCGACGCGCAAGGCGATCGGCTGGACGCACGAGCCGTTCGACGTGCCGGAAGAGTTGCGGCGCGGGTGGGACATGCGCCCCAGGGGCGCCGCGCTCGAAGCGAAGTGGAAGGAACTCTACGCGCGTTATCGGCGCGAGCATTCCGCGCTTGCGGCCGAGTTCGAGCGCCGCATGAGCGGCGAGCTGCCGGAGAGCTGGAAGGATACGGCGCGCAGGATCCTCGATGCGGCTCGCGAGCAGAGCGCGCCGCAGGCCACCCGGCAGTCCTCGCAGCTCGCCATCAACGCGATCGGCGAGAGCGTGCCCGAGCTTCTCGGTGGCTCCGCGGATCTCACCGGATCGAACAACACGCTGCGCAAGGACGCACGCGCGGTGACACCGACGGATGCGTCGGGCGCCTACATCCATTACGGCGTACGCGAGTTCGGCATGACCGCGATCATGAACGGGCTCGCGCTTCACGGCGGTTTCATTCCGTTCGGCGGCACGTTCCTCACCTTTTCCGACTACGCGCGAAACGCCGTGCGTCTCGCTGCGTTGATGCGCCAGCGCGTGATTCTCGTGTACTCGCACGACTCGATCGGGCTCGGTGAGGACGGACCGACGCACCAGCCGATCGAGCATCTGGCCTCCTTGCGCGCAATGCCGAACATGAGTGTGTGGCGCCCGTGCGATGCCACCGAGACCGCGGCCGCGTGGATCGCGGCGATCGAGCACTCGACCGGACCGACTTCCCTCGTGCTCACGCGGCAGGCCGTGCCGCAGCAGGCGCGCACCCCCGAGCAGCAGCAGGCGATCCGGCGCGGCGGCTACGTGCTGATCGATCCTCCGGGCGCGGCGTCCGAGTGCATCGTGATCGCGACGGGTTCCGAAGTCGGCCTTGCGGCGCAGGCCGTTCAGGCGCTCAATGCGGCCGGACGACGCGTGCGACTCGTCTCGATGCCGTCGACCGATGCGTTCGACGCGCAGGACGAGGCCTATCGCGAGAGCGTGCTTCCCCGGGCCGTGACCAGGCGGCTCGCGGTCGAGGCGGCCGCGAGCCTCTCGTGGTGGCGGCTCGTCGGTTGCGAGGGACGCGTGCTCGGCCTCGATCGCTTCGGCGCGTCGGGCAAGGCCGCGGAACTGTTCGCACACTTCGGCTTCACCGTCGACAACGTGAAGCGCGAAATCGAAATTCTCCTGAAGACCTGAGAAGGACATGCGCATGGCGATCAAGGTGGGCATCAACGGTTACGGGCGCATCGGGCGCAACACGCTGCGTTCGCTCTACGAGGGCAAGCGCACCGGCGAGATCCAGATCGTCGCGATCAACGATCTCGGGGACGCGAAGACCAATGCTCACCTCACGCGGTACGACACCGTGCACGGTCGCTTTCCGGGGGAGTTGAAGGTCGAGGGCGATTCGATGATCGTGAACGGCGATCGCATTCGCGTGCTCGCCGAGCGCGATCCTTCGAAGCTGCCGTGGGGCAGTCTTGGAGTCGAATACGTGCTCGAATGCACGGGCCTCTTCACGAGCAAGGCGAAGGCCGGCGCTCACCTGAAGGGCGGCGCAAGAAGGGTCGTGATCTCCGCGCCGGGCGGCGAGGACGTCGATGCGACGATCGTCTACGGCGTCAACCACACCGTGCTGAAGTCCGGCTACACGGTGATCTCGAACGCATCGTGCACCACCAACTGCCTCGCGCCGGTCGCGAAGGTGCTGCACGAGAAGGTGGGCATCGCCGCGGGTGTCATGACGACGATCCACGCCTACACCAACGATCAGGTGCTGACGGACGTGTATCACTCCGATCTGCGCCGCGCGCGCTCGGCGACGATGTCGCAGATTCCGACCAAGACGGGCGCAGCGGCCGCGGTCGGCCTGGTGTTGCCCGAGCTGAAGGGCAAGCTCGACGGATTTGCCGTGCGAGTTCCGACCATCAACGTCTCGCTGGTCGATCTTTCCTTCACGGCGAAGCGCGAGACCTCGGTGGAGGAGATCAACAAGCTCATGCAGGAAGCCGCGAACGGCGCGATGAAGGGCATCATCGCCTACAGCGACGGGCCGCTCGTGTCGGTCGACTTCAACCACGATGCGCACTCGGCGAACTATGACGCCACGCTCACGAAGGTGATCGGCGGCACGCTCGTGAAGGCGTGCGCCTGGTACGACAACGAGTGGGGTTTCTCGAACCGGATGCTCGACACGACGCTCGCCTGGTCGAAGGCTGCCTGAGCGGCGCACCATGCGGGTATTGCGCATGACCGATCTCGACCTGCGCGGCCGACGCGTGCTGATCCGCGAGGATCTGAACGTGCCGGTGCAGGACGGCGCCGTGACGAGCGATGCGCGGATTCGCGCCGCGCTCGGCACCATCCGGCTCGCGACGGAGCGCGGCGCACGGACGTTCATCCTCTCTCATCTCGGACGGCCGGAGGAGGGTGCGTACGACGAGCAGTACTCGCTCGTGCCGGTCGCGGCGCGCCTCTCCGAGCTCCTCGGCAAGCCGGTGCCGCTCGAGAAGGACTGGCTCGACGGCGTGGACTGCGCGCCGGGCGCGGCAGTGTTGTGCGAGAACGTGCGATTCAACAAGGGCGAGAAGAAGAACGACGAGAGGCTCGCGCGCCGGATGGCGGCGCTGTGCGACGTGTTCGTGATGGACGCGTTCGGCACCGCGCATCGCGCCGAAGCGAGCACCCACGGGGTGGCGCAGTTCGCGAAGGTCGCCTGCGCCGGGCCGCTGCTCGTGAGCGAGCTCGACGCGCTCGAACGCGCGCTCGAAAACCCCGCCCGCCCGCTGGTGGCCATCGTCGCCGGCTCGAAGGTGTCGACCAAGCTCACCGTGCTCGAGTCGCTCCTCGGGAAAGTGGACAAGCTGATCGTCGGCGGCGGCATCGCGAACACGTTCCTCGCCGCCACCGGCGTCAACGTGGGCAAGTCGCTGCACGAGGCCGAGATGCTCGCTATGGCGGTGCGGCTCATCGGTCAGGCGCGCGCGCGAGGCGCGGAGATTCCGCTGCCCACGGACGTGGTCGTCGCGCGCGAGCTCGCCGCGACCGCCCACGCGGACGTGCGCTCCATTCACGACGTGCGCGACGATGAGATGATCCTCGACATCGGCCCGGACACGTCCGAGCGCTTCGGCGAGCTGCTGCAGGGCGCCGGCACGATCGTCTGGAACGGCCCGGTCGGCGTCTTCGAGTTCGACCAGTTCGGCGAGGGCACGCGCGCGATCGCGAACGCGATCGCGAGGAGCAAGGCGTTCTCGCTGGCAGGCGGCGGCGACACGCTCGCCGCGATCGAGAAGTACGGCGTGGAGGACGGCATCTCCTATATCTCCACGGGCGGCGGCGCGTTCCTTGAATTCGTCGAGGGCAAAAAGCTGCCGGCCGTCGCCATCCTCGAAGCGCGGGCTGCGAGGTAACGCATGCTTCGCCGCACGAAGATCGTCGCTACCCTCGGCCCTGCGTGCGATGAGCTCGCGACGCTGACCGAGATGTTCCGCGCAGGCGTCGATGTGGCGCGGCTCAATTTCTCCCACGGCTCGCACGACGACCACCGCCGCCGGCTCGAGCTGGTGCGCGCTGCAGAGGCGGCCACGGGCAAGTGCGTCGGCGTGCTCGCCGATCTCGGTGGTCCGAAGATCCGGATCGAGAGTTTCACGGAGGGGCGCGTTCAGCTCGTGGAAGGCGCGTCGTTTGCGCTCGATACCGCGCTCGATCCGCGCGCCGGGACCGCCGAGGTCGTCGGCGTCGCCTACAAGGACCTGCCGCGCGACGTGCACGCGGGCGACGCGCTGCTGCTCGCGGACGGACAGATCGTCCTCGACGTCGAGCGCGTCGCCGGCACACGCATCGACACGAAAGTGCGCGTGGGCGGTTCACTCTCGGATAGAAAAGGTGTCAACCGCGAGGGCGGTGGCATCTCCGCGCCCGCGCTCAACGACAAGGATCGCGAGGACATCCGCTTCGCCGCAGACGCGGGCATCGACTACGTGGCCGTGTCCTTCGCGCGCGGCCCGGACGACATGAACGAAGCCAGGGTCCTGCTGCGCCAGTGGCGCGGCAAGGCGCGGGTGGTCGCGAAGATCGAGCGCCAGGAGGCCGTCGCGAATCTCGCTCCGATCGTCGACGCGAGCGACGCCGTGATGGTCGCGCGCGGCGATCTGGGCGTCGAGATGGGATACGCGGAGCTCACCGGGCTGCAGAAGACGATCATCCATCAGACGCGCAACAGGAACCGCGTCGTGATCACTGCGACGCAGATGATGGAGTCGATGATCCAGAACCCGGTGCCCACGCGCGCCGAGGTGAGCGATGTCGCGAACGCGGTCATGGACGGCACCGATGCCGTGATGCTCTCTGCGGAGACCGCTGTCGGGCGGTACCCGGTGAAAGCCGTGCAGGCGATGGCTCAGGTGATTCAGGGCGCCGAGAAGTACCAGCTCGCCCACAGCCGCATTCGCCACCGCGCCGACCAGCAGTTCTCCGGCAGCGAAGAGGCGATCGCCATGGCGGTCATGTACACCGCCAATCACATGAAGGTGCGGGCGATCGTGGCGCTGACCGAGTCCGGGCTTACACCGCTCCTGATGTCGCGCATCCGCTCGGACATCCCGATCTACGCGCTCACGCGGCACGAGTTCACGCGACGCCGGGTGACTCTGTACCGCGGCGTATACCCGGTACCGTTCGAAGTCGTCTCGGATGACGAGAGCCTCTACGGATCCATCTTCGACCGACTGCTCGAGCTGAAGCTCGTGAAGGCGGGCGATCTCGTCATTCTCACGAAGGGCGAGCTCGCCGGCGTCTCCGGGGGCACAAATTCCCTGCGCATCCTGAAGGTCGCGCGAAGCTGAGGAGCCTGTCCGCCTGTTCCACATGAGGGGCCGCGCCATGAGATGGCTCGCGCGTACCGCCGCGGTCGTACTGATCGCGGTCGTCGTCTCACTGGCCGGCGCACACGCACTGTTGCGTGGATCCCTGCCGCGGCTCCACGGCACCATCGAGGCGCGAGCGACCGACGGCGGGCGCGCACTCAGCGCGCCGGTCACCATCGAGCGCGACGCACTCGGCATCCCGACTATCCGCGGCGCGAGCCGCGCGGACGTCGCATACGCCACGGGCTTCGTGCACGCGCAGGATCGATTTTTCCAGATGGACCTGTCGCGCCGTCTGGCCGCGGGCGAGCTCGCAGAGTTGTTCGGCGAGGTCGCGGCGGAGCAGGACGCAAGCGCGCGTGCATTCGGCTTCCGCGAAGTCTCACGCGCCGTGCTCCGGCAGGAGAGCCCCGAGGAGCTCGCGACGCTCGCAGCGTATACGCGCGGCGTCAACGCGGGACTCGCGGGCCTTCGCAGCCGGCCATGGGAGTATTGGGTGCTGCGACGCTCGCCGGCGCCGTGGCGCGAGGAAGACACGATCCTCGTCGCCTACTCGATGTGGTGGGATCTGCAGTACGCGGGCTGGCAGCGGGAGATCGTGCTGCGCACTCTCGACGCGCGGCTCGGTGGCCCCGTGTGCGAATCGGGATGGAAATGCGCGACGGAGTTCTTCTACCCCGCGCACAGCGAGTGGGATGCACCGAACACCGCCGACGGCGCGCCTGCGCGGCTCGCGATGCTCGCGCCGGTGCCGCCGCCGGACGCACTGGATCTGCGCGACGCTCACACTCCGAGCGTCAGTACGGCGGTGCGCGCGCTCGAGCGCGAGCTCACCCCGGGCAGCAACAACTGGGCAGTCGCCGGTCATCTGACTGCGACCGGTGCCGCGCTGGTTGCGAACGACATGCACCTGAATTCGCGCGTCCCGGCCGTGTGGTATCGCGCACGCCTCGTGGTGGCCGATGCCGATGCGGCGCCATCGCTCGATCTGAACGGCGTAACCCTGCCGGGCACACCGACGCTCGTCGCCGGATCGAACGGACGCATCGCCTGGGGATTCACGAACAGCTACGGTGACTGGCAGGACGTCGTCCGGCGGCCGTGCGATGCGAGCGACGCGGGCATTCGCGTCGCAACAGGGGAAGAGGGCCATTGCTGGTTCGTGCGTTGGGTCGCCCAATCGCCGGAAGCCTCGAACCTTCGCATGCTGCAGCTCGAGCGCGCGACGTCCGTCGACGAAGCGCTGGGGCTTGCGCCGCGAATCGGTATCCCGCACAACAATCTGATCGTCGGCGATCGTGATGGCCATATCGGCTGGACGCTGATCGGCCGGATTCCCCGCGGCGTGCGCGATGCGCGCGCGGCAGCTCGTTCGGGATGGCTCGATGCGCACGAGCAGCCGCGAATCGTCGATCCGCCGGTCGGCCGGCTGTGGACCGCAAACGCGCTGCCGGCCGCCGATGCCGCGCAGGAACACGTGCTCGGCGACGACGAGGCCGCGGTCGGCGTCGGCTACGATCTCGGAGCGCGCGCCAGTCAGATCCGCGACGGGCTTCTGGCCATCGAGCGCGGCGCAACGCCCGCCGACATGCTGCGCATCCAGCTAGACGATCGCGCGGTGTTCATCGCGCGCTGGCGCAGCCTCGTTCTCGACCTGCTCGGCGACGAAGCGGTCGCGAGCCATGCGGCGCGCGCGGAGTACCGCAAACTCGTCGCCAACTGGACGCCGCGCGCATCGGCGGATTCTGTCGGCTATCGACTCGTGCGCGCCTATCACGCCCACGTCGAGCGCGGCATGTGGGCGATGCTGCTCGCCGGTCTCGACATCCCGTTCGAAAACGCCCGCATACCCGCACGATTCGAGGTACCGCTCTGGCGGCTCGTGACGGAGCAGCCCTCGCATCTGCTCGCGGCTCGTTACTCGAGCTGGCGGGAATTCCTTCTCGCGCAACTCGACGCCACGATCGCAGAGCTGACGAAGCGCTGTGGCGCGCTTGCGAACTGCACCTGGGGCGCGGCGCGGCCGGTACGCGTGCGACATCCGCTGTCGCAGGCCGTGCCGTTTCTCTCCCGGTTCATCGACATGCCGACCATCGAGCTGCCCGGGGACGCCGACATGCCGCGCGTGCAATCCGGATCATTCGGCGCATCGGAGCGCTTCGCCGTCTCGCCCGGCCACGAAGGGGACGGTTACCTGCATATCGCGGGCGGGCAGAGCGGCCACCCTTTGTCGGCCTTCTATCGCGCAGGGTTTCGGGAGTGGGCGGAAGGCAAGCCGCTGCCGTTTCTGCCGGGGTCAGCGGAGCACCGGCTGGTGCTGCGCTGAAGAAGTCCACAGTCCACAGTCCGCAGCCGGCTGTAGACTGTGGACTGTAGACTGTAAGCTTCTCTAAATGACTCAACGGTTCGCCGGTACTCCGGACTACATCGCAACGCCCGACCTGACGCTCGCGGTGAACGCGGCCGTCACGCTCGCCCGCCCGCTCCTCATCAAAGGCGAGCCGGGCACGGGCAAAACGCAGCTCGCGCAGGAGATCGCGCGTGCGCTCAAGCGCCCGCTGTACGAGTGGCACATCAAATCGACCAGCAAGGCTCAGCAGGGCCTCTACGAGTACGACGCCGTCTCGCGGCTGCGCGATTCGCAGCTCGGCGATGAGCGCGTGCACGACATCGCGAACTACATCGTGAAGGGCAAGCTCTGGGAGGCGTTCGATTCCGACGTGCAGCCCGTGCTGCTCATCGACGAGATCGACAAGGCCGACATCGAGTTCCCGAACGACTTGCTGCGCGAGCTCGATCGGATGGAGTTCTACGTCTACGAGACGCGCGAGCTCGTGAAGACGAAGCACCGGCCGATCATCGTCATCACGAGCAACAACGACAAGGAGCTGCCCGACGCCTTTCTGCGCCGCTGCTTCTTTCACTACATCCGGTTTCCGGACGAAGAGACGATGCGCCGCATCGTCGGCGTGCACTACCCCGACCTCAAGAAAGAGCTGCTCGCCGAGGCGCTCTCGGCGTTCTTCAAGCTGCGCGAGACTCCGGGTCTGAAGAAAAAGCCGTCCACATCCGAGCTCCTCGACTGGATCAAGCTGCTCGTGGCGGAAGACATCCCGCCCGAGGCGCTGCGCACCGACGATCCGAAGAAGGCGATCCCGCCGCTCTACGGCGCGCTGCTGAAGAACGAGCAGGACGTTCACTTGTTTGAACAGCTCGTCTTCTTACATCGTAGGGCGCGGTAGTGGCGAGCGGGCTTCCGGCGTCCGCCTTGCGCCTACCGGCCGCAGAAGAGCGCGTGCCTTCGCGCTGGCGGTGTCCCTCTGACCGGAAGGCGGAAGGCGGAAGGCGGTAGGCATGCTGGTCCGCTTCTTTTTCGAGTTGCGCTCGGGGGGCGTGCCCGTAACGGTCAAGGAATTCCTCACGCTGCTGGAAGCGCTCGAGGCGCGCATCGCGTGGCTTTCGGCCGAGGATTTCTACTACCTCGCGCGCACCTGTCTCGTGAAGGACGAGCGGCTCTTCGACCGTTTCGACCGGGTGTTTGCCGCCCACTTCCAGGGGGCGGAGCAGCTCTTCGCGATGCTCGCCGCGGAGTTACCTGAAAGCTGGCTCAAGGCGCTCGCCGAGCGCGTGCTCTCCGAGGAGGAAAAGGCGAAGGTCGAATCGCTCGGAGGTTGGCAGAAGCTCATCGAGACGCTGCGCGAGCGCCTGAAGGAACAGCAGGAACGGCACGAAGGCGGCAACAAGTGGATCGGCACCGCCGGTACGTCGCCCTTCGGGGCGTACGGCTACAACCCGGAAGGCATACGCATCGGGCAGGCGGCCTCACGGAACCGCCGCGCCGTCAAGGTGTGGGACAAGCGCGAGTTCGCGAACTTCGACGACTCGGTCAAGCTCGGCACCCGCAACATGAAGCTCGCGCTACGCAGGCTGCGGAAGTTCGCACGCGAAGGCGCAGCGGAGGAGCTCGATCTCGACGGCACCGTCAATGCAACCGCACGCAACGCGGGACTCCTCGATCTGAAGTTGATCCCGGAGCGGCACAACGCCGTGAAGGTGCTGCTCTTCCTGGACGTCCGCGGCTCGATGGACGATCACGTGCGAGTGTGCGAGGAGCTGTTCTCGGCGGCGCGCAGCGAGTTCAAGCACTTCGAGCACTTCTACTTCCACAACTTTCTCTATGAGACCGTGTGGAAGGACAATCGCCGGCGTCACGCCGAGCGCATCGAGACGTCGAGGCTGGTGCGAACCTATTCCGCGGACTACCGCGTGATTTTCGTCGGCGACGCGACGATGAGCCCGTATGAGATCGTGCAACCCGGCGGCAGCATCGAGCACTGGAATCCCGAAGCCGGCTCGGTGTGGATGCAGCGCATGACGGCGCAGTTTCCGCGCCTCGTGTGGTTGAACCCCGAGCCCGTCGATCGCTGGGAGTACACGCCTTCGATCCGCATCGCGCGTGAGCTCATCGAGGATCGGATGTTTCCGCTCACCATCGAGGGACTCGATCGCGCGATGGGGGCGCTCAAGAATTCCCTCACCCGCCTCCGGCACCCTCTCCCCGCGCAGCGGGGAGAGGGTCAGGGTGAGGGGCCTTCAGCTCCTTGAGATCGTTCAGCACCAGCTGCGAATGCCCCTTCGGATCGACCGACGGGTAACGCTTCGCGATCCGACCCTTCGGATCGATGATGAAAGTCTCGCGCCGCGCGACTTCCATCACGCCCAGCGATCGCAGAACGCCGTATTCCTTGGCGACCTGCTTGGTCGGGTCCGCGAGAATCGGGAACGGCAACCTATGCTCTTTGGCAAACTCCCCGTGGGACGCGACGTCGTCCACGCTGACGCCCAGGATCACGGCATTGGCGTCGCGGAATGCGAAAATGTTGTCGCGAAATTCGCAGGCTTGGGTCGTACAGCCCGGCGTATTGTCCTTTGGGTAAAAATACAGCACGACCCACTTGCCCTTGTGATCGTCGAGGCTGACCCACTTGCGAGTCTGGTCCTGCAGTTTGAACTTGGGTGCGGGCGCCCCCACGGACGGTGCCGCGGGCGCGGCGGCCTGCGGATCCGCCGCAGCGGCGCGTTCAGCAACGGCCATCGCGAGAGCGAGTGCCGTCGCGGCCAACGGAAACGCGAGACGACTGACCATAAAGCCTCCGGCTCGAGCGATGGCTCGGCATTCTAGATGAGCACCACCACCACCACACAAACGCGCCTTCGCGCCGGGCTCGGACGCCCGGTCATCGGCCTCGTGCTCACCGGCGGCGGCGCGCGCTCGGCGTACCAGATCGGCGTGCTGCGTGCGCTCGGCGAGCTCATGCCGCGCGCCCGCAATCCATTCCAGGTGATCGTCGGCACATCGGCGGGTGCAGTCGCGGCCGCCGTTCTCGCGGCTGAGGCCCACCACTGGCGCCGCGCGGTCGCAGGGCTCGAAGCGGTATGGGCCAACTTCGAGGTCGAGCAGGTCTTCCGCGTCGATCCGATTCATATGATCCGCGCCGGTCTGCGCTGGGTCGTGGCGCTGCTGTCGGGCGGTTTACTGCGTGCGCCGCGCTCGATGCTCGACAACACTCCGCTGCGGCATCTTCTGAGCGAGAGTGTCGATTGGAGCGGCATCCGGACCAGCATCTCCCGCGGGCACCTGCAGGCCGTGGGCTTGTGTGCGACGAGCTACGCCACGGGCCAGTCAGTCGCCTTCTACGACGCCGTGGATGCGATCGAGGACTGGGCGCGCGTCCAGCGGGTGGGCCGGCGCACGAGCCTGACGCTCGATCACCTCGTCGCGAGCCTGTCGATCCCGCTGCTCTTCCCGCCGACACCGCTCGGCACCGAGCACTTCGGCGATGGCGCGATGCGCCAGATCGCGCCGCTGTCGCCGGCTATTCACCTCGGCGCAGATCGTCTCCTCGTGCTTGGCGTGCGAGCGCGTCGCGCCGCAGGCGTCGCGATCGACGAAGTGCCGACTCCCGCGCCCACCTCCGGGCAGATCTTCGGATACATGCTGGATACGCTGTTCACCGATCAGATCTACGGGGATCTCGAGCAGCTCCAACGGATCAATCAGCTCGTGCACGCGGCTCCGCGCGCGGCGCGCGGCCTGAGAACCGTGGAGACGCTGATGCTCGCGCCGAGCGTCGATCCGCGCGAGATCGCCGCTCGGCATCTGCCCAGCATGCCAGTCGGCCTGCGCGCGCTGCTGCGTGTGATCGGCGCACGCGATGCAGCGGGCAGCCAGCTCGCGAGCTATCTGATGTTCGACTCCGGCTACACGCGCGAGCTCATCGAGCTCGGCTATCGCGACGCGATGGAAGCACACGTTCCGCTCGTCGCGTTCATGAGCGGCGAGCAGTTGCCGTCGATGCTTACCGCGCCGGGTGTCGCGCAGGCGACGTGACGGAAAGGTCGCGTCGCACATCGTCGGGCCCGACGATCCTGTCTAGCTACTTCGTTTTGTCGATATCGGCGGTGAAGCCGATGCCGCGGCGGTGCGGGGCCGGCGGGTTCATGAGCGCACGGATCGCCGAGAGGATGGCGGCGATCGCCTCATCGTGGTGCTTGAGCCTGCCTTCGAGCTCATCGAGCTTCTGAGCGAGGGCCTTGTTGGAGGCGAGCAGCTCGCGCAGCTTCACGAAGGCGCGCACGACGTAGACGCTCATCGTCACGGCCCGCGCGGACTGAAGCACATTAGCGGCCTGGATCGCCCCATGCTCGGTGAAGGCAAAGGGGCGGTACTTGATGTTTTGGCCGCGGCCGCTCTTCAAGGTCGCAATTTGCGACCTTGAAACGGCGCTTGACCTGCTCGTTGAGGCGCTTGGTCGGCACGCCGTAGATCGCGGCAAGGTCCTGATCGAGGATCACGCGCTGACCCCGCAGCATCAAGATCGCGCGGCTGATGTGCTCGACGGGCACGGAGCCTGAGCGGGAGCTGGCGGAGCGCATCGGCTATTATTGATCCTTGCGTAACTAATGTCCTAAGATGTATCCGGGAGGTGAAGCACGATGCGTCCTTCCGGAACTCCGCAGGAACTTGAACAACGTCGACTGCGCGCACTGCGGCTGCTGCGTGAGGGT
>JBQTHP010000027.1:0-40433 GCA_052389755.1 Gammaproteobacteria bacterium
GCTCTGCGGGGTCCTTTTCCCGCCCGCGGCGGCCCCCGCCCGCCGCCCCGTTTTCGCTCACCCCGCCGGATGCCGGACGCCGGAATCCGGTAGCCGTTCGCCCTCCGCGGTGAGCATCCTCGCCACCTTCGGTGCGACCCAGCCCTCGATGTCGTCGACGAGCGTGAACACCGCCGGAACGATGACCAGCGTGAGCGCAGTCGAGGTGATGAGACCGCCGATCACAGCGACTGCCATCGGGGCGCGGAACGCATCTCCACTGGCGAGGGCGACCGGAATCATGCCCGCGACCATCGCGACCGTGGTCATCACGATTGGACGCGCGCGCTTGTGGCCCGCTTCCATGAGCGCGGTGACGCGATCCCTGCCGGCGCGCATCTCCTCGATGGCGAAGTCGACGAGCAGGATCGAGTTCTTGCCGACGATGCCCATCAGCATGAGGACGCCGATGACGGCGGGCATGGAGAACGCGTAGCCCGTGATCGTGAGGGCGAGCGCCGCGCCGCCGAGCGACAGAGGCAGAGCCGAGAGAATGGTGATCGGCTGGAATACGCGCGCGAAGAGCAGCACCAGCACGGCGAACACCATCAGCACGCCGGCACCGACCGCGAGCGCGAAATTCAGGAACAGCTCGCCCATGAACTCTGCGGCGCCCTTGGGCACATAATGCACGCCTTCCGGCAGCTTCGCGAGCGTCGGCAGCGCTTCGTACTTCTTTTTCGCATCGCCGAGCTCGACGCCGTTGAGATCCGCCTCGACGGAGATGCGCGGGCTCTGGTTGTACCGCCGTACGCGCGTCGGACCCTGACCGAAGCTGATGTCCGCGACCGACTTCAGCGGCACCGTGCCGCCGCCCGTCGTCGGTACGGGCAGGTTCTCCAGCGTCGAGAGATCCTGGCGCGCGTTCTCGATCAGACTCACCCGGATCGGGATCTGCCGGTCGGCCAGCGAGAACTTCGCCGCGTTCTGCGGCAGATCGCCGAGCGTGGCGATGCGAATCGTCTGGCCGATGCTCGCCACGGTGACACCGAGCTCCGCGGCAAGATCGAGCCGCGGGCGGATGATGATCTCGGGCCGCTGCAGGTCCCCGTTGATGCGCGGATCGCGCAGCTCCTCGAGCCCGCGCATTTCCTCCACGACCTGCTGCGCCGTGCGGTAGACGAGCGAACGATCCTCGCCGATCAGAAAGAAGACGATGTCGCGACCCCCGCCGCCGCCTCCCTGGCTCGCGAAGTTCACGCGCGCGTCGGGAATCCTGCGCAGCTCCGGAGTGACCTTTTTCTCCCAATCCTTCTGCGACATCTCGCGCTCGTCGCTCGGCACGAGCTGCACGTACAGCGTCGCACTGCGCACCTCGCCGAAGTCGTCGGCCCCGATGGACTCGATGACGTTCGTGACTTCGGGATGCCGGCTGACGATGTCGCGCGCCATGCCGGACACTTGAGCCGTATCCTCGAGGCGCACGCCGGGCGGCAGCTCCACGTGAAGTTGAGCGCTCGCAAAATCCTGATCGGGGACGAAGGCCTGCGGCAGCATCGCAAGTCCCAGGATCGACAGGATGAAGAACGCAGTCCCCGCAATGATCGTGCGCCAGCGGTGCTGGATGCACAGTCGCACGAACGCGAGGTAACGGCTCATGATCGGCCCGTCGACATGCCGCCGCATGCCTTCGGACCTCAGCGTGTATGCCGCGATGACGGGCGTCAGGAGACGCGCCACGAGCAGCGAGAAGAAGACTGCCGCGGCGACCGTGAGACCGAACTGCTTGAAATACTGGCCGACGAGCCCGCCCATGAAGCTCACGGGCAGGAACACGGCGATGATGGTCGCAGAGGTCGCGACCACGGCGAGCCCGATCTCGTCGGCCGCATCGAGTGCGGCCTGAAAACCGCTCTTCCCCATGCGCATGTGGCGCACGATGTTCTCGATCTCGACGATCGCGTCGTCGACGAGCACGCCCGCGACGAGCGACAGGGCCAGCAGGCTCACGCCATTGAGCGTGAAACCCATCCACTGCATGAAGAAGAACGTGGGCAGCGCCGACAGCGGGATGGCGAGCGCCGAGACCGCCGTCGCGCGCCAGTCGCGCAGGAAGAACCACACCACGATGACCGCAAGGACCGCGCCCTCGAGCAGCGCCATGATCGCCGAGTCGTAGGTGCGCAGCGTGTTGTCCACCGTGGTGAAAACCTGCGTCACCCTGACCTGCGGAAACTCCTTCAGAATGCGGTCGAGCTCCTCGTTCACGCCCTTGAGCACCGCCACGTCGGACGAGCCCTTCGCATTGAAGACGCCGAAGGTCGTGGACGGTCTGCCGTTGAGGCGCGATATCGTGCGCACCTCCGCGACGCCGTCGCGAACGAGAGCAATGTCGCGCAGCCGCACGGACGAGCCGCTCGCGAGCGGTATCTGCGTATCACCGAGCTGCTCGGCGGTCTTCGCGCCGCCGAGCACGCGGATCGCCTGTTCGCCGCCGCCCACCTCGGCGCGGCCGCCGGGCGCATCCACGTTGAGCTGGCGCAGCTGCTGGTTCACCTGCACCGCCGTGATGCCCAGCGCCTGCATGCGTGAGGGATCGAGCTCCACGCGGATTTCCCGATTGACGCCGCCGCCGCGCTGCAGCTGCGCGACGCCGGGCACGCCGAGCAGCCGTTTGTTGATCGTGTTGTCGACGAACCAGCTGAGCTCCTCTTCCGTCATTGCGGTCGACGTCACCGCGAAATAGACGATCGCGCCGCCCTCGACGTCCTGGCGCTGGATCAGCGGTTCCTCGATGCCGTCCGGCAGCTCGCTGCGCACTTTCGATACGGCATCGCGCACGTCGTTGACGGCGCGATCGATGGGCGTGCCGATCTGAAACTCGAGAAACACGCGCGCCTGCCCTTCGAGGGCGATCGAGGTGATGTTGCGCACGTTGCCGACGCTCGACACCGCCCCTTCGATCTTCTGCACGATCTGCGTCTCGATCTCGGTGGGCGCCGCCCCGGGCTGTGTGACGAAGACGCTGACGAACGGAAACGACACATCGGGATTGAGCGTGATCGGCAGTCGCGCGAAGGCCACGACACCGAGGAACGTGAGCACGACGAACAGCACCACCGGCGAGATCGGGTGCCGGATGGCCCACGCGGAAACGTTCCTGAGACTCATGACGCGCCCGCTCGCGCGATCTCGACCTGCTCGCCCTCCCGCAGGAACGCGGCGGCGGTGGTGACGACGCGCTCGTCGCCTTCGAGGCCCGCGCCGATCACGACGCCCCGGGCACCCGTGTCGATGACGCGCACGGGCCGCTTCGCGACGCGATTGTCTTCGCCGACGACCAGCACGAAGTTGCCGCTGGCATCCGTCTGCACCGCGGTCTGCGGCAGCACCGGGCGCTGCGCCGTGCCGACGGTCACCTCGCCGCGCGCAAACGCGCCGGGCCGCAGCATCGGGTGCGGAGCGAGCTCGACGCGCATCCAGCCGAGGCGTGTCTCCGGATCGATCACCGGCCCGACGAGGCGCACGCGCCCCTCGAACGGCTCCGCGATGCCGGTGAGCCGCACGACGGCCTTCTGGCCGGCGGCAAGGCGCGGTAGATCCTGCTCCGCGAGCTGTGCGCGCACCTCGATATCCGCGCCGCGCGACAGGCGAAAGAGCGGCTCACCGCCGGGCGTCGGAAATACGCCGGCCTCTGCCGATCGAGTGAGCACAACGCCGTCAGCGGGAGCGCGCAGCTCGGTACGTTCGAGGCGTGCACGTGCTTCGGCGAGCTGCGCGGCCGCGACCTCAACCTGCGCCGCCGCCGTGACCGCCGCTGCGCGACGTCGCTCGATTTCCTCCGCAGACAACGCGCCGGATCCGGACACGGCTTGCGCACGCCGATGCTCCGCGTCGCGCAATTCCGCGTTCGCGCGTGCCTCGGCGAGAGACGCCGCTAGCCGCGTCACCTGTGGTCGCAACACCGACGTGTCGAGCGTCGCGAGGAGCTGCCCACGCTTCACTCTGTCCCCCGCCTCAACGTGTACGGCCGCGATTCGGCCGCCCTCGCCCTCGACTCCCATGACGATGTCGTAGCGCGCATTGACGGTGCCGGTGAACGCAATGGTCGACGTCACGGTAGAAAGCCCCGGAGTCACGACAGACACGAGCGGCACGGCCGCGCGCGGATCCGACGCGTCCGCGGGTGCGCCACCGGTCAGCGCACGCATCGCCAGCACGGCCGCGATCAGAATGGCAAGACCGACCAGCGACAGCAGCGGCCACCGGCGTCGCAACGTATCGAGCCAGGCGGAGCGAGCTGCGCGCGCAGTGTCGGGCGCCTCGTACGGAGGCGCCGGAGCGGTCCCGTGCTCGGCGGTGTGCTCGCGATTGATCCAGCGGATTTTCTCGTCCGGATCGGGGACTTGTTCGAGTTTGCTGGCCACGGTCGGATCCTTTGGAACAGCCGGAAATACTAGCCGCCCGCGCGGGAGCTTGCGGATGAAGTTCCGACGAAGCGCCGTCCGCGCGCGGTAGACCGAAGGTATGAGTGGCCAGGCGCCCAGCCAGAAGGCTGACGGACAGGCGGGCGCTAAGTTGTGGCGATCTCCGGCGAAATGCCTTGAAACGGACTCGAACAGGCCGGAGCCCGCCCTAGGCGGCGCTCAACTCCACCGCATCGCCGGTGTGATCGACCGTGTGCAGCAGCACCGGCCGTCGCCACACACTCTGCACGTACTGCAGCACTTTCTGGCTGCGATCG
The DNA here is from genome assembly GCA_052389755.1 of Gammaproteobacteria bacterium. Classification (GTDB taxonomy): domain Bacteria; phylum Pseudomonadota; class Gammaproteobacteria; order Steroidobacterales; family Steroidobacteraceae; genus JBQTHP01. The sequence continues at coordinate 4,724 of JBQTHP010000027.1, forward strand.
ACGTCGAGGCCGCGGCCGTCGGTCTCGTGGTCGTGCGTGAGCTCGAGCGTGCCGTCGACGCGCACGTGGTCGGCGGCTACCGTTGGCGCGCCGAAGCCGTACTTGGGCGCGAGGATCGTCTCCTGCAGCGTAGACAGGTCGTGCTCGAGCACCTTGATCTCACCGTCGCTGCGCGCGCCGTAGCGGAAGAGCCCGAGCTCCTCGGCGAGCTCGCGCGTCAGGTGATTGCGCACGAACCCGAAGTCGTCTTCCTGCTGCATGATGCCCCGGGCGACGTCGATGCCCTGTTGCTCGATGATCTTCTCCCACAGTGAGAAGCCGAGGTGGTAGGGATTCAGGGTGAGCGCGATCTGTTGATCGGCGGCGACCGGCCGCACGACGTCCGAGTGGCACTTGATCGCGTCGACGTAGGCGTGCTGGGGGATGAAGTCCGCTTCGCGAAGCAGGCGCGCATGCCAGTAGGACGCCCAGCCCTCGTTCATGATCTGAGTTGCGAAGACGGGGTAGAAATAGAACGACTCCTCGCGCACCGCGAGAAAGATGTCGCGCTCCCAGCTCTCGAGCTCCGGCGCGTACGTCGCGATGAACCACAGCAGGTCGCGCTCGGGGTGCGGCGGGATCGGCGCTCTTTTCTTTGATTCAAACGCCGCGACGGCAGCAGCGGGGTCGAGCGAGGCAAAGCGCCTACGGAAGGTGTCGTCGACGAGCTTGGCCTCGGAGAGATACTCCGGGTAGCGCTCGCGGCGCAGCGGCTGGTCGATGTCGACATGCTGCTCGAGAGCGAGCGCCGCGTCGAGCACGTTCTCGACGCGCTTCGCGCCGTAGGCCTCGATCGCCTGCTGGATCTGCCGCGCGTGGCTCGCGGCGTGCTCGACGATGTGCTCGCTCACCTGCTCCTGGCAGCGCCGGAAGAGCATGTTGTTGCGGGAGAAATCGGCGTGGCCGAGCACGTGCGCGGTGACGAGGATGTTCTCGGCGAGACCGTTGCTCCGCGCGAGGTATGCATGCCCCGGATTGCCGGGGAAGACCACCTCGAACAGGCGCGAATGGCCCATGTGACGCTGGATGAGCTGATAGATGTAGCGCACCCCGAAGGACCAGTGCGGCATGCGCACCGGCAGGCCGTACACCGCGATCTCCATCATGAAGCTGTCGGGAACGGCTTCGAAATCGACGGGGTAAAACGCGAGACCGGAGCGCATCGCGAGGTCCTCGATGCGCCGCACGTAGCTTTGCCAGTCTTCACTCACCGTCCACCGCCTTCTGCTCGGCGGTGAAGAAATGACGGACCGCACCCCAGATGTCGTCGTCGTCGTTCAGGGCGTAGCTGCCGGCGGCAAGGCCCGCGGTCGTCATCTCCGCGAACAGACGGCCGGTTTCGGTGGCGAGCTGCCGCGACAATCCGGAGGACACCTCGACGTAGCCGCAGTACGCCGCATCCTGAGCGATCCCGGCGAGCAGCTCGCGGGAGTCGGGCTGGTCGCTGACCGCGTTGTCGCCATCGGAAGCGTAGAAGAGATAGATGTTGCAGCGGCCGGGATTGAACCGCTCGTCGATGATCGCGCGCACCTTCGTGAGGCCGGTCGACGCCACCGTTCCGCCGGTGCCGCTAACCTGGAAGAACTCCGACTCGGTGAACTCCCAGGCCTCGGTGGTGTGCGCGACGAACACCGTGTCGAGCGAGCGATACTGACGCCTGAGGCCCTGCACGACCCAGAAGAAGAAATTCTTCGCAAGCTTGCGATCGCGGTCGGACATGCTGCCCGAAACGTCGAGCAGGAAGAACACCACCGCATGCACGGCCGGCTGGCGACGGCGTGAAAGCTGGCGGAATCGCAGGTCCTCGTCGGTGAAGCTCGGAGTCGCCCCGGGATTGCCGCGCCGTTTCACGAGCTCCTTGAACGAGCGGCGGCGGTCGAGTCGCGAGCGCGCGCCGCGGCGGTCCCAGCCTTCCCGGATCCAGTCGCTCTCTTCAGACGGACCGACGCGTGCCTTCAGGTTGGGAAGCTGCATCTCTTCCCAGAGCCAGTCGACGATGTCGTCGATCTTGAACTCGAGGAGGAGTTGAATCTCGCCGTCGTCGGTGCCGCCCGGACCTTTCTCCTGGCCACCCTGACCACGCGAGGGACGTTGAAGTACGTCTCCGGGTTTGGCATTGCCCTGTCCGACTCCTTGCTGCTCCTCCGGGCGGCGCAGCCGAAAGTGATAGTGCTCGAGCATCCGCACGGGCACGCGCACCGTGCGGGAACCGTCGCTGATGACGTCGCCGCCGGCGACGATCTGAGGGAGGTGCTGGCGAACCGATTCGCGCACCTTTTCGTCATGGCGCAGCCAGTCGCGCGCGCCACGCGAAAACAACTCGTACCACTTCGAGAGTCCGAAGGCGGGCGTGTCGTTGTCGCGCTCGCTCATGACTTTATCGGACGCTACTCCTGTGCGAGCAACGTGGTTACGTAGCTCAGCGCCTCTTTCGCGCTGTGCTCGTCGTAGCCGTATTCCTTCACGAGGCGCTCCTGCACGACCGAGATCTTCTGCCGCGCCTCCTCGTCCGGACGCGCCGTGGAAGTCACGAGCCGCAGTACGTCGCGCCGTTCCTCGAAGAGGTACTGCTCGATCGCCTCGCGCATGCGGGCGTGGCTCACGAGCTTGAACTTCTCGCCCGCCTTGAAGGCGACCATCGCCTTGCGCACGACTTCCTGGCGGAAGGACTGCTTGCCCGAGTCGGACACCTTGATCTTCTCTTCGACCGAGCGAAGGAACCTCTCGTCCGCCGCGCGCGTCTCCCCGGTGATCGGGTCGGTGACCTGGCGGTGGTCGAGCGAGGCCTCGACTTCGTCGAGGTACTTCTCCAGCAGCTGCTGCGCTTCCTCTTCGAAGGAGGCGAACATCGCGCGGTGCACGTCTTCCTTGACCCAGCGGTTGTAGAACTCCTTGCGCGCCGTAACGAGGTGATCGATCCAGCTCTTCTTCACCTTCGAATCGATCCTGGCGTCGCTCTCGATGCCGTCCTTCAGCGCGAGCAGAAGCTCCATGCTCGTCAGGCTGTGCGTGTTGCCGCGGGTGATGGCGTTCGAGATCGCGTTGATCACGAAACGCGGGCTCACGCCCGTCAGACCTTCGTCCGGAGACTCGGACCTGAGCCGTGTGGCCTCGCTTTCGGAGACGCCTTCCACGGCCTCGCCGGCGTACAGGCGCAGCTTCTTCGTGAGATCGAGTCCCTCGCGCTCGGGCTTCGTGAGGCGCGAGAGGATCGCGAACACCGCCGCGAGGTTCAGCACGTGCGGATCGAGATGCACGTTCCGGAACGCCGGTGCGCCGGAGACGAGCTTCTGATAGATGCGCGCCTCGTCCGCGAACGACAGCGAATACGGCACCTTGATGATGACCATGCGGTCGAGCAGCGCTTCGTTCTCTTTCTCCTGCAGGAACTTGTGGAACTCGGCGAGGTTCGTGTGGGCGAGGATGGTCTCGTCCAGGTGGATGAGCGGGAAGCGCGACACCTTGACGTTCTTCTCCTGCGTCATGGTGAGGAGCAGGTACAGGAACTCCCGCTTGACCTTCAGGATCTCGATCATCTCGAGAAGGCCGCGGCTTGCGGCGTAGACCGCCCCGGACCAGGACCAGGCACGCGGATCGCCTTCGTCGCCGATCTGGGCCACCTTCGCGAGGTCGACCGACCCCACGAGGTCGGCGATATCCGCGGTGGTCGGATCGTGGGGTGCGTACGTACCGATGCCTACGCGCGATGACTCCGCGAGGAAGACGCGCTCCACGGGTACGCGCACGAAATCACCCTCGAATTCCCGCTCGACGAAATCCCGCGCCCACGGCGAGAGCTCGCCCTGGACCTCCACGCCGTACTTGCTCCGGAAATCCGCGCGAAGGCTCGCGGGGATGAGATTCAGGGGATTCTCGCGCATGGGAGAACCCTTGACCGCATAGATTGCGCCTTCGTCGGTGCGGCTGTACTCCTCGAGTCCGCGCTTCAGCAGGATGCAGAGCGTTGATTTACCGCCTGATGGCGGGCCTAGCAGCAGCAGCAGGCGACGGCCAACATCGGAACCGGCCGCAGCGCCCTTGAAGTAGTCGACCACGCGTCCGAGCGGCTCGTCGATGCCAAAGAGCTCGCGTCGGAACAGCTCACGGGCCCGCGCGCTCTCGCTTGCCTCGCTATGGGCCTGCTGCTTGCCGTGCCAGCGCAACATGTCCCAGATGTACTGATGGCTCGTGCGGGCCATCGCGGCGGGATTCGAGGGCAAAATATTGCTCAGAAAGTCCCCGAAGGTGCCCTCCCACCGCTGCGCGCGATGCAGACGGCTGAACGAGCTCAGGGATTCGAGGAAATCCACGCGGCTCGTCGCATCAGGTTCGGCAGAGAGCGGTCGCATCGTCGGGTCCCCTCCGTGCAGCATGGTCCGCGCGTGCGGCCCGGGAGCGCCGCGAGCGTGAGCCTTAACTTAAATCTCATGAGCCGCACTTAACGTGACGCTGCTCAACTCCTCAGCATGTCTCAGCGTTAAGACGGTCACAACGAATGAATGTTCGCTGCGATACAAGCAAAAGCAAAATGCATACCCGGAAAAATCTTGCGTCATCGACCGAGCAGATCGCGCAGCTTGTCGCCTAATTTCTTCTTGACCTCCTGTTTTTTCTGTTCAATCTCGGTATCGACCTTCTCCTTCACGCGCGCCTTCACGAGCGCGCCCAGATCGGGCCGCACCTTGGGTTCCGCGAGCGTGCCGCCGATCGTGATGGGAATCTCCGCCGCCTTGAGATCGGTCATTTCTGCCCCCGCGCCTTCCGCCGGAATCTCGTATACCTCGGCGACGAGTCGATAGTCGATCGCTTTCGTGGCGAGGTCGATCGTTCCTTTGCCGCCGGCGCGCAGATAGTCGGTCTCGACACGCAGGTCATCGCTCCTGGCGACCCCCGCATCGAGCAGCGCCGTGCCCTTGAAGGCCTTGAAGGTGGTGCGCGGCGGACCCGCACGCTCGGCAATCACCTCGCGCTTCCACAGCGCGCGGGCGCGCCGGAGCTCGTACCACAGGTCGATACCGTTGACCGCGCCCTCCTTGATGTCGAACTCCGTACGGCCGGACAACGACTTCAGGATGGCAGCGTCGGTATTCCCGGTGCCCTTCAAGGTCGCCGTCGCGTTGCCTCGGCCGGCCAGCCGCGTCGAATCGAACGCCGCCTTCATCACCGCCCCGATGTCGATGTTGGTCACGCGCTCGTCGAGCGACAGACGCGCCTGCGCCGGGCGAGCGTCGAGCACGATGTTGCCCGCGTACTTGCCGCCGAAGAGCTGCGCCGAAGTGGGGCCGGCGCGCACCAGGCCGGTGCGCGCCTCGAGAGGCAACCGCACGTTGCTGAATTCCAGGCCTGAGAGTTTTGCGCGCCCGATGGTGAGCCGCCCGCGCGCGTTGAGCTCGCGCAGCGCCTCGATCGGAAGCTCGGTCGCCGACGTCGAATCGGATCCCTCCCCGCCTTCGGCCGGCTTCGGTTCGAGGTATCGATCGACGTCGATGCCGTCGACGGCGAGATCGAAACCGAGCACGAACTTCTCGATGTCGTCGATGCCGGCCGAGCCGCGCACGCGAGTCTCATCGAGGGTGAGATCGAGATCGGAAACCCGGAGCACATTCTCGGTGAGACGGTAGTCGCCCTGGAGCGTGAGCTTCGAGAGCGCGTTCGGATCGCTGGTCGTGGGCGGCTCGATCCCGAGCGAGCGCAGGACGCCCTGCGGCTCGGCCTCGCGGACGGATACCCTGCCGGCGACGACCCTATCGCCGAAGAGCTTCTCGCCGGCCGCCGTGAGTTTCATCGCCAACGCACCGTACGTCACATCGAGCGTGGCCGGCGCCAGCGTCTCGGCGCCCCAGTCGAGCACCAGCGACGGCGTGCCCATGGTGAACGGCGCCGTATCCCAGCGGCCCTCGACCTTCGCATCCGTCAGCTCGATCCGCGAGGCGTCGCGCGGCAGTTTGGCGAGCCCCTCGAGCTTCACGTGCGCGAGCGGCTCCGCTTCGCCCTCGTCATAATCGAACTCGAGCCGCATCGGAACCGGCCGGTCGGACCCGATGCGCCCCGTATGCACTTCGAGATTGGCGAGGCGCATCACGCTGTCTTCGGCTTCATCCCGATACGCAAGCCTCGAACGCGTCACATCGATTCCGGCGATCGACGCCGTCCCCTCGCCACCGGCCGTCTCGCCCTCGCCGGTATCGTCGCTCTGGGCAAGATCCTTCCAGTTGTTTTCCGTTTCGTTGCGGCTCACGAGATTGAGGGCGAGCTGCTCGACGGCGATGCGGCTCACCTCGACCTGCTTGCGCAGCAGCGGCATGAGCTTCACGCCGACGCTCGCCTGCTCGACGCTGGCGAACGGCTCGCTGCCGTAGCCCGGCGGGTTGCCGAGCGTCACCTTTTCCATGCGCAGCGCGAGCCACGGAAAGAGATCGAGGTCGAGCTCGCCGGCGATCGTGAGATCGCGGCCGGTTTTCTCTTTCGCGAGCTGCTGGATGTCGTCGCGATAGTCGTTGGGATCCACGAACGCGAGAAGCGCGACGGCGCCGCCGACGAGAAGTACGAGGATCGTGGCGACGACGACGGCGGTGATCTTCAGTGAGCGCATGAGAAACGGCCTCCGCCTACCGCCTTCCGTCTTGGCGGAAGACGGACGCCGGTAGCTAGCGCGGAGCGCAAAACGTGACGCAGTTCCGCGGCGGGCGCGTCGGCGCGGTGCGACGGCGGCTTCGCGTTATTGTGAACTGCGGCAATGCGGTGGCGCGCCCTGCAAATATCCTGCATTTCGTCACTTCGCACGCATGCACGAAGCATGCGGGCGTCCATACCGAGCGGAGACAGAAACCCCGTGGCAAGCCGAGCATCGAGCGCACCTCGACCGATCGACGCGGCCGGCGCCGATTCGCAGAGCGCCGCCGCTGCTGCCGCCTCGCCTGCGCGCCTCGCCTGCGAAGTCATCGCCGTCACGACCAGCGACGAGTTCCTGCTCGAGCTCGGCGACGCGCTCGGTGGGCAGGCATCGGTGCGCCCGGTCGAAAGTCTCACAAACGCACTCGAGCATCTCGGCAGTTCCCGTCGCGCGCAGCTTATCGCATTCGACCTGCGCGGCGTGACGGACGCGCGGGGCGAGATCGATCGCGCGAGGGCCCGGGCGCCGCACATGACCTTGCTCGCGTTCGCCGATGGCGGCGCGGGGCCGGCAGAAGTCGTCGACCTCGAGGGATCGGATGTCTTCGCGCTGCTTCCGATCCCCGTCGATCGCAGGAAGACTACCGCCGCGCTCGAAAGCGCGCTCGCTGCGGCGGAGAAACACGCCGGCACGCGCGCCGCGCCTGCGCCGCAGGCTCCGGCCACAGCCGCAACAGCGGCTGCATCGGCGTCGACGAATGCGCCGATCGCCGCATCCGGCTGGCGGCTGTCGCCGAAGCTTCTGATCGCCGGCGCGATCGCACTTCTGCTGGCGCTCGGGAGCATCGCCTGGTTGGTCAGTCGTGCGCCAACCGCATCGTCGTCGGTCACGCAGGAGGGCGAGGAGCTGCAGGCGGCCGCGCCCGCGGAAGTGCCGCTCGTGCAGGGCTCGCTCGACGAGCTCCTCGAAAAGGCGCGGCTCGCGATGCGCCAGCGTCGCTTTACCGAACCCGAGGGTGACAACGCTCTCGTGTATTTCCGTTCGGCGATCGCGATGGACGCGTCGAATGCCGAAGCGCGCGACGGGCTCGCACGCATCAGCGGCGTGCTGACTGCGCGCATCGAGGAGGCAATCGCGGCGAATCGCATGGAGGAAGCGACGGCGGCGCTGAGCGCGGCCAAGAGCGCGATACCCGGCGATACCCGCCTCGCACCGCTCGAGGGGCGCCTCGTGGAAGCATACATAGCGCGCGCGCTTGCCGACGGCGATTTCGATCGCGCCGCCGCTCTGGCGCGCTCCGCGCAGAAGAGCGGCGCGGCGACGGCCGACCAGGTCGCACGGTGGCGCGCCGACATCGGGCGCCGCCAGGATGAAGTGCGGGTGAAACGCGCCATCGAGCTCGCGAACGAACGATTACGGGACGGACGGCTCGTCGAGCCGGCCAACGACAGCGCCAGGCACTACGTACAGCAGCTGCGGGCTCTGGCGCCGGCCGGCGCGGCCACGCAACGCCTGGGGAAGGACCTCGCGAACGCCTTTCTGCGCAAGGCTCGGGAAAGCTCGCTCGCCGGGCGCTCGAACGACGCAGAGCGCTGGCTCGGCGAAGCGCGCGATGCCGGCGTGACACCGGCAGAGATCTCCGTGTTCCAGCGAGACATCGCCGTCTCGCGGCAGCGCGCCGCGGCCGCCGAGGGTGATCGTCTCGCACAGCTTGCGCGCGAGCGTCTCAAGGATGGCAAGCTCATCGAGCCCGCGAACGACAGCGCCGCTCACTATCTGACGGCGCTCCAGGCCGCCGAAGAATCGCACTCCGCCATCGCGCCGATCAGCCGCCAGCTCGCAGCGAAGCTCGTCGATCGCGCGGGAGACGCGGTGCGCGACGGGCAAGGGTCGCAGGTGGCAGCCGACCTTGCCGCGGCGCGCCGCTGGGGCGCGGATGCGAAGGACGTGCAGGCCGTGCAGCAGCTTGCGACCAAAGCGAAGGCGCAGGCGGGTGCACAGCGCGGCGCGGCGCTGCAAAAGGCGCTGAAGCGCAACCGGTACGTTGCGCCCGAGTATCCACCGAGAGCGCTCGACAAGGGCGAGTCCGGCAGCGTGACCGTGGAATTCGTCGTCGACGTGAGCGGCCAACCGCGCGACGTTCGGGTCACCGCGTCGGAGCCCGAGGCGGTTTTCGACAAGGCCGCGCTCAGCGCGGTCCGCCGCTGGCGCTACGAGCCGGTGATCATCGATGGAGTGCCGGTCGAGATCCCCACGCGCGCGGTCATCCGGTTCCAGGCCCCGGCGGAATGATGCACCGCGCCAGCTTTCGGAAGGAGTCTGAATGAAACTTTCGGGTGCCGAGGGCACACGACAGCTGGTCACCTACGGCCTCGGCGCGCTGCTCGCGCTCGTCATGGGCAGCGTGCTCATCTTCGGTTTCAGGATCGCAACCCGCGTAACGGTCGACATCACAGCGCTCGAGACCGCGAGCGTGCTGCAGACCTACCCGACTGCGCTCGCCCAGCATCTGACGGCGCTGCGCGACCGGCTCGAGGCGCGCGCCTACGCCGGCCAGGCGCTGGCCGACCTTCGTACGACCACGGAGAATTTCGAGCAGGACCTGAAAACGCTCGACGCGCACGACATCGGCGCGACGGACAAACTCGCCCAGGTGGCGCAGCTGTGGAAGCAGTATGGGCCGGCGCTCGACCCGATTCTCGCCTTCAACGAGCAGCCTTACGTCGATTCCGATGAAGCCGGCAGCTCGCTTTCCAAGGCGGGACGCACCCACTACGCCGACGTGAAGCGCGCGCAGACCTTCGCGCGCGACAACGCGAAGCGCCTCTCCGATCTCATCGGCACGATCACCACGCACCTGCAGACGGAAGCCTCGGCCGCCGCCGCGCGTCTGCGCATGCTCCTCTCCGCGGGCGTGCTCGCGGCGCTGGTGCTCGCCGCCGCGGCTGCGTACTTCCAGCTCACCCGCGCGCGTCACGAACATGCCGCGCGCGAAGCGCAGGAGCAGACGCGCGACATCCTGAAGACCGTGAAGGAAGGATTCTTTCTGCTCGATGCCGGCTACCACATCGGCTCGGTGTGGTCGGACGCGCTGACAAGACTCTTCGGGCGCAAGGATTTCGCCGGGCTGTCGTTCGAGCAGCTGCTGCAGGGGCTCGTGCCCGCCCCGACGCTCGCCACGGCGACCAAGTACATCAAGCTGCTGTGGGGCGAGCGCGCGCACGAAAACCTCATGCGCACGATCAACCCTCTCGGTCAGCTCGAGATCCACCTCGACAACGGCCACGGCGGGCGCGAAACGCGCTACCTGCAGTTCGATTTCCACCGGGTCATGGGCCCGAGCGGCGTGAAGCACGTGCTCGTCAGCGTCACCGACATCACCTCGAACGTGCTCCTCGCCCGCGAGCTGCAGGAATCACAGGAAAATGCCAGCGCGCAGATGGACATGATGCTCGGCGTGATGCACATGGATCCGGTGCAGCTCATCTCGTTCATCGACGCGACCGAGACGGGACTGCTGCTGGTGAACACGATCCTCAAGGAGCCGGCCCGCAACGACGGCGAGTTCCGCAAGAAGCTCGACGGTCTGTTCCGCGAGCTGCACTCGATCAAGGGCGAGGCGTCCGCGCTGAATCTCGTGAGCGTCGCGAACCGCGTCCACGCATTCGAGGACGTGGTGACCGAGCTGAGGAAGCGGCCGGATCTCTCGGGCAACGACTTCCTGCCGCTCGTGCTCAAGCTGGACGAGCTCATGGCGCACGTGAAGACGATCCGCGACGTCGCATCGCGTACGACCACCCTGCGCGATGCGCCTCCGGCGGATCACACGCGCACTCAGGTCATCAACGCCCCCGCGGCAGCGAAGGGCCGAGCGGCCGCAGAGCTGTCGCAGACTCTGCAGGGTCTCGCGGAGCGGCTTGCTGCCGATCATCGCAAGCGCTTCAAGCTCGCGCTCGCCGGGCTCGAGGAGATTCCCGGCCAGTACGTCGCGGCGCTGAAGGACGTGCTGATCCAGATGCTGCGCAACTCCGCGGTCCACGGGATCGAGGCGAACGACGTGCGGCGCGCGAACACCAAGGACGACACCGGAGTGGTACGGGCCGAGTTCCGCCGGGTACCCGAAGGCTACGAGCTCGTGTTCGAGGACGACGGCGCGGGTCTCGCACCGGAGCAGCTGAAGGCCGCGGCGGTAAAGAAGCAGATCGTCACGGCGCAGGAAGCGGCGAGCATGGATACGAGGGGGGCGCTCGCGCTCATCTTCAGGCCCGGTTTCTCCACGCACACGCAGGTGTCCATGGACGCGGGTCGCGGCGTAGGCATGGACATCGTCGCCCGCAGCGTTTACGCGCTGGGCGGCAAGATCGGCGTGAGCACGAACCCGGGCAGGTTCACGCGCTTCCGAATCGTGCTGCCGGCCAGCGCGGACTCGGCGGTCGCCTGAGGCGGAAGGGAGCGACCGGTGAGCACAATCATCCTGGAACCCGTCGCGTCCAATCGACGCCCCTGGAAGCTCCTGATCGTGGACGACTCGAACATCATGCGCCGTCGCATCGAGCGCTCGCAGCAGATCGACGAGCTCCAGGTGGTGGGCGCGGCGGCAAACGGCGTGGACGCGCTCGAGCTCTTCAAGCGCACCGATCCCGATCTCGTGACGATGGACATCACGATGCCGCAGATGGACGGCATCGAATGCATCCAGCGTCTCGTCGAGCTCAAGCCCGCGATCCGGATCCTCGTGGTCTCGGCTCTCGCGGACAAGGCGACCGCGGTCGATGCGATGGAAAAAGGGGCCAACGGATTCCTCAACAAGCCTTTCACCGACCGGCAATTGAACGAAGCCATTGCCGAGCTGATACGGGTGCTCTAGCAATGTTGCAGGAGCAGGAACTGAAGACGTTCGTCGAGGGCACGACGACCTATTTCGAGGTCGCTGCGCAGCAGCCCGCCACGGTCGGTTCGCCCTACCTCGTGACCGACGGCGCGCCGGCGGTGCACGACTACACGGGCGTCATCAGCGTGAGCGGCAAGCGCGCGGGCGTCGTGTACTTCACGGCACCGCGCGCGATGCTGACGGTGCTCCTGATGAAGATGCAGGAGAACGATTTCAGCCATGACAACATGCGCGACATCGTCGGTGAGGTGGCGAACACCATCTCCGGCAACGCGCGCCGGGATTTCGGCCGCGAGTTCGTGATCTCGGTGCCGAACGTCGTCGCGGGTGAGAGGAGCGAGATCCCCGTCGCCCCCGGCACCCGCTGCTTCGTGATTCCGATCAACTGGCGCAGCCATTCGGCCAAGCTGGTCGTGGCGTTGAAGTAGGACGGCTTCCGCCTTCCGCCTTCCGCCTTCCGGCCCGGATGGCGGAAGCCGGAGCTCCGGCGCGGAACGGTTCTTGCGGTCTGCGGACGCAAGGCGCACCCGTTCACCTGGATCAGGAAGGAATCACCATGGCAGGCAAGACTTCTTCGCAACGGCCGCGCCGCGCGACGTCGCGCGCCCGCTCCCAGGACGCTCTGAACCTGCTGAAGCAGGACTACGCCCGGGTGAAGAGCTTGTTCGGGCGGTTCGAGAAGGCTCGTGGCAAGGAGCAGAAGGCCAAGCTGGCAGCGACGATGTGCTCGGAGCTGAATGTGCACGCGCAGCTCGAAGAGCGGGTCTTCTACCCGGCGGTGCGCCAGGTCATCGAAGAGGAGGAGCTCCCCGAGGATCGGCTTTTCGATGCGAAGGTCAAGGTGCTCGGCGAATACGTGAACCATCACGTGAAGGAAGAGGAAGGGGAGATGTTTCGCGAGATTCGCCGCACGGACCTCGACCTCGGCGCGCTCGGCCAACGGATGAAGCGGCGCAAGCAGGAGCTGCAGTCACGCCAGTCGGCCGGAACGATGAGAAGGCAGCCGTCGGGCGACGCGGCAGGCGCCGTTCCCTGAAGGGGGCACCTTCCGTGAAATCCGGCTCGACGCAACGTCCGCAGGCTCCAGGCAGTCTCACGCGCTACGTGTGCGAGCTGCGGGGGCGCGCGGGGCGACATATCCGCTTCGGCCTCGTACCACGCAGACCGGTCATCGAGATCTGGGCACACCGCGGCGCGGGCGAGGCGTGCCTGGTCTGCGGCGAATCGGTGCTCGCGAACGAGTTCGAAATCGAGGTGTGCTTCGAGCGCGATCCACTGCTCGGCGAAGAGACACCCGCGTATCGGTTCCACCACCTGTGTTATTCGGTCTGGGCTGCCGAGCGCGTGCGTCTGCGAGGAAGCGGCCACCGACTTCCGCCTTCCGTCTTCCGGCCGGACGAAGAGCGCTGACGCGCTGACGACTCAAACACGCGACAGCGTTCTTCTCTGGCCGGAAGACGGAAGGCGGCAGCCGGAAGCCGGAGCTCAGCTGCAAAAACTTCAAAAAAACCGCGATTCGTCGCGATCCGACGACTCCCATTGTCTTCCGGCGTGCTGTTATCGTTCCGGCCGTCGCTTTCCGGCGCGTCAGCGTGCCGGCCTAAAAAAGTGGGGGTCGTACAGATGAATATTTTCCCGCTCGTGAGCACGCTACCTCAGGTCGCGAGCTCGATTGCATCCGACAACTACACGGTAACGATGCTCGGCCTGCTCATCGGCAGCGTTGCGGGCTCGGTGATCTGCGGTTACATGCAGCAGGCTCGCGCGAAGAAGGCGGACTTCGACCGCAAGCGCGATCCGTTCAGACGCCCGCGCCGCTGAGTGGAACGGAACTTGCCTGCACTTTCCGTATGCGCTATCTCGCGCTGGCTACCGACTACGATGGCACTCTCGCCCACCACGGCAGGCTCTCGTCGGAGACGATCGAGGCGCTCGAGCGGCTGATTGCCTCGGGGCGCAAGGTGTTGCTGGTCACGGGGCGCGAGCTCCAGGATCTGCAACGCGTCTGCCCGCGGCTCGATCTCTTCGCCTGCGTCGTCGCGGAGAACGGTGCGCTCCTCTATTGGCCGGACACTCGCCTCGAGGAGCCGCTCGCGCCGCCGGCGGATGCCGCGTTCGTCGGGAAGCTGCGCGCACGCGATGTGAGCCCGCTGTCGGTCGGTCGCGTGATCGTTGCGACGTGGGAGCCGCACGAAACGGTCGTGCTCGAGACCATCCGCGAGTGCGGCCTCGAGCTGCAGGTCATCTTCAACAAGGGCGCGGTGATGGTGCTGCCCGCCGGTGTCAACAAGGCGACCGGCCTCGCGCACGCGCTCGCGCAGCTAGGCCTGTCGCCTCGCAACGTCGTCGGCATCGGCGACGCGGAGAACGATCACGCGTTCCTTGCTTCCTGCGAATGCGGTGTCGCCGTCTCGAATGCGCTGCCGACGCTGAAGGAAGCCGCAGATATCGTCACGGCGGCAGATCACGGCGCAGGAGTCGTCGAGCTGGTCGACGCGCTCCTCGCGGACGATCTCGCGAACGCGGACGCTCGTCTCGCGCGCCATCACCTGCTCCTCGGAACGGACGCGGAAGGCGCCGAAGTGCGCATCCCGCCCTACGGCGCGAACGTGCTGCTGGTCGGGACGTCGGGCAGCGGCAAGTCGATGCTCGCGACCGCTCTGATCGAGCGGCTCGCGGAGAACGAGTACACGTACTGCGTGATCGATCCGGAAGGCGACTACGAGTCGTTGCCGGGCGCGGTCGCGCTCGGTTCCGCCGATCGCGCGGCGAGTCCCGGGGAGATTCTGCAGCTGCTCGGCAGGCCAGCCGAGAGCGCGATCGTCAATCTGCTCGCCCTGCCGCTCGCGGATCGCCCCGCGTATTTCGCGCAACTGCTGCCTCGGATCACCGAGCTGCGGTCGCGCATCGGTCGTCCGCATTGGATCGTCATCGACGAGGCGCATCACATGCTGCCGGCCGAGTGGCAGCGCGGCGGTGCCGCGAAGCCGGAGCGCCTGCGCGGAGTCCTGCAGATCACGGTGCATCCGAGTCTCGTCGCCGCGCGCAATCTTGCGGACGTCGATACGGTAATCGCGGTCGGCGACGATCCGGGACGGATGTTCGCCGAGTTTGCCGAAGCGGTCGGCGAGGCGGCGCCTTCGACCGACCCTCAGCCGCTCGAGAAGGGCGAGGCGCTCGTGTGGTTTCGCGAGGGGTCGCCCCGGATCACCCGCATGCGGATCGCGCCGGGCAAACGCGAGCATCGCCGGCATACCCGCAAATACGCGGAAGGCGAGCTCGGGCCCGATAGCAGCTTCTATTTCCGCGGCCCGCAAGGAAAGCTCAACCTCCGGGCGCAGAATCTCATTCTCTTTCTGCAGCTCGCCGACGGCGTCGACGACGACACGTGGCTGCATCATCTGCGCGCCGGCGACTACTCGCGCTGGATCCGCGACAAGGTGAAAGACGAGGCGCTCGCCGAACGCGTCGGCGAGATCGAACGCGCGCACGACCGCGACCCGCTCGAGAGCCGCCGGCGGATGCGCGAGGCGATCGAGCAGACCTATACGCTACCCGCGACCGCGCCTCATCGCGAAGCGACGCCGCGTGCGGGCCGCTCCTCGAGGTAGCGTCCGAGCCAGCGACGCACCTCCTCATAGAAGAAGCGGCTGTTGCCGCCCTTCGCGATCCAGTGGTTCTCTTCCGGAAAGACGACCAGGCGGCTCGGCACCTTCTGGCGCTGTAGCGCGGTCCAGAGCTCGAACGTATTGTTGATCGGCACGCGGTAGTCGCGCTCTCCGATCGTCAGGAGCATCGGCGTTCTCAGCTGTGCGGCATGATAGAGCGGGCTCTGCTCGCGCCAGCCCGCGCCGCCCTCCCAAACGGGGCCTCCCATGGTCCGCTCGCGCGAGTACACGAGATCGCTCGTGGACCACTGCGTCTTCAGGTCGAAGAGCCCCGCGTGGCTCACGAGCGCGCGATACCGATCGGTGGTCACCGCGAGCCAGTTCGTGAGATGCCCGCCGTAGCTCGCGCCGCCCGCCGCCTGCCGGCTCGCGTCGATGAACGGGAATTCCCGGATGGCTGCATCGGCCGCCTCGTTGAGCTCGCGGCCGGGCCCTTTGAGCGGATCGCCCTGAATCGCCTGCGAGAATGCCTCACCGAAACCGGTCGAGCCGGTGTAGTTCGTCAGGAGCACGACGTAGCCGGGCGCCGCGAGCAGATGGTAGTTCCAGCGCACGAAGAACTGGTCGCGCCACATCGTGTGCGGGCCGCCGTGGATCAGTACGAACAGCGGATATTTGCGCGACGGGTCGAAGGCCGGCGGAAGCGCGACCAGGCTATGGATGCGCTTGCCGGTGCTGCTCGTGAACCAGAGCTCGCGCAAGGGCTGCCAGTCGATCCGTGCGACGCGCTCGGCGTTCAGCTTCGTGAGCGCGGTCCAGCGTCCGGTCGTGAGGTCGATCCGGCCGACCTCGGCCGGATTCGTGGCGCTCTCCCAGCGAGACACGATGACCGTGCGCCCGTTCGTGCCGCCGACCGCGAGATTCGTGTAGCAGCCTGAATGCAAGGCACCGACCTCGCGCACGGGCCCGCCGCTCGCAGCCACCTCGAAGAGCTTTTCGGAGCCCTCATCCTCCGCCAGGAAGAACACCCTGTCCCCGGCAGGCGCAATCTCGAAGCGACCGACCGAACGGTTGAAGTCGGACGTCACGACGCGCGCGCCACGGGCGCCGGGCCAGTCCCAGCGTGCGAGACGCTTCGCGTTGTAGACCTTCTCGCCGGCCGGTTCGAGCGTCGCATACAGCGCCCGCCCGTCGCGTGAGAATGCCGGCGCCTCGTAGCTCGCCGCGTCGGCCGTCAGACGTTCAGGCTCACCGCCGCCGGCAGGGACGAGCCACAGCGGCTGCAGAACTTCGGCGTACGCCCATTCGTTGCGGTTCGCGGTCGCGGCGAACACGATCCCGCGGCCGTCGGGCGTCCACACCGCATCGATGATGTCGCCCTCGTTGTCGAGGCGACCGCCGAACCCCGTGCTTGCGGCGAGCGCAGTCCCGGCGAGCAGGTTGCGCGGCTCGCCCCGCGGCGTCGGGTCCGAATCCGACTCGAGCATCTGCACGAACAGCGACGGCCGACGTTCGTCGAGCCAGCGGTCCCAATGCCTGATCGGGGCCGAGTCGTAGACGCGCGCGTTGTGGTCGAGCTCCGCGTGCTCCTTCGCGATCTTCTTGTTGTCCGCGTCGGAGCGAGCGCCAGGATAGACGTCGCTCGTGAACAGGATCGCGCGCCCGTCCGGCCGCCATTTCGGCGCCCGAGCGCCGGTCGAGAGCAGCGTGACGCGCTGCGCTTCGCCGCCGGAACCGACATCCATGATGTAGACCTGCTCGAGCTCGTCGTCCTCCCGTTTCGTCGAAAACGCAAGATGCCGGCCGTTGGGACTCCACACCGGACCGCTCTCCCCGCGTCGGGTGTGCGTCAGCCGGCGCGGCGCCGCGCTGCCGTCCGTGGGCGCAACCCACAGATCGCTCCACTGGTCGGGCTCTTCGTACGCGGGATCGGTCACGGAGAACGCGACCCAGTTCCCGTCGGGGCTCAGCGCGGGCTGGCCCACGCGCTTCATGAGCCAGACGTCCTCGTGGGTCATCCCCCGGCGTTTCTCCGCCGCCGCGGCCCAGGTATCGGTGAACACCGCCGCGGCGGCGAGCGTGAGGCACAAGACGGCAAGCGGACGCGCACATTTCGACATGGCCGACCCCCGGGAAAATCGGACGGGGCAAATCCTACGGCATCTCGAAGGTCCGCGGCTCGACGAAGGCCGCTGCGCATTGCTCAGTCGAGCCGGATGCACGACGAGCAGGACTTCGGGGAAGAGGAGCCGCCGTGCAGGCAAGCCCGAATTGATTCGCTCCACGATATTCGCTCGGTCAATTCGGGCTTGCCCGCATGGCGGCTCCAAGTCGCGGCAAGTTCGGCACCGTGCGGAGGCAAGTGGACGCGGAGTGCCGCCCCGTTTTCGCCTGGGTCCGCGTCTTCACGCGGCAGCGGCAGCAAAAAAAGCCCCGCACGCGCGGGGCTTGAGGTACGGATCTCGCGAGCAGTAATCGTTAGCGGCTGGGACGTTGGTGCTTCACAGCTCCGGCCGAAACGGCTAGGCCTGCATGTCAGTCCACGCTTGGCTCGTCCCCGGCAGCCTTACCAAATTAGTGGCCACCCTCCCGTGCTCACGTCAAGTCGGTGTTCTCGTTGTTCGATGCTAGCCAGCTGTCAGCCCGACGCGTCAAGCCATTCCGGGTGCGAAACCCGGTGCCGGAAGCGGAGAGGCAGGCGGCTTCGAATCTCCTTTCTTCACAATCGTTTGTACGATTGTGCATAGCAATGGTCGAAGTCCAGCATACTCCTCGAAACTGAAAAGTCCATGTCGTCGAGACGCGACATCAGGTCGGCACGCGCACGGTGAATCGCACGCCGGTTCCGTCGGCCAGATTCGCCGCGTGCGCCTCGCCATGGTGAAACTGGGCGATCAGCCGGACGACATACAGGCCGAGCCCGAAGTGAGGACGGCTGTCTGCCCCTGGGCGCGATTGCCACAGCGATTCGAACAGGCGCCCCTGCGCGGTAGGCGGCAGCGCGGGCCCGACGTTGTCCACTTCGATGACTGCGCTGCCTTCGTCGCGTTCCACACGGACGCCGATCGTCGAGTCCTGCGGGCTGAAATCCATCGCGTTGTCGATGAGCTTGTCGAGCATCTGCACGATGAGATCGGGCGCGCCTTCGAGCGTAACGGGCGCATCGGGCGCCTCGAAGGAAAAGCTTCGCGGGGGGAAGGCTACGCGATAGGCCTCGACCGCGGAGCGCGTGACCGCGCAGAGATCGAAGCGCGTCCGTTCGGCGTTCTCGATCGCCTCTTCCACGCGCGTTGCCGCGCCCATGGCGGTAAGAATCGCGTTCAGACGCTCGCTGCCTTCGCGCGCGCGGTTCGCGTACGTGCGGGCGGTGGGCGAGAGCGATTCGGTATCGAGGTTGTCGAGCGAGGACCGCACGATCGTGAGGGGCGTGCGTATCTCGTGCGCGAGCTTTCCCGCGAGCGTACGGAGATAGCCGGTGTACTCGCCGAGCCGGCCGAGCAGTTGCGAGAAGCTGCGCGCCACGTCGCCGAGCTCATCGCGCGCTCGCACTTCGGGGAACCGCGTGTCGAGCCCTTCGCGCGTCAGGGCCGTTTCGCTCGCGCGCCGCAGCCGCCCGAGCCGCCACGCGAGCCGCGTCGCGAACACGGCGATCGCGAGCACCGCGAACGCGCTCACGATCAGCGTGAGGTTCAGGAGCCGAGTGAGCGCACGGTCGCGCAGGATGAGCCAGCGGTCGGCGGACTGCGAGACGCGCAGCGTCGCAATCGTGCCGCCGGCGCTCTCGATCGGCGCCTCGGCCTCGACGACGCGTCGCTGCGCGGAGCGGTCGAGCACGCGACGATAGAGCCCCGCGAGGATGCCGCGCTCCGCGCCGAAGTCGGTCGGCAACGCGGGCGCGCCCGTTCGCGCGAGCAGCGCACCGGTGGGCGAGGCCGCAGAGATGGTGACGCCCGGCTGCACGAACTGCTCGAGATACGTGCGCAGCCCGGTGGAGGGAGCGATGAGCCCGCCGAGCGTCGCGAGGTCCTCGCTGCGCAAGGTTCCGAAGCTCCGCGGCTCAGCGCCGCGCACGTCGCGATCGTCCACGAGCACGCCGAATCGCGTCCCGAGCATGGAGAGAGGTATTCGAAGCTCGATCCGGTAGCCGCTGCGCGTGGTCTGCCACGCTGCGGCGATCCGCGGCTCCTCTACGGCGACTTCCCGCCCGAGGTCGCGTGTCTCGATGCGCCTTGCGCGCACCGCGCCTGCACCGCTTGCCGCGAGGAAGACCTGACGCTCGACGCCGTCGGGATCGTCGAAGCCGATCCACACCCGATCGCCGAACCCTTCCGCCTCGAGCGCACCGGTCGATGGATCGTCGAAGAGCAGGCGATCGTCCTGCACGTCGAGCAGCACGAAAAACATGCGCTCGCGAACACCGCTGCGGATCGAAAGCCGATCGCCTGAGGTGTCGGCCACTTTGAGCGGAGCGAGGCTCGCCGGCCACTCGTCCGCGAAGCCGTCGAGATAGGGATCGGCCTCCAGCGGCCAGGGTGTGAGGTCGAACCGACCCGGCGCGCGATCGGGCCGCGCGTCGGCGGCGTCGCGATAGAGCAGCTCGTCGCGACCCCGCAGCGATGAGGCAATCGTCGCGGCGACGGACTGCAGCGCCTCGCGCTCGCCCTCGCGCAGCACGGACTCCATCTCGCGCACGTACTGACAGCCCGCCCATGGAAGCACCAGCGTCGCGAGCCCGAGCAGCAGCAGCTTGAGCCGGAGGCTCATTCGACCCAGCGATACCCCATTCCGTACACGGTCTGAATTCCGTCGAACTTCGGATCGAGGCTCTGGAACTTGCGGCGGATGCGCTTCACGTGCGAGGTGATCGTGTTGTCGTCGAGCACGACGCTTGCCGCGTCCATGAGCTGCTGCCGGTTCTTTACGTGTCCCGGATGACGCGCGAGCGCGTGCACGATCCAGAACTCGGTCAGCGACAGCAGCACGACCTCGCCGTTCCACTGAACCTGCATGCGCTCGGCATCGAGCGTGAGCGCGCCGCGGCGCACGATCTGCCGATCCTCGCCCGGACGCCGCAGCGCATCGACGCGGCGGAAGAGTGCATTCACGCGCGCGATCAGGTGCGGAATGCTCAGGTCCTTCGTGAGGAAATCGTCGGCGCCGAGCCGCAAGCCCGAGACCGCATCGAGCTCGCTGTCGCGCGCCGTCAGAAAAATGATCGGCACTTCGGGCGACATCGCGCGCAACTGGCGGCAGAGCTCGAAGCCTCCTTCCGGCTCGTCCGCGAGCGAGATGTCGATGACGGCGAGATCGGGCAGCCGCGCGGCGAACGCAGCGAGCGCCTCGCGCCGCGTGCCGCACACGCGCACGGCGTAGCCTTCGCGGGTGAACGCCGCCGCGTAGTTGTCGCGGATCGCGGGCTCGTCTTCGACGATGGTGATGAGCTTCTTCACTGCGACAGTCTACAGCCCACCGTTCGCGTCGGACCGGACGGGCGTCCGGCTTCCGCCTTCCGTCCACCGGCCGGAAGAAGAGCACCAACGAGAGCGCTCGCGTTGACCCTCTGACCGGAAGGCGGAGGGCGGAAGCCGGTAGCCGAATCGTGGCGCCACAATGCGCCACGATTCCGCACCGCGTCGCCAGAATGCCGCCTCGAGTCTGCGTTCGTGCGCGCGCGAAATGCTCCCAGGTACATCGCAGGGAGCTCGAGTCGTGCACGTCAAGCCTGTCGCCGCGCCCGCGGAAACCATGCATCAGCCCGAGTCCGACGCGCGCTCATCGTTGCGCGAGTGGCTGTTCAACTGGCTGGCAATCGCGGCGCTCGTCGCGGTCGGTGTCGTGTGGCCGGCGGATGGCGCCTTCGGCGCCCAGCCGTCGGATGTTCGCACCGGCAGTCTCCTGCTGAAGGCGACGCCGGACGCCGAGCCCATCGAAGCGCTGCGTGTCGCCACGAACATCCGGGCGGCGGTCACGGGCAACGTCGCGCGCGTATACGTCACCCAGGAGTTCGCCAATCCGAGCGACGACTGGGTGGACGGTCTGTACGTCTTTCCGCTCGCGGTCGGCGCGGCCGTCGATGAGCTCGAGATGCAGATCGGCGAACGCCGGATCCGCGGCGAGATCCGCCGCAAGGCGGAGGCACGCGCCGTCTTCGAACGTGCGCGCAGCGAGGGCAGGCGCGCGAGCCTCGTGGAACAGGAACGGCCGAACCTCTTCGCGTCCTCCGTCGCGAACATCGCGCCTCGTTCATCCGTCACGGTGCAGATCGCGTACCTCGAGTCGATCGCGTATCGCGACGCGCGCTACACGCTGCACCTGCCGCTCGCGATCACGCCTCGCTACGCACCCCCTCACCCAACCCTCTCCCCCGCGCCCGCGGGGGAGAGGGTGCCGAAGGCGGGTGAGGGGGTGACGACCACGCCCGAGCGCGTCGCGCCCGGGCAGCAGACGGTAGACATCGAGATCGAGCTCGCGCCGGGGTTTGCCCTGCAGTCGGTGAGAAGCCTTCATCACGCCATCGCGCTCGACGAGACTTCGTATGGCCGGCGCGTGCATCTCGTCGGTCAGTCCGTGCCGGCGGATCGCGACTTCGAGCTCGTCTGGTCGCCGGTCGTCGCGTCCGAGGTGCAGGCCGCTGCGTTCGCGGAGCGTGTCGGCGAGGCGGTCTACGCGCTCGTGCTGCTGACTCCGCCGGAAGTCATCGCGTCGCACGGCACGCCGCGGGAAGTGCTTTTCATCATCGATACCTCGGGCTCGATGCAGGGACCGTCGCTCGAGCAGGCGAAAGCCGCGCTCATCCTCGGGGTCGAGCGTCTTGCGCCGGGCGATCGCTTCAACGTCATCCGCTTCAGCAGCGATGCGACGAGCCTGTTCGATGCGCCGGAACCCGCCGATGACGCGAGCCGGGCTCTCGCCACCCGATTCGTTGCTTCGCTCGTGGCGAATGGCGGAACGGAGATGCTCGGCGCGCTCGAGCTGGCTCTCGCGATGCCGTCCGCAGAAGGATTCCTGCGGCAGATCGTGTTCATTACCGACGGCGCCGTGAGCAACGAAGCCGAGCTCATCGCGATGATCCGCGCAGGTAGCGGCGATGCGCGGCTCTTCAGCGTCGGCATCGGAGCTGCACCGAATGCGTATTTCATGCGCGAAGCGGCGGCCGCCGGGCGCGGAAGTTATCTCTTCATCCCGGATCCTTCGCACGTGCGCGAGCGGATGCAGGACCTGTTCATGAAGCTCGAGCGGCCCGCGCTCGTAGACCTCGAGATGCAATGGCCGAACGGTGTGTCGGCTGAGCTCGCCGCCGCGATGCCGAGCGACGTGTACGCCGGCGATCCGCTCGTAGTCGTGGCGCGGCTTCCGCGCGAGCCTCGGGGACTCCTCACGCTGTCCGGACGCGGCGCGGGCGGCCCCTGGGTCAGGCAATTGCCGATCGCGCCGCTCGGCGCGCACACGGGTGTCGCGAAACTCTGGGCGCGCGAGCGCATCGGCGAGCTGACGCGACGAAAGACCTTCGGCGGCGATCCAGCCGACGTCGAAGTGAAAATCGTCGAGCTCGCGCTCGCTCACCATCTGGTGAGCGACCACACGAGTCTCGTCGCCGTCGATGTCACGCCGGCCCGGCCGCCAGAAGTGAGCGCGCGGCCCGACCAGGCTCCGACCTCCGGACCGGTCGGCGGAGCGTGGGCGAACACGACCGGGTTCTCCCGGACCGCAACGCCTGCATCTCTGCTCGCGCTTGCCGGCATGCTGGCGCTGCTCGTGGCCGGAACGCTCGCAATTGCACCGCGTCGCACGCAGGGACCGGTCGTTCGATGAGACGCTACGCCGCCATCGCATCCGTCGTTCTCGGTATCGCATTTCTCTCGCAGGCCGCGTGGATTCACGCGAAGGCGCTGCTTGCGCAAGTGCTGATCGCTCATGCGTGGGAGCAGGCGAGGAATGGAGCGAGAGACGTGAAGCCGTGGGCCTGGGCCGACACGCATCCGGTCGCACGCCTGACGCTGCTCGATCCCGTTCCACGACGATTCACGGTGCTCGCGAGCGCGAGCGGCCGCAATCTCGCCTTCGGTCCAGTGCACGATTCGGCAAGCGTGCTACCGGGAGATATCGGCAACAGCGTGATCGCAGGTCATCGCGACACGCACTTTCGCGTGCTGCGCGACGTGGATCCCGGCGAACGCGTGCGCATCGAACGGGCAGACGGCAACGCGATGGAATTCGTCGTCGTCGATCGTCGTATCGTCGACAGCCGCGTGACCCGCATCGCGCTCGATGGGCAAGTGCCGCGACTCACGCTCGTCACGTGTTATCCATTCGACGCAGTGGATCCCGGCGGGCCGCTGCGTCTGGTCATAACGGCGGAACCGGCCGCGGAAACAGCGGTCACTTGGCATACAGTTTCGCGGCGGTAGACTTCCCCGCCAGCTTGGCAAATGACTGTCGCCGCTCGGCGACATACGGAGGAAGGGTTCCATGGACAAATCGATGGTCAAAGGTCTCGTCGTCGGCGCCGTGGTCGCGGTGACCGGTGGCGCCGTCGCGGGCTACAAGCTCATCGATACGGCGCCGAAATTCGCGAACGTGCTCGCCGTCGAGCAGGTCACGAAGACGGTTCGCACGCCGCGCGAGGTGTGCCGCGACGAAGTAGTGTCGCAGCAGGCGCCGACGCGCGACCCGAAGCGTGTGACGGGTGCCGCGATCGGCGCGGTCGTCGGCGGCATCCTCGGCAATCAGGTCGGCGATGGCAGCGGCAAGAAGGTCGCCACGGTCGCCGGCGCCGCCGCCGGCGGATACGCGGGCAGCCAGGTCCAGAAGCGCATGCAGGCCGGCAATACGATCCAGACGACCGAGCAGCGCTGCACCACCGTGTACGACACGCACAAGGAGCCGCAGGGCTTCGACGTGCGCTACCGCCTCGGCGAGACGGAAGGCGTGGTGCGCATGGAACACGATCCGGGCAAGCAGATCCCCGTGCGCGACGGGCAGCTCGTGCTGGAGAAGCCCGCCGAAGGCGGGTGACGGCTTCAGAACGCGTTGAGACCGGTGAGCTCGCGCCCGATCGTGAGCTGGTGGATCGTCTCGGTGCCCTCGTACGTGATCACGCTTTCGAGGTTCAGCATGTGCCGGATCGGCACGTACTCGGCGCTGATCCCCGCGCCGCCGAGCATGTCGCGACAATCGCGTGCGACGTCGAGCGCCATGCGGCAGTTGTTCCACTTGGCGAGCGACACGTGCGACGGCGTCATCTCGTCCGCGTCCTTCAGGCGCCCGAGCTGCAGCGAAAGCAGTTGCGCGGTCGTGATCCGCCGTGCCATGTCGGCGAGTCGGATCTGGATCGTCTGGTTCTGCGCGAGGGGACGGCCGAAGAGCATGCGCGTCTTCGTGTAGTCGAGGAGCTGCCCAAGACACGCCTGCGCGGCGCCGATCACCCCCCAGGAGATGCCGTAGCGCGCTTGCGTGAGGCACGACAGCGGCCCCTTGAGGCCGACGACGCCCGGCAGCGCGTTTTCTTCGGGCACGACGACGTCCTGGAAGAAGAGTGCCGACGTGACGGATGCGCGCAGGCTGAACTTGTTCTCGATCTCCGGCGCGGCGAATCCCTTCGTCCCCTTCTCGACGATGAAGCCGCGGATGCCCTCATCCGTCATCGCCCACACGACGGCGAGATCCGCGATCGTGCCGTTGGTGATCCACATCTTGGAGCCGTTCAGCACCCAGTCCTTACCGCGGCGCTTCGCGTGCGTCTTCATGTTCGCGGGATCCGAGCCGCCGTGCGGCTCGGTGAGGCCGAAGCAGCCGATGAGCTCACCGCGCGCCATGCGCGGCAGATATTTCTGTTTCTGCGCCTCGCTGCCGAAGGCGTAGATCGGGTACATGCACAGGCTCGATTGCACGGACACGAAGCTGCGAATCCCAGAATCGCCCCGCTCGAGCTCCTGGCAGATCAGGCCGTAGCTCACGGCGTTCAATCCCGCGCAGTCGTAGCCCTTGATCGAGGATCCGAGGAGGCCGAGCGCGGCGAGCTCCGGTACGAGCTCTTTCGGAAATGTGTGGTTCTCGAAGTGTTCCTGGATGACGGGCAGCACCTTCGCGTCGACGAGCCGGCCGACGGAGTCCTGCACCATCTGCTCCTCTTCGGTGAGCTGGCCGCGCACATCGTAGAGATCGGTCGGGTTCAGGGCGCGAGCCGCGGATTTCGGCTTCGGTTTCAGGTGAGTGGGTGCTGTGACCATGCGGGAATCATAGCGGAAGAGCAGGGGTAAGTACGTTGGCGGCCGCACAAGCACCAGCGCTCTTGTTCCGGCCCTCAGTCCTTTTTCACGATCACCGCGATCTTCCCGATGGTGTGCCCCCTCTCCAGCTCCGCATGTGCATCGCCAACCCGCTCTAACGGAAATCGCTGGCTTACGTGAGGCCGCAGAAGGCCCGCGTCCACGAGCCGCGCGATGCCGGCGAGGATTCGGCCGGGGCGCTCCGGGTCGATCTCGTGGGCTGTCGGTATACCCATGAACTCGTAGTGCACCGTTACGTTGCGGTACAGGAGACTCTGGCCCCGATCACCGGTGTCGGCGCCGAGAATGGTGACGACCTGACCGTTTACGGCGGCGCAGTCGAGGCTCTGCAGGAACACATCGCCGCCGACGGTATCGAAGACCACGGGGAGCCCTCTGCCGCCGGTCATCTCGCGAATGCGCTCGACGACGTTTTCGCGTCGATAGTCGACTACCTCGTCCGCGCGCAGCACCTCCCGGCAGAAGGCGATCGACTCGGGCCGACTTGCGGTCGTGATCACGCGGCAGCCGTGCAGCTTCGCAAGCTGAATCGCGATGTGGCCGACGCCGCCGGCGCCTGCGTGAATGAGCACGGCGTGGCTCGGATCGATCCGCGCGCGAAGGTGGAGGGCTTCCCAGGCAGTCTGCGAGACGAGCGGCAGAACCGCTGCGCTCGCGTGATCGATGCTCGCGGGCTTGCGCGCCGCGCTGCGCGCGTCGATCGCCACGTACTGCGCATTCGCGCCGGGACGCGACAGATTCGGCGCAGCGAACACCTCATCGCCCGGCCGCCACTGCGTGACGCGCGTGCCGCACTTCACGACGGTGCCGCTCGCGTCGTAGCCGAGCACGAGCGGCATGG
This sequence comes from Gammaproteobacteria bacterium, assembly GCA_052389755.1. Taxonomy (GTDB): domain Bacteria; phylum Pseudomonadota; class Gammaproteobacteria; order Steroidobacterales; family Steroidobacteraceae; genus JBQTHP01. The sequence goes on from JBQTHP010000027.1 coordinate 31,005, forward strand.
GGCGAGAGCTGCGCGCCCCCCGGCGAACCTTCGTGTCGACCGGATTCACGGAGGTGGCGTGCACCTCGAGCAGCACGTCGTGCTCGCGCAGCTCCGGCTCCGGCAGGTCGATCGATTCGAAGACCTCGGGTCCACCGTGGCCTCTGATCGCCATCGCGCGTACGCCACCCATTTGCCTTCCTCAGTGGGAAAGCCTCAATCGGCGGTACAACGCCGACACCAACCACAGTGGCCCGATGAGCAGGAACTGAAGGTCCTTGAAGAAAGAGGGCCGCTTGCCCTCTATGGCGTGGCCGATGAACTGGCCGATCCAGGCGACGACGAAGATGACGAGCGACGTAACCCAGAGCGGCCACGCGAGCGTCGCGAGCCACTGCACGATCCACAGCAGCGCTGCGAAGGCGAGCGCGACACCAACCGCGAGCTTCGGGGACAGCGCGATGTAGTACGCGAAAGCAGCGATCGCGACGAGCGTCGCCCAGTTGAGCCACGGTGAGACGGCCGTGAACGCGCTCGGCACGGGAATCGACCAGAGAAGGCCCATCACCGAGAGGACGATCGGCGGCACACAGATCCAGTGCAGCAGCTTGTTGGTCGCGTTCTCGTGACTGGCGCCGTACTCGCGCAGCCAGTCGGTCACCGTGCGCATGCTAATCTCCTCCGCGTTTCGTGCCTCCGCCACGCTACGCCGCAGGATCGCCATCCGCAACGCGTCCGACCGCCCTCGGCTGCTCCAGCGCGTGATGAGCTTCGTGAGCGAGCGGCGCATCCTGTCGGATGCGCGCATGCTCGAGTTGTATCCGCCGTTCTGGATGATGCGCATCAGGGTGCTCGAGATCTCGCCCGACTGGCGGCGCTGGCGGATCCCATCCCTGCGCTCGCGTGCGCGCGCGTCTTCCCCGGTTACGCCGTGTGGACCCGTGCAATGCACGTCGATTTCGAGATCGGCGGCAGCACCGATCTCGAGCTACGGTTCGACCTCGATCCGGCGATCGAGTCAAGCGTGCGTCGCGAACTCGAGACAACTGGACGCTCCACCCCTACTTTCGAGTACGGTTACCACCTCGCCGACGGTGTGCGGTGCACGGTGATCCGCAACACAGTTGCGATTCGGCCGAAGGGATACGGCAAGGCGACGACTCCGCCGGCTCCCGAAAAGGGCCTGGATTAGCGAGAATTCACCCAGGGTTCAGCCGGATTCACGTATCTTGCTGATACGCTTTCGGTAAGGAGGAAAAGTATGACGATCAACAGTTTGGCTTTGAGGAGCATGGCTCTCGGGATGGCGCTCGCGGTGCTCGCCGCGGGATGTCAGACCATCGATCCGTACACGCAGGAGAAGAAGGTCAGTAAGACGACGAAAGGCGCCGCGATCGGCGCGATCTCCGGCGCCGTGATCGGCGTCCTCACGGGCGACGATTCGCGCGAGCGCAGGAAGCGCGCGCTCATCGGCGCGGGCGCCGGCGCGCTCGCCGGCGGTGCGGTCGGCAATTACATGGATCGTCAGGAAGCGAAGCTGCGAGCGCAGCTGCAGGGCACGGGCGTGAGCGTCACGCGCAACGGCAACAACATTACGCTCAACATGCCCGGCAACATCACGTTCCAGACCGACAGCGCCGATCTGCGAGCGGATTTCTTCGACGTTCTGAACTCGGTAACGCTCGTCGTCAAGGAGTTCGACAAGACGCTCGTCGAGGTTGCCGGCCACACCGACAGCACGGGCTCCGACCAATACAACCAGACGCTCTCCGAGCGGCGTGCGAACGCGGTCGGGCAGTACCTGCAGAGCCGCGGCATCAACTCGCAGCGTGTGCTCACGGTCGGCGGCGGCGAGAACTATCCGGTCGCGAGCAACGATACGCCGGAGGGACGGCAGCTCAACCGCCGCGTCGAGTTGTCGTTGGAGCCCATTACCGCCGGCTGAAACGCGGCGGAGACTCAGACGGCTCAGACGTCCAAGACGACTCAGAAAAGAAAGAGGCCCGACGTTCGCGAGAACGCCGGGCCTTGTCGTCTCTTCAGCCGTCTAAGACGTCTGAGTCGTCTGAGCCCCCCTCACGCCGGCGCCATCAGCCCCTTCAGCTTCGTAAGCGCGTTCGCCTCGATCTGGCGGATACGCTCGGCGGAAACGCTGTATTTCCCGGCGAGGTCGTGAAGCGTCGCTTTGTCGTCGGTCATCCAGCGGCGCTGAACGATGTCGCGGCTGCGTGCATCGAGGCGACCAAGCGCCTCGCCGAGGCGCGCAGAGGAATCCGTCTCCCACTGCGCGTTCTCGACCTGTGCGGCAGGATCCGCATCCGGCGCGGGCAGATACGCGGACGGCCCGTACGCGTCGTCCTCATCGCTCTCGGGCGTCGGATCGAACGACAGATCGCGCGCCGCGAGGCGCTTCTCCATCTCTGTGACTTCCGCCGGGCTCACGCCCAGCTCGCGGGCAACGGCGTGAGTCTCGTCGTTCGTGAGCCACGACAGGTTCTTCTTGAGCCGGCGCAGATTGAAGAACAGCTTGCGCTGCGCCTTGGTGGTGGCGACTTTCACGAGCCGCCAGTTGCGCAGCACGTACTCGTGAATTTCCGCGCGGATCCAGTGCACGGCGAACGACACGAGCCGTACGTTCAGCGACGGCTCGAAGCGCTTCACGGCCTTCATGAGGCCGACGTTGCCTTCCTGGATCAGATCGCCCAACGGCAGGCCATAGCCCGCGTAACCGCGAGCGATGTGAACGACGAATCGCAGATGCGCCAGCACGAGCTGGCGCGCCGCCTCGAGATCGTCGTGGTCCCGGAAACGCAGCGCGAACGCCTGCTCCTCCTCGCGCGTGAGAACGGGGATGCGGCTGACGCGGTCGAGATATGCGTCGAGGCTCCCCAGCGGACCGGCGAGAGCCAGGTCGGAAGGACGTGCTACCAGTGCGGTGCTCGTGCTCATCGGTCGGTTACCCTCCACTTCGGACGAATGCGAGTTTAGCAGTCGGCCCTTTAGAGTGCTAAGACCCGCCAGAGTTTCCATCAGTACTGTGAACTCCTCGTCCGAACAATAACTTAGCCGCAATCAGGGGTCCCGGTTTCGTCAGCCTCTCAGAAGGCAACGGGCGTCGGGCCAGCCGGGTTCCGGCGCTAAACTCTCCGCCTGATGGAAGCCCACGCACTCCTGCTTGCGCGCTTGCAGTTCGGCTTCACCATCAGCTTTCACATCGTTTTTCCGGCCTTCACGATCGGCCTGTCGGCCTTCATCGCAACGCTGCTCGTGCTCTGGCGTCGCAGCGGCTCGGATCACTTCCACCGCCTGGCGCGCTTCTGGACCAAGATCTTTGCCGTGTCCTTCGCCATGGGGGTGGTCTCGGGCATCCCGATGTCGTACCAGTTCGGCACGAACTGGAGCCGCTTCTCCGAAGTGACCGGCAACGTGATCGGACCGCTGATCGGTTACGAGGTTCTCGTAGCGTTTTTTCTCGAGGCGACCTTCCTCGGGGTCATGCTGTTCGGCTGGAAGCGGGTGCCGCCCTGGCTGCACGTGACCTCGGCGGTGGTCGTCGCGCTCGGCACGGCGCTGTCGGGCTTCTGGATTCTGGCGGCGAACAGCTGGATGCACACGCCGGCGGGCCACGTGATGCGCGACGGCATCGCCTATCCGCTCGACTGGTTCGCGATCATCTTCAACCCGAGCTTCCCGTATCGCTTCGCGCACATGATGAACGCTGCGTATCTCACGACGTCGGTCGTCGTACTCGCGGTGGGTGCGCGCTATCGGCTTGCAAATGCCTTCGAGACCGAAGCCCGCACCATGATGCGCATGGGCACCGGCATGCTCGCGCTGCTCGCGCCGCTGCAGCTCGTGCTCGGCGATCTGCACGGCCTCAACACCCTCGAGCATCAGCCCGCGAAGATCGCCGCGATGGAAGGACATTGGGAGGACCGCGGGCCTGTCGATCTGGTGCTCTTCGCAGTGCCGGACGAGCGCGCCGAGACGAATCGCTACGCGGTCGCGATTCCGAAACTCGGCAGCTTCATCCTCACGCACGACTGGAACGGACGCTTCCCGGGACTCACGAGTTTACCCCCGGAGGACCGCCCGCCGGTCACGTCCGTGTTCTTCGCGTTCCGGTTGATGGTCGGCATCGGGATGTTCCTGATCGCGCTCGGGCTCGTGGGCGCACTGCTCTGGTCGCGCGGCCGGCTCTTCGACACGCGCGCGTATATGCGCGCGGCGAGTGTCTCGTGGCCGCTGGGCTTCATCGCGATTCTCGCCGGATGGCTCACGACCGAAAGCGGGCGGCAACCCTGGATCGCCTACGGCATCCTGCGCACGAGTGACGCGCTCTCGCCGGTCTCTGCCGCGGCTGTCGCCGCATCGCTCACCGCATTCATCGTCATCTACAGCGTCGTCTTCTCGATCGGCATCTACTACATCAACCGCCTGATGCACCGAGGTCCGCAGGGACGGGCGCTCGAGCCGCCACCCCTGCCGCGGAGTCTGCCCAACCGGCCGTTGTCCGCCGCACAGGACCCGACCGAGGGGGCGCCGTGAGCGGCGAGGCGTACTGGCTGCCGCTCGTATTGGCCGCGGTGGTCGCGATCGCCGTCGCGATGTACGTGGTCCTCGACGGCTTCGATCTCGGCGTCGGGATTCTCTTTCCGTTCTATCCACGCGAGGCAGACCGCGATCAGATGATGAGCTCGATCGCGCCGTTCTGGGACGGCAACGAAACGTGGCTGATTCTCGGCGGCAACGGCCTGTTCGTCGCGTTCCCGCTCGCCTACGCGATCATCATGCCGGCGCTCTACGTGCCGCTGATCGCGATGCTGCTCGCGCTCGTGTTCCGCGGGGTCGCGTTCGAATTCCGGTGGGTTGCCAAGCCGGCCCACCGCAAGTGGGACGTCTCGTTCGCTGCCGGCTCGATCGTCGCGGCGCTCGCGCAGGGATTCATGCTCGGCGGGCTGCTCGAGGGCATCCGCATCGAGGATGGGCAGTTCGCCGGCGGCGCGTTCGACTGGCTGACGTTGTTCGGCGTCATGTGCGGCATTGCGCTCCTGGTCGGCTACGCGCTCATCGGCGCGTGCTGGCTCGTCATGAAAACGACCGATGACGTGGAACGCACGGCGCGACGCTACGCCCGCCCGCTGCTCGCCGCGCTCGTTGCCTTCATCGCGATCGTGAGTCTGTGGACGCCGCTCGAATACCCGCGCATCGCCGAGCGCTGGTTCGCCTGGCCGAACATCGCGTTCCTCGCGCCGGTGCCGATCGCGACGGTGCTGCTCGCCGTCGCGTGCTGGCGCGGCCTTACGGGCACCCGGCCGTCGGTCGCGTTCTATAGCGCGGTCGGACTCTTCGTGCTCGCGTTCATCGGGCTCGTCGTCTCGAACGTGCCGTATCTCGTACCGCCGTCGATCACGATCTGGGAAGCGGCCGCGGCCCCGGAGTCCCAATGGTTCCTGCTGATCGGCACGGTGATCCTGCTGCCGTTCATTCTTGGGTACACGGTCTTCGTCTATTACACGTTCCGTGGCAAGGTGCGGCCGGGTGAGGGGTACCACTGAGGCAGGAAGGCTCAGACGACTCAGACGTCCAAGACGGCTCAAACGTCAGAAGCCTTCGTCTCTTGCCGTCTTCGCCGTCTGAGACGTCTTAGCCCAACTTGCGCAGTTGGCGGCCGATAGCGGCATTTTTCAACGATAGCACTGCAAGCGGATCAGAGGGTTGAGGCGCTGCGCGCGCGGATTTGGGCGTGTAGTGCCGACCTTGGGTGTTTTCTTTTGCGTGCAGCTCGGCTGTGATAGCCGCCCATGTACTTGCGGTACACGACGCGCAAGAAGGACGGCAAGGTTCATCGCTACTGGCGCCTGGTGCGCAGCGTGCGCGTCGGTCGGCGCGTGATTCAGCAGACCGTGGCGCATCTGGGCGAGCTCGACGAGCAGGGACGACTCGAGGCGCGTGCGCTGGCACGTCATCTGATTGGCGAACCGGAGCAGGCCCGGCTGTTCGAGGATGGCAGCCAGCACCTGACGGTGGCGGTGCGGCTGAAGGCTATTCGTGTCGAGCGTGGCCGGCAGTTCGGCGATGTGTATCTGGCGCTCGCGCTGTGGCGCGGCAGCGGGCTGGCCGAACTGTGCGAGCAGCTCTTGCCATCCGGCAAGGAGCAGGTGCCGTGGGAGAAGATGGCGGCGGTGTTGGTGACGGCGCGGCTGTGCGAGCCCTCGAGCGAGCTGCATATCGCTGAGGATTGGTATCGGCGCACGGCGCTGTCGGATCTGTTGCAACTCGAGGAGAGCCAGGTCAACAAGGACCGGCTGTATCGGGCGCTCGATGAGCTGCTCGTGCACAAGCCAGCGCTCGAAGCGCATCTGTCCAAGCGCTGCGGAGAGCTGTTTGCACGCGAGAACGAGGTGCTGCTCTACGATGTGACCAGCACGTTCTTCGAGGGCCAGGCGAACGCGAACCCGCTCGCGCAGCGCGGCTACTCGCGCGATCACCGGCCCGACTGCAAGCAGGTGTGCATTGCGCTGGTGGTGAGCTTCGATGGCTTCCCGCTCGGCTACGAGGTCTTCCCCGGCAACACCAGCGATGCGCGCACCGTGCAGAGCATCGTGACCACGATGGAGGCGCGGCATGGCGTGGTCGGGCGGGTGTGGATCGCCGACCGGGGTATGTCGAGCGCGGCGAACCTCGCCTGGCTGCGCGAGACGAACCGTCGCTACATCATCGGCGCGCCGAAGTCGCAGCTGAAGAAGTTCCGCACGGCGCTCGCCGCGACGGCGGGCTGGCGCACGCTGCGCGAAGGGGTTGAGGTCAAGCTGACCCGCTGCCCCGAGACCTTCGACACGATCATCCTGTGTCGCTCGGCCGAGCGGCGCACCAAGGAACGCGCGATGCACGAGAAGTTCAGCCGCCGCATCGAGACGGCACTCGCACGGCTTGCCGCGCGCATCGAGCGCTCACGTACACGGCTCGATCCCACCGCGATCAACCGGCAGATCGGCCGGCTGCTGCAAGTCAATCAGCGCGCTGCCGCGCGCTTTGACGTGCGTCTGGTGGCGAGCGGCAGTCCCGCGGACTTTCACCTGCACGTGGCGTGCAACGCCGCCTTCGATGAGTGGGCTGCCCTCTCCGAAGGCGCCTACCTGCTGCGCTCGAACATCACCGACTGGAGCGATGCGCAACTCTGGAAAGCCTACATCCAGCTCACGCAAGCCGAAGCGGCGTTCCGCATCCAGAAGGATCAGCTGCGCGTGCGTCCCATCTGGCATCAGCGCGCCGATCGCGTCCAGGCCCACATCCTCGTGTGCTTTCTCGCCTTCGTGCTCTGGAAGACGCTGGAGTTGTGGCAACAGAAAACCGGTCTGGGCAACTCACCGCGCACCGTGCTCGAAGAGCTCGCCCGCATCCACTCTCACGATGTCATCCTGCCGACCCCAACACACGGCGAGATCCGACTGCGCTGCGTGACTCAACCCGACGCCGCTCAGGCGGCGCTGCTCGAACGACTCGGCATCGTGCTCCCCAAACGCATGCGGCTCGCCGAGGCCGAGCTCCCCGCCGTCGCGATCAGCGCCTGATCTTCCGCTCCAGCGCTCACGCAAAATGTAGTGCCGACTTTCGGCGCAAGGTATTGATTTACCGATCAGCCACCGTCGATTCTGCGCAAGTTGGTTTAGACGTCTGAGCCTCTTTCTCGCTCGCGGCTCGATGCTTCGCAGGTGGCGCGAGGCCGAAAGCCAGGCGCCGAGCCAGCCGAGCGCCGCTCCCGCGAGCACGACCGCGCCGATGTCCTCGCGTGTCGGACCGAGAAGAATGAACCGGCTGCCGTAGAGCGTCGCGAGTCGTCCCACCGGCTCCGCGAGCACCGTCACGCCGAGGATCATCAGGGCCCACGCGAGCAGCGCACCGACGATCCCGTAGAGCGCGCCCGCATACAGGAACGGCCGGCGGACGAAGCCGTTCGAACCGCCGACGAGTTTCGTCACCTCGATCTCCGCGCGGCGAGTGGCGATCTCGAGTCGAACCGTGTTACCGACGACCGCGAGCACGCCGAGACCGAGCACGATCGCCGCGACGACGAGCAGGTGTCGCAGCAGGTCGAGCATCGCGTTGAAGCGCAGCACCCACTCCGAGTCGATCTGCACGAGCTCGACTTCGGGCCACGCGGCGAAGTAGCGCCGAAGCGTTTCGAGATCCGAGGCGCGGCTCGCATCCCCGGTGGGTCGCACATGGATCAGATGCGGCAGCGGATTGCCTTCGAGCGCTTCGAGCGCAGTCCCGAAGCCCGAGTACTTCCGGAACTCCTCGAGCGCCGCGTCCGCGGGGATGAGCTCGACCGAGGCGACTCCCGGGCGGGATCGGGCACTGCGCTCGAGCTGTTGCGCTTTCTCGAGCGGAGTATCCGACTTGAAATAGACCGAAAGATCCACCGCGCTGGCGAAATCGCCGGTAGCGGCGCGGGCGTTCGTCACGAACAGCTTCAGTCCCAGGGGCAGCGCCAGCGCGAGCCCGATCACGAGCGCCGTGAGCACTGTGGCAAACGGGTTGCGCGCAAGACGCCCGAGCGATCCGAGCGCCGCCTGCACGTGCCGCGCACCGTACGACGACACGCTCACCGCGTTGCCACCAGGTGGGGCAGCGGATCGGGCGCATCCGGGTCTTCGACGACCCGGCCGTTCTCCAGGGCGATTTCCCGCTGACGGAATTCGCGCACCAGGTGCAGGTCATGGGTGGCGACGACTACGGTGACGCCCACGTCCTGGAAGCGCTGGAACAGTCGCATCACCTCGCGCGAGAGATCCGGATCGAGATTGCCCGTCGGCTCGTCCGCGATCAGCAGCGGCGGCTTGCTCACGACGGCGCGGGCGATGCCGACGCGCTGCTGCTCGCCAACCGACAGCTCGATCGGCAGAATCCGTTCCTTGCCGCGCAGTCCCACCTGCTCGAGCGAGGCGCGCACGCGCCGGTCGATTTCACGAAGCGGTGCGCCGGCGACGACGAGCGGCAGCGCGACGTTGTCGAATACCGGCCGGTCGGCGAGCAGACGATGGTCCTGGAATACGAACCCGATCCCGCGGCGGAACGCGGGAATGTGCCGTGGCTTGATCGTGCTGGTGTTTCGGCCGGCGACGAGCACGGTGCCGCGAGTCGGGCGCTCCAGCAGCGCGATGAGCTTGAGGATGGTGCTCTTGCCGGCGCCGGAGCGACCGGTGAGAAACACCATCTCGCCGGTCTCGACGCGGAAGCTCGCGCCGGACAGCGCTTCCCGCCCGTTCGGGTACCGCTTGCCGACGTGGTCGAAGACGATCACCCCTCACCTGCCTTCGGCACCCTCTCCCCGCCTTGCGGGGAGAGGGTGGGGTGAGGGGCGACGAGAGCAGCCGCGAACGTGGGCGCGTCAAATTCGCCGAAATCCTCGGCCTGCTCGCCGACTCCCACGAACCGTATCGGCAG
>JBQTHP010000028.1:0-17367 GCA_052389755.1 Gammaproteobacteria bacterium
CAATTCGGGCTTGCCTGCACGGCGGCTCCTCTTCCCGCGTCAGCCCCTCGTCAGAAGAGCTCCTGCGGATCCACATCCAGCGCCCAGCGCACGCGGCGCGCGCTCTTCAGCGCCTCGATCGCGGGCAGCCACGCGTCGATGAAGCGATGCAACGCCGTTCGCTCGGCGCTCTCGAGAAGCAGTTGAGCGTGATAGCGGCCGGCGCGGCGTGCCATTGCGGCCGGGGCCGGGCCGAGGAGCTTGACGCCTCGCGGTGCACCGGCTGCGCGCCGCGCTTCGCTCAAGAACGCGAGCGCCGCATCCGCCGCAGCGGATGACGCACGCAGCGCGGCCAGCCGGCTGAACGGCGGCCAGCTCGACTGCGCACGCTCAGCGAGTGCCGTGCGGGCGAATCCTTCATAGCCTTCCGACAGCAGACTGCGGAGCAGCGGATGCTCCGGGTAGTCCGTCTGAATGAGCACCTCCCCGGCGCGGCTGCCGCGACCGGCGCGCCCGGCCACCTGCACGATCGTCTGTGCGAGCCGCTCCGGCGCGCGAAAGTCCGTGCTGAAGAGGCCCTGGTCGGCATTCAGCACGACGACCAGCGTGACGTTCGGGAAGTGATGACCTTTCGTCACCATCTGCGTGCCGACGAGAATCCGCGCATCGCCCGAGATCATTCGTTGCATCACGGTCTCGACATCGCCGCGGCGGCGCACGATGTCGCGGTCGAGGCGTGCGATCGGTGCGCTCGGGAAGAGTGTCGCGAGAGTCTCCTCGATGCGCTCGGTGCCCTGCCCGACGGGCTTCACGGGGAAACCGCATCGCGCGCACGCACTCGGCAGCGCGCTGTCGGCACCGCAGTGGTGACATCGCAGCCGATTCGCGGCGCGATGCACGGTGAGGTACGCATCGCATTGCTCGCACGGCGCCACCCACCCGCAGGTCGTGCACAACAGCGTCGGCGCGTAGCCGCGGCGATTCAGGAACACGAGAACCTGGCCGTCCTCCTTCAGGTGACGCTCGATCGCCTGCACGGCCGGAGTCGACAGTCCGGACTTCACCGCATTCACGCGCAGATCGATCACGCTTGCGCGCGGCGGCTGGGCCTGCGCGGTCCGCCGCGGCAACGACAGGCGCGTGTAGCGCCCGGTTGCAACGTTCTGCAGCGTCTCGATCGACGGGGTCGCGGATCCGAGCACGACCGGCACGGCGGATTGCTGCGCACGCACGACGGCGAGGTCGCGGGCGGAATAGCGGAAGCCGCCCTCGTGCTGCTTGTACGACGGGTCGTGCTCCTCGTCGACGACGATCAGACCGAGATCGGGCACCGGCGCGAACACCGCCGAGCGCGTGCCGATCACGACGCGCGCGCGCCCGCTCCAGGCGTCGCGCCACGCGAGCAGGCGTTCGTGATCGGTGAGCGCCGAGTGCAACAGCGCGAGCGGAGCGCCGAGCCGCTCGCGGAAACGGGCGACGAGCTGGGGCGTAAGGCCGATCTCCGGCACGAGAACGAGCGCGCGACGGCCGGCCTCGAGCGCGCGCTCGACGAGTCGCAGGTAGACCTCCGTCTTCCCGCTGCCCGTGATTCCGTGCAGGACGAACGGCGCAAACCGTCCCAACGCCTCGGACACCTCCGCGACAGCGAACGCTTGCTCGCTGCTCAACGTCGGCGGCTGCGCCGAACGCGGTGAGTCCGCGTGAACCGGGGTTTCGGTGATCTCATCGGTCGAGGCAATCCATCCCTTGGCGCTCAGCGCATTCGCGGCGTCGCGCCAGGTGGGAATTGCCGCCGCGATCGATGTCGCATCGAGCCCGCCGCGCGACGCGAGAAGCTCGAGCAGCCGCAGCTGTTTCGGCGCGCGAGTAAGGCGTCCGGCCGCGAGCGCGTGCGCGCCCTCCGGAGTCGCGCTCCATCGCACAACCGACGCGCGCGTCGCCGCGCCTGCCCGAATCGCCTTGGGCAGAGCCGCTGCGACGACCTCGCCGATCGGGTGGTGGTAGTAGTCGGCAGCCCACCCAAGCAGCTCGGCGGTCGAGGGGTTGAGGATCGGAACGTGATCGATGACGTCGAGCGCTGGCCTCAGCTTCCCTGGCGGAACAGTAGACTTGTCAGAGGAGCCCATTGTTACGCCCACGAGACGACGACGCCCGAATGGGACGCGGACACGGCTACCCGCCAGGACTTCTGCGCTCGGAAAGGGCGGCAGGTAGTCGAACAGCTGCCGTAAAGGCGTATCCAACGCGACCCGGATCACAGCCATGGCGAAGCGCGCCTTAAGTATCTGATTGACTGAGCGGGGCCGGAGGCGGGGTCGTCAACGCGGCATGGTCGATATGCGTTATACCCGCCATGAGTGCGTTTGCTACGCTCGCGCCGGTTTATAGCATGCTCCCCGCGTGCCGCGGCGACGCGCAATTGAACGACGCCACCATTCCTGACCGCACGCGCGCACTGAACCAGTTCCTGGTGAGCGTGGAGCTCAAGGCCTTTCGGATCGCTCGCGCGGCGCTCCGTCACGAAGACGACGCGCTCGATGCCGTGCAGGACGCGATGCTGCAGCTCGCGCGCGCGTATGCGGTGCGGCCGCAGGAAGAGTGGAAGCCGCTCTTCTACCGCATTCTCCAGAACCGAGTGCGCGACATGCAGCGGCGGCGGAGCGTGCGCGCACGCGTCATGGCCTGGTTGCCGTTCAACCGCGACGACGCGGACGATGAGCCGAGCGATCCGATCGCGCAGGCCGAGAGTCCCGAGCCCCTGCCCGTGCGGCGTCTCGAGGCGGACGAGGCGATGCAGGCGCTCGATCGAGCGCTTCGCGGTCTGCCGCCGCGGCAGCGTGAGGCGTTTCTGCTGCGCAACTTCGAGGGACTCGACGTGGCGCAGACCGCCGCCGCGATGGGCTGTTCGCAAGGCAGTGTGAAGACACACTACTTTCGCGCGCTGCAGACCTTGCGCGCGCAACTGGGAGAGTTCTGGACATGAGCGCGGACGAGCAATCGCAGACCGAGTTCGAGCGCCGAACGCGGGAGCTGCTCGAGGAGAGCGTCACCCGCGCGGATGCGCGCGTGCGCTCGCGCCTGACTCGTGCGCGCTACGCCGCGGTCGAGGAGGCCGCACGCTCGCGCTCGAGTTTCTGGCACACGCTCGCGACCTCGAGCCGCGGGTTCGCGCCGGCCGGCGCTCTCGCGGCGGCAGTGCTCGTGGTGATGCTCGTCTGGACCGATGGAACCGAGCAGCGTGTGCCGGTGGCCGAGTCGCAGACTGCGTTCGAGGACGTGGAATTGCTCGCAGACGCCGAAGCCCTGGATCTCATGGAGGAATGGGAGGAGGGCTTCTACGAATGGGCCGCGGGCCAGGACGAGAGCCCCGAGGCGAGCGGCTGATGCCCGCGCGTCGGTCGCGCGCGTCGCTGCTCGCCGGGCTCGCGCTCGTCGTCCCGACGCTGGCCGCGGACGTCGAGACCGAGCTCGACAGCGAGCTGCTCGAGTTTCTAGGCACCATCGACGACGGCGAAGAGGAATGGACCGACTACCTGGCCCAGACGGATATCGCAAAGGTTGCCAAGGCAAAGCAGGCCCCGGCACCGAAGGACGACGCAAATGATTAGCGCGCGATCGATCGCACTGACTCTGATGCTGGCGGCCGCATCGCCGGCCTTCGCGCAGGATTCGCCGGCCGGAACACCCGAGGGCGTCGCGTGGACGGCTCTCTCGGCCGACCAACAGGAGGCGCTGTCGCGCTTTGCCGGTGAGTGGGAGTCTTTCCCGCCCGCGCGCCAGCAGGCGCTGGCACGCGGGACCGAACGCTGGCTGCAGATGACGCCCGACGAGCGCGCGCGGGCGCAGCAGCGGTTCGCGCGCTGGCGAGCGATGCCGCCGGAAAGGCGGCACACGTTGCGCAAGCGGTGGGAAGAATTCCGTACGCTGCCGCCGGATCAACAGGAGGCGGTGCGCGAGAATTACCGCAAGTTCAGGACTCTGCCGCCGGAGCGGCGTCGCATGCTGCGCGAACGCTGGCAGAACGCGACCCCCGCGGAACGCCAGCGCATGCTCGACCGCATGCGCCAGGAGCGCCTTCGGCGGACGCAGCAACAAAGAAGGCCGGCGGGCTGAGGACGCCGGCCCTCACCCGCCTCCGGCACCCTCTCCCCCGCTTGCTGGGGAGAGGGTTGGGTGAGAGGGCTACCAGTTGTAGCTCAGGCGTCCGTACCAGAAGCGTCCGTTGAAGCCGAACGCGGAGTAGCGCGAGAAGCCCTGCGCGCCCGTCGAATTCAGCGGCGCCGGAACGGCATCGGGATACTCGTCGAACACGTTGTCGATGCCGAGAGTCGCCCCGAAGTTGTCGCCGAACCTGGCGCGGAGCTCGAGATCCACGAGCGTCTCGGCGCCCATCAAGACATCGCGGCTGACGCCGTCGGTACCGAGCACGGTGGGTTCGACGACATCGCCGTAATGCGTGGCCTTGGCCCCGACTCCGAAACTGCCGAACGCAACGGGCTGGTTCCAATCGGCGGCGAGAGTGACCTTCATGTCCGGTGTGCCTTCCTCGAAGGTGAGAATGTTGATGCGGTCGAACAGCGCGGGCGGCGGGTTCAGCGCCGAGAGCACTCCTGTGCTCGGCAGCTTCTTCACGTCGGTTTCGTTTAAATTCGCCGAAGCCGTGAAGTCCCATCGGCCGGTCGTCTCGCCGACCATGGCGTAGCGCAGCACCACATCGACGCCCGTCGTCTCGGTGTCCACGCCGTTGATGAAGAAACGCGCCCGCCCCACGTTGAACGGCTGCAGTAACGCGTTGATGTCGGCGCGGCCGCCCAGATTCTCGGAGAGTACGATGCGGTCGTCGATCTCGATGAGGTATCCGTCGATCGTCGCTTCGAAGGAACCCGCGCGGAAGACGGCGCCGAGCGAATAGTTGATCGATTCTTCGGCGTCGAGCTCGGAGGCGCCGAGAACACCCGCGATCTGCGAAGTTGCCGGGAACGTGCCGACCTCGAACGGCACGCCGCCGATGAAATTCGTCGCCGTCGACGTGAAGAATGCCTGCTGCAGGCCCGGCGCGCGGAAGCCCGTCGACACCGTGCTGCGCAGCGCGAAACCCTCTGTGAAGTCGTAGCGGCCCGAGACCTTGCCGGTCACGTTCGAGCCGAAGTCCGAGTAGTCTTCGACGCGCACGGCGATCGAACCCAGGAACCGCTCGGTCACCTGAGTCTCGACGTCGGCATACAGGCCGACGGCCGTGCGATCTTCGTCGACCTCGTTGGAAGGCTGGAAACCCGGGAAGCCCTGCGCTCCGGGAGCCGATCCGGGCGCGCCCATGCCGCCGTTCACGTAGGACGCCAGCTCGCCTGCGGTAATGCTGTACGACTCCTGGCGTGCTTCGAGGCCGACGGCGACGTTCGCCGGAGCGGCGCCGCCCCAATCGAAACCCCGCACGAGGCCGAAGTTGAACACGAGCTGGTCGTAGTCGAAGCCGCCCGCGTCGAACGAGGTCGGTGACGTCGCGCCGAGCGTGCCGTTGATCGAGTTTTCGACGCCGTATTCCAGATCGTTCAACCCGTAAACGAGGCTCACATCGGCATCCCAGGTGCCGATCGGTCCGCGCAGTCCCCAGGCAGCCGTCACGTCCTGAATGTCGGTAGTGATGAGCGGCAGAAAGCCGTTCGGGTAGATAGTGAGCACGTTGTTCGGGTTGTTGCGCAGGCGCGGGAACGCAGCCGACTCGCCGTCGCGCTGCTGAAATCCGGCCCAGCCATAGACTTCCCAATCGTTGTTGAGCGGCACGCCGGCGTTCGCGTAGAACGTGATGTCCTCGACCTGGGCATCGCCGTAGCGGGACGTCACTCTCGGCGCCTCCGGTGGAACGAGACTCGCGACGCGCGGGTCGAGATCGCCGCGGCTCGTAGGGTCGCGATCACGATACTCGCCGGTGAGCGTGAGAAATCCTTCCTCGCCGAGTGCGAGGCCGCCCCACACGGACGCGGTAAGAGTCGAGCCATCGTTCTCGCTGCGCGAGCCGCGCGCAGTGTCGACGTCGCTCTCGTACTCGCCGAACGTCACCGCGGCGCCGCCGCCGTCGCGCGCCTCGCGCAGCCGGATGTTGATGACGCCGGCGATGGCATCGGAGCCGTACTGCGCGGAAGCCCCGTCGCGCAGCACCTCCACCCGCTCGATCGCGGCGAGCGGAATCGCGTTCAGATCGACTGCCGCCGAGCCGCGGCCGATCGAGCCGTTGACGTTCACGAGCGCCGACTGATGGCGCCGCTTCGAGTTCACCAGCACGAGGGCCTGGTCGGGCGCGAGTCCGCGCAGCGTCGCCGGGCGGATGTGGTCCGTCCCGTCGGTGATCGAGGGACGCGGGAAATTGAGGGACGGCGCGATCGTCGACAGCGCTTCCGCGAGCTCGGTGGAAGCCTGGCTTGCGAGCGCTTCGCTCGTCAGGACATCGACCGGTGCGAGCGTGTCGAGGCGCGAGCGATCCTGCACGCGCGTGCCCGTGACGACGATCTCGGCGAGAGCGGCCGCATCGTCAGCGTCGGTCTGATCCTGCGCGAGCGCACCCGTGCTCGCGATGAGCAGCCCCAGACTCAAAGCATCGATTCGGAAGCGCATGACAGTTTCCTTTATCTTTCGTGGCGTATGAACGCCACACGGGGCGACGCAGCGACGAACGTAAGGATAAGTCAGGTCGCAGCCGATCCGTCAGATTGTGGCGTCCGTGCCACAGACGCATCGGTTATCTGCGCAGCTCGCGCTGCATGAGCACGGTGTCGACCCAGCGGCCGAACTTGAACCCGACGGCTTTGAACGTGCCGACCGGCGCGAAGCCGAGCGCGGCATGCAGGCCGATCGACGCCGCATTCTCCGAATCGCCGATTACCGCCAGCATCTGGCGCAGGCCCCGCCGCTCGCATGCGGCGATCGCATCGAGCATGAGTGCGCGTCCGATGCCGCCGCGCTGTGCGCCAGGATGTACATACACCGAGCTCTCGCAGGTAAAGCGGTACGCTGCGCGGGGCCGGTACGCGCTGGCGTAAGCGAAACCGACGACCTCGTCGTCTCGCTCCGCAACGACGAAGGGATAGGCATCGCGCACGATGCGCTCGTAGCGGGTGCGCATCTCCGCAAGCGACGGCGGGGTTTCCTCGAACGACCCGAGACCGGTCAGCACGTGGTGCGCGTAGACCGCCTGAACCTGAGGCAGATCGCGGGTCTCGCAGGCGCGGATGATCACAGCTGCTGCGTGCGTACCGGCAACGGCACGTTGCAGAGATCGATGCGCCCGGCCGCAACCTTGTACCAGCTGTCGCGCCGATTGCGGCGCGCTTCGATGAGGTCGGTGAAGGTGCGGGTGTCGGTCCGCATGATCTCGAGCGGCGTGCGCTCGGCAGCGGGGACATCCGCTGCGACGCTGACGCGCGTGATCGGCACGCGCTGCTCCGGCTTCTCGTAGAAGCCGAGCGCACCGGTGCCGCGCGGCAGGCTCGAAAGCAGCTCGATTCCCTTTACGACGCGGCCGACGAGCGTGATGTTGCGGTCGAGCTGGCGCGGCGCGTGCCCGGTGACGACGTAGAGCTCCGTTCCGCCGCCGCTGTCGGCAGCTTCGTCGCGCCCCACGCCCACCATGCCGTAGCAGTGCGCAAGCCACGCCGTGCCGCGCGAGGAATCGCGCGCTGCCGGAAAGCCCGCCGAGAATCCGACCTCGCGCGCGTACGTGTCCGGGTCGCGCAGCACCGTGAAGGGAAGCCCTTTCGCCGGGCGGGTGAACTCGGCAGCGAGCGTGCGCTGAGCTGTGCGCAGGGTGCGCGTGCCGTCCGCATCGCCCCATTGCACGACGAAATTGTCCTGCGAGCGATTGATCGCAAGACCGTCGAAGAAGCCCTCGCGCACGATCGCGCGGATGTTCGCGACGTGTCTGGGGGCGAAGTCCGGCGCGAGCTCGATGACGACGCGGCCGGAGGCAAGCTCGAGATACAGCGTGTTCTCGGGATCGAGCGCGCGCCAGTCGGCTGGCTTCGATGCGGCGAGCACGTCAGCCATGGTGCGAGGCCTGGCCGCACGTTCGTTCTGAGAGTACGACGGCGCGTGCACGGCGATCGCGGCCAGCGCCAGCCACGGCCACCCGCGCTTCAGGAGCTCACGTCCGCTCATGTAACCTCACAGGATCAGCCGACCGCCTTGACCGCCTGAATCAGCTCCGCGCCCGCCTTCTGGGCATCTCCGTACAGCATGCGCGTGTTGTCGAGATAGAACAGAGCGTTCTCGATACCGGAGAATCCCGCCCCCCTGCCGCGCTTGACGACGACGACGTTTTTCGCCTTGTCGGCGTTCAGGATCGGCATGCCGTAGATCGGGCTCGACTTGTCCGTGCGCGCGACCGGATTGACGACGTCGTTGGCGCCGATGATCAGCGCGACGTCCGCGATCTCGAACTCCGCATTGATCTCCTCGAGATCCGAGATGAGATCGTAGGGCACGCCCGCCTCGGCGAGCAGCACGTTCATGTGGCCCGGCATCCGGCCCGCGACCGGATGGATCGCGAAGCGCACGGTGACGCCCCGGTCGATGAGCAGTTGGCAGAGCTCCCAGATCTTGTGCTGCGCCTGCGCGACCGCCATGCCGTAGCCCGGAACGACGATCACCTTCTGTGCGAACGCCATCATCACGCCGGCGTCGGCGGCTTCGATGGGCTTAAGGCTCCCCTTCACATCGCCGGCAGCCACCGCGCCGCCCGTCTCGCCGAAGCCGGAGAAGAGCACGTTGCCGAGCGAGCGGTTCATCGCCTTCGCCATCAACTGCGTGAGGAGCGTGCCCGCAGAACCCACGACGGTGCCTGCGATGATCATCGCGGCGTTGTTCAGCACGAAGCCTTCGAATGCCACCGCGAGCCCGGTGAGCGCGTTGTAGAGAGAGATCACGACCGGCATGTCGGCGCCGCCGATCGGCAGGGTCATCGTCACGCCGAGGATCAGCGCGAGCACGAAGAGCACCGTGACGACCGTCGGGGAGACGTGCAGGCCGAGAGCGATCACCGCGCCGAACGCGAGCGCGGCCATCAGAACCGCGAGATTCACGAGCTGCTGGCCGCCGAAGCGCAGGCTTCGCTTGATGAGATCCTGCAGCTTGCCGAACGCGATGAGGCTGCCGCTGAAGGACACCGCACCGATGATTCCGCCGACCACCGCGAGCGACTGCGCCGCAAGGCCGAGGTGGTGCGCTTCGCCTGCGTTCGCCGGCATCGCGACCTTGTAGAGCTCGACGGCCGCGATGGCCGCGGCCGAACCGCCGCCCATGCCGTTGTAGAGCGCGATCATCTGCGGCATGTCGGTCATCGCCACGCGCCTGCCGCTCCACCACGCGATGATCGAGCCCACGAGAATGGCCGGGATGATCAGCTCGTAATTCGACGAGCCGGGATAGGCGAACGTCACGAGCGTCGCGACAAGCATGCCGGCGCCCGCCCACCAGATGCCGCTTCTCGCCGTCACAGGCGAGCTCATGCGTTTCAGGCCCACGATGAACAGCGCGGCCGTGACGAAATAGCTCGCCTGAACGAGCGCTTCCGCGGACAGCACGCCGCTCATCAGTGCGATCCTTTCTTTCCGCCGGCTCTCGCGCCCGAGGACTTGAACATCTCGAGCATGCGCTCGGTCACGACGTAACCGCCGACCGCGTTGCCGGCGCCGAGCAGCACGCCGATGACACCGATCGTCTTCTCGAGCGTCGTATCCGCCGCGCCGAGCGCCACCATCGCACCGACGAGGACGATGCCGTGCACGAAGTTCGACCCGGACATGAGCGGCGTGTGCAGGATGACGGGCACGCGCGAGATGACCTCGTAGCCCGTGAAGGCCGCCAGCATGAAAATATAGAGCGCAATGATGCCGGTCATGTCCTATCCCTCGATCGCCTTGCGAGTCGCCTCGTGCCTGATGATCCCGTCGTGCGTCACGCACGACTGCGCGAAGACTTCGTCGGTCCAGTCGATCGCGAGCTCGCCCTTGTCGAGCGCAGGTTTCAGGAAGTTGTAGAGATTGCGCGCGTACATCTCGCTCGCGTTGTAGGCGAGCTGTCCCGGCAGATTCAGGGGACCCACGATCTTCACGCCCCGGTGCTCGACCACTTCGCCGGGGCGCGTAAGCTCGCAGTTGCCGCCGGATTCCGCGGCGATGTCGACGATCACCGACCCCGGACGCATCCGCTCGACGGCCGGGCGCGAGATGATGCGCGGCGCCGTGCGACCCGGCACCGAGGCCGTCGTGACTACGGCATCCGCCGCCCCGATGCGCGCGTCGAGCACTTCCTGCTGTTTCTGTTTCTCTTCGGCGGTGAGCTCGCGCGCGTAGCCGCCCGCGCCTTCCGCCGTAACGCCCGTGTCGACGAACTTCGCGCCGAGCGACTTCACCTGCTCCTTCGTCGCGGCGCGCACGTCGTAAGCCTCCACGACCGCACCGAGGCGGCGCGCGGTGGCGATGGCCTGCAGCCCCGCAACGCCCGCGCCGATCACGAGTACCTGAGCCGGACGAATCGTGCCCGCCGCGGTCGTCAGCATCGGTAGAAACTTTGCGAGGTGATTGGCCGCGATCAGCACCGCCTTGTATCCGGCGATGGCGGCCTGGGACGACAGCGCGTCCATGGATTGCGCGCGCGAGATTCGCGGCACGAGCTCCATGGCGAAGCTCGTGATCCTTCGATCGCGCAGGGCTGCGACCTCGGCGTGCTTCGCATGCGCCTGCATGAAGCCTGCGACGACCGCGGCCGGCTTCAGCCGTGCGATCTGCTCGACGCCGAGCGGCTGCACGGTGAGCACGACATCGGACTGCTCGAGCACGGCGACGCCCGAGTCGACCCACTCCACCTTCCTGAACAGCGCGTCGGGAAACTGCGCGAGCGCGCCCGCACCGCGTTCGATCAATACCCGCGCCCCGGCCGCGGCAAATTTGTCAGCGATCTCGGGAACGATGCCGACACGAGTCTCCTCAGGCGCCCTCTCGCGCAGCGCGCCGATGGCTACGGGCATGTGACCCTTTCGACAAATTGCGCAGTTTCGTGGCCTGCCGGCCACGCCGCGTTGAAATCTTTAGCGAAATTAATACCTTGCGCCGTTGAATTCTTGCACAAAGCTGCCTTATCTTACAGCCGCTGTGCTTGGTATCGATCTGGAGTGTGCGGACCGCGGCCACAACGACGATTTTCGGATCGTCGTGAACCCGGCTGCGCGCCGCCTTTCGCAGCTGGTGCTGCGCACCGACGTCGCCGGCATGCCGCTCGAGTGGATCGACTACAAGGAAGCCGCGCGGCTCTATCACCAGGAACAGGTCGCGTATACGTGCGGTTCCGCGCTCTATGAGCTCTTCGGCGGCCGCAACGCGCGCACCGGCCGGCGCACGGTGCTCGAGGTGAACTCGATCGTTGCCACGATCGGGCACACGGGCAATCCGGGCAACACCCGCCACGACTACGTACCGCCTCTCAACAACCAGACGCTCTTCCGCCGCGACGCGTATCTCTGCATGTACTGCGGCATGCGTTTCCCGTCGCGCGAGCTGTCGCGCGAGCACATCCGGCCGTTCAGCCAGGGCGGCAGGGACCTGTGGACGAACGTAGTGGCGGCATGCCGGCGCTGCAATAACCAGAAGGCCTCGCGCACGCCCGAGCAGGCGCGGATGCAGCTCATTGCCGTGCCGTTCACGCCAACCTATGCCGAATACATCTTCCTGAAAGGCCGGCGCGTGCTCGCCGACCAGATGGAGTACCTGCTCGCGCATTTCCCACGCTCGAGCCCGCTGCACGACAGGATCCAGCGCTGGCTCGCCTGACGGCGGGCCAGCGCGCCTACAGCCTACAGCTCACAGCTGACAGCTCAGGGAGGGGCTAGCATGAGAGACCACCGCACGCTCAAGGCGTTTCAAAAGGCCGACGCCTTGGTTCTCGAGACCTACGAAGTTACGGCCAGTTTTCCGTCGCGCGAGATGTTCGGCCTGACAGCGCAGATGCGCCGGGCAGCGGTCTCAGTGGCAAGCAACGTAGTTGAGGGCTGCGCGCGGCATTCGCAGAAGGAAATGCTGCATTTCATAGACGTTGCCGCCGGGTCGGCGAAGGAGCTCGCGTATCAGCTGTCCGTCGCCGAGCGCCTCAAGCTCAGCCAGCGATCTTTCGCGCGAGCGGAGGAGCTATGCGACGAGACCGTCAGAATGCTGAGCGGTCTGCGAGGCACGATCCGGCAACAGTTGCGGAGTCCAGCCGACCTGGAGCTGTGAGCTGTGAGCTGTGAGCTGTGAGCTGTAAGCTCTCTTCGTGCTCTTCCTCATCGACGCGTCCGTCTACGTCTTCCGCGCCTACTACTCCATGCCGCCTGACATGTTCGATCGGGACGGCAATCCCGCGCATGCGCTGTTCGGCTTTGCGCGTTTCATCGGCGACCTGCTGGAGCGCACGCGTCCGCAGCACATCGCGGTCGCGTTCGACGAGAAGCTCACGAGCTCGTTTCGCAACCGCCTCTATCCGGCGTACAAGGCAAATCGCGATCCGGCGCCGCCGGACCTCGAGTTGCAGGTCGGGCGCTGCCGGGAATTCTGCGCGCTCGTCGGCGTGGCCGAGTTCGGAAGCGGCGAATACGAGGCGGACGACATCATCGGCACGCTCGTATGCCGCATGCGCCGCGAGGGGTTGCGCTCGACGCTCGTGACGCGCGACAAGGACCTGGCCCAGCTCATCCGCGAAGGCGACGTCTACTGGGACTACACCTCGGGCGTGCGCTTCCGCTACCACGAGATCGAGGGACGCTTCGGTGTTGCACCCGAGCGGTTCGCGGACTATCTCGCGCTCACGGGAGATGCGGTCGACAACATCCGCGGCGTGCCGGGCATCGGGCCGAAGACGGCGGGAGTGCTGATGCGCGAGTTCGTGTCGCTGGAAGAGCTGTACGACAACCTCGAGCTGGTGCCCAAGTTGAAGCTGCGCCGCGCCGGCGAGTTGCCGGCAATCCTGCGCGAGCATCGCCCGGCGGCGTTCCTCGCCCGACAGTTGACGTCCATCGCCTGCGACATACCGATCGCCGTCGAGACGGCGTCGCTTCGTCCGCGCAGACCCGATGTCGCGGCGCTCACCCGATTCTACGATCGCCACAACTTCGGCCCGACGTTGCGGCGGCAAACCGATCGACTCGTCGAGCTGGCTGCCTGAACCTGCGCACGTAAGATCCACCATGACGTCGTCGATCGACTTCGCCGCGATCACCCGTGCTCTCTCGGCCGCAACGGGGTCGCGATATGCGACCTCGCCGGTGGCTCGCGTGGCCGGGGGCTGCATCAACGACTGCTTTCAGTGGCAGTCTTCCAGTGGCCCGAGGTTCGTGAAGCTCGGCACGGTGGCGCGGCGGTCGATGTTCGAAGCCGAAGCTGAAGGGCTGCGCGAGCTCGGCGCATGCGGTGGCGTCCGCGTCCCCGCCGTCGTCGCCGTCGGCAGTGTGGAGCGTCAGGCATTTCTCGCGCTCGAATGGCTCGACGCAGGCGCCACGACTGAGAGGGCGCAGGCAACGCTCGGAGAGCACCTGGCTTCGCAGCATCGGGCGACCGCGCGCGAGTTCGGCTGGCATCGCGATAACACGATCGGACTGACGCCGCAGCCGAACACGCGCTCGGCAGACTGGGCGGAGTTCTTCCGCGAACGTCGGCTGCGATTCCAGCTTCAACTCGCCGAACGCAACGGGTTCGGCTCGCTGCTGGCCGAGCGAGGCGCGCGGCTGCTCGACGCGGTGCCCGCGTTGTTGTCCGGGCATCGCCCGTCGCCCTCACTCCTGCATGGGGATCTGTGGGGCGGCAACTGGTTCACGGACGCATCGGGCTCACCGGTGATCTTCGATCCGGCCGTCTACTACGGGGATCGCGAGGCGGACCTCGCCATGACGCACCTCTTCGGCGGCTTCAGCGCCCGTTTCTACGCCGCGTACGAGGCCAGCTGGCCGCTCGAGGCGGGCCAGGGCGAGCGGCGTGAGCTCTATAACCTCTATCACGTTCTCAATCACGCCAACCTGTTCGGCGAGGGCTACGCGCGGCAGGCGGCGAGCATGATCGACCGCCTGCTCGCCGCGGCGAGTGCCTGATCGCGCGCTCAGTCATCGGGCGTTGTCACCCGTCCCTTCACGTTCTCGGGTCTGATCTCGCCGCTGCCGTTCGCTTCGACCGTGAAGTCGCCGGAGATCGCGTTCGCGTAGATGCCGCCCGAGCTGTCTACGCCGACGACCACGCTGCCGCGCACGTTCCTCACCCGAATGTCGCCCGAGCTGTCCTGCCGGATGTCGACTCTGCCGCCGACGTCGCGCACCAGCAGATCTCCCGAGCTGTCCGACACGATGTCGACTGCGCCGGCGACCTTCTCGAGCGTCACATCGCCGGAGCTGTCCTCGAGCCGCACCGACGCGACATCCGTGACGCGGATCTCGCCGGAACTGTCCTGAACGTTTACGGGGCCTTTCACGCGCGCGATCTCGAGGTCACCCGAGCTGTCGCGCATCGTCAGGGCGGCGAGCCCGAAGAGCTCGGCATCGCCGCTCGAGTCCTGCGCCTCGACCGGGAGGTTCGCCGGCAGCGTCACCTCGACGTCGATGTACGCGTACGCGTCGCCGCGCTCGGCCTTCATCTTCTCCACGGGAATGACGGTCTCGACGAAAGCTGTATTGCCTTCGCGGCGTACCGAAATCGCCATGGCGTCGAGAAGCTCCTGGCTCGAGGCGCATGCATCGCCCTTCGCTTCGATCCGCGCCGCTGTCTCGCGGCCGTTCACCTTGAGGTCGCCGGCACCGGTGCGCATGACGATCCTCTGCGCGCCGGCGGTGTCGATCGCGCCGTTACGCTCGGCGCGGAACTCGCATTCCCACGCCTGGGTGTCGTGGGCGAGGGTCAGCAGGACGATGGCGGCGACAAATGAGGGCAACGGACGCATGGGACTCTCCCCGGGAGGGTTTCCGGCTTCCGGCTTGGATGGCGCCGAGCGGGCGCCGGTTTAATCGGCCTAACCGCGCGGGATCACGACACAGGCGACCGGCTCGGTTGCCCCGCCGGAACCCCGTGTCTGCAGGCGCAGCAGCTCACCCTCGAACGGACGCGTGCGTATGCGCAGCAGCCAGCTTCCATCCGCCTGCGTGCTTACGGAATAGTCTCGCGCCGCGATCGGCGAGCCCTGCTCGTCGGTGAGCTCCAGGCGCCGTTCGGTCGCGGCGTTCGGGACGCGCAGCGCCACGAGCTCGGTCGCGTCCGAAAGGCGCAGAGTCTCGCAGTCCTCGAAGCCGCGGGTCAGCGGCGGAAGGTTGAACACGGCGACCGCATCGTCGGTTAGAGAGGGACCCGCGAACGAATGCCCGTACCAGCCGGCGGCGCCGCTCCCGATCGCGACGAAGGCGAGCGACGCGGCGATCCGCCACGTATCCAGCCGCCACGTATCTTCGGCAGGAAGCGGAGCCGCGAGGGCCTCGCGATCGCGTATCCCGGCGCGCATCGCGCGCCAGACCTCTACGTCCTGTACGCATACGGGGCACGACATGAGATGCAGCTCGAACGACTCCTGCACCCGCTCGTCGAGATCGCGGCTCACGTAGAGCGCCGCCGTGTGATTCGCCTTGAATTGTGCGTGGTCCATGCTCATACCTGCCGGTAAATGTCGAAGCCGTGCCTGCTAAGAATCTCTCCGAAGCGCTGTCGCGCGCGGAAGAGCACCTGGTTCAACTGCAGATCGGTCAGCTTCATCGATTCACGAACTTCCTCTTTCGGCTCCTCGTCGAGATACATCCGCTTCAGCACTTCGCGATCGCGTTCCCGCGGCAGCTCGGCCATCAGCTTGCGCACGCAGCGCGCGAGCAGCTGCTGATCGACGCGCTCGTCGAGCGCAGGCGCATCGTCGCGCAGATCCACGAGCGGCTCGGCTCCCGAGGTACGTCGGCGCGCGAGCTCCCCGCGCCAGTAGGCAATGGCGAGATTGCACGCCGTGCGATACAG
Organism: Gammaproteobacteria bacterium; assembly: GCA_052389755.1. GTDB lineage: Bacteria > Pseudomonadota > Gammaproteobacteria > Steroidobacterales > Steroidobacteraceae > JBQTHP01. The sequence goes on from JBQTHP010000028.1 coordinate 15,969, forward strand.
ATAGCCGCCAAGATTGCCCGGATCCGCGAGTCCCTCCGACCGAACCTTCTTGATGGCCTGCAGAAAAGTACGCTGTAGGAGATCCTGTGCCGTGTCCTTTTCGATGCGACGCTGAAGGAATATCTGCAGCAAGGGGCGCCGATATTTCAGGTAAAGCTCATTTTGTACCTCGGTGCCCGCCGCGATCGCAGCGACCAGCTCTGCGTCGCTGCCATCTGCCGGTTTTTCGATGGCGGCGCGCGCGAGGTCGTGCTGAAGGGACTCCCCGACTCTCATCTGTCCATTATGGCTGCGCGCGGCTCATTCCTGCATACGCCCGCGGACCGTTCCGCCGACGCGAGGATGCAGGCATCCGCCAGCGGAACCCCTTCCAGGAAGGGCGCCCGGAACCCGGGCCGGGAACGCCGCCCGGTGCGGTGCATCCGCCCCTCGACCACGCGGGTCAGGAACTCGTCCGTCGGCAACCCGACATAAGCGGGGCTCGACCAGATCCCGGCAAGCAGCCCCGCCAGGATCGCGGTCGAGTTCGAGCTGCCGTAGCCCAGTCCGAAACTCGCGGGTCCGGCGGTCGCGCCCACGACGCAAGCGCTCGGTGACCCGAAGTTGAGGCCCGTCGCGGCAGGGCTGATTCCGGGGGAGATCGCGTCGTCGTTGCCGATCGGCACCGCGCGAATGATGCGCCGGAACGTGTAGGCGGCCGGGTACCCGGCGTCGGGCTCGCCCTTGTTCGGCACGCTCGCGACCACGAGCGCCGCGTGCGGCGAGTCCGCGCGATCGGCCACCTCGGCGAACGCGGCGTCGAGCTCCGGCGTGCTCGAGTTCCAGTGCGCGCTGAAGCTCAGGATCTTCGCATTCATCTGCGCGGCATATCGCACGGCGCGCGTGAGCCGCACCGGATCTGCACGGTCGAGGTGATTGCGACCGCAGCCGACGACGCGCAGGATCATGACGCGCGCGCCGTCCGCGCCCGCTGCGGCGATTCCGGCGCGGTTGTTCCGCTCCGCGGCGATGAGGCTCGCCATGAACGTGCCGTGCTGAGCTCTGCCGCGGCACTCGCCCTGCGGGGCGACCGTCGCGTCCTCGTCGACGAAATCCCAGCCGTGCACGTCGTCGACGTAGCCGTTCCCGTCGTCATCGACGCCGGCGATTCCCGCAGCTTCGGCCGCGTTCACCCAGAGCTGATTGCGCAGATCGACGTGCGTGGTATCCGCGCCGTCATCGAACACTGCGACCGTGACCGGTGTCGTGCGACGCCGCGAATCCCATGCGAGCGAACCCGCCACGTAATCGAGCCACCACTGATTGCGCACGCGGTAGGCGCAGTCGTTGGTGCGGGGATCGTCCGGGCGTGCGCCCGGGATCAGGGTCGAGCAAACGAACGGTTGGCAGCCGGACGCGC
>JBQTHP010000029.1:0-6694 GCA_052389755.1 Gammaproteobacteria bacterium
TACTAACACGCTATGTTTTATGGCTTTGCTAGGTCTCGTATTCGTGCCGGCCGCGGTTATGGGGTGGTTACCCGCCGCGCCCGGACCGCCTACTGACGGAACTCGAGGCCGAAGTTGATTCCGGCCGCCCAGCCGTCCGCGGTGTCCTCGCCCAGCTGCACCGGCTCGTCCAGCGGGCTCTCGCGGTTGTCCGCGAAACTCGTGTGGTCGAAGTACTTGTACTGGCCATACAGGCCGACCACGAAGCGATCGCCCAGGCGCAGGTCGAGCCCGATGCCCGCCGCGCCTTCCCACGAGAAGCCGTCGTCGTCATCGTCGATGCGCTGCTCGAAGGACTGGTCCGCCGGCGCGCACACATTGCACGCGAACTCGTACGTGCCCTTGAGCTCGGACTTGTAGAAGCCCGGCGCAATCTGCAGGTGCATGTTGGGGCGCACCGTGCCGGTGTTGTTCCAGGTCTTGCCGAACGTGAGCGGGATCGCGAGGTACTGATCCTCGATCTCCTCGTCCAAGGTCGCGAAGATGCCGGGGAATGTGGCCGTGGTCATCGAGTTGAACAGGTCCTGCTTCGAGAGCCGGTAGCGCAGGCCTATGCCCCACGAGATGCCGTTGTCGCCCGGCAGCGTGACGCCGCCGAGCTCGGCCGACCAGGTTTCGATGTCATTCGCCACGCGCGTGTCGAGCGGCGTGGAGGTCGGGAATGCCAGGCCCGTGGAGCCACTGGGCGCGTTCTCCACCTGGTGCGCGACGCCGCGTCCGTCGGTGCCCGCCGCAAACGTCGTGCTGTCCTCGGCATCGAACTGTCCGTAGTCGATATCGAAAACGAACGCCGTGCGCCGATCCCGGATCTCGAGCCACGTCGGCACGCGGACGGAGAAGCCGCCCGACTCGCCCTCGTAGTCCTCGGGCGCGAGCGTGATGAAGCGCTCGCTGCCCGGCGAGCCCGTGGTGAAGCGGATGCCGAGGCCGCCCGCGCCGGAAGGCAGCGTCCACTCGCCGTGGCCGCCGCGCACGCCGACGCCCGGCGATGTGCCGGCATCGCTGGTGCGCGTGCTCGAGGACGGAAGGCCCGCGACGTTAACGCGCACGCCGTTCGCGGTCACCGTGCCGGTGCCGGTGCGCGTGTTGCCGTTGCGATCGCGCAGCGTGACGTTGACCTGCGTGCCGACCGCGACGTTCGAGGCGGAGCGGGCGAACCAAAGGTACGTCGAGTCGCACTCTTCGTCCTCATCGGCCAGCTTCTCGCACTCGTCGCGGCTGACCAGGCGGACGGCCGGCTGGTCGCCGAAGCTGATTTCACCCGAGGTGACCTCGTCCGGCTTGACGCCGGCGAACTCGACGCCGTTGTACACCGCCCAGGCGGGAAACGAGAGCAGGGCGAGGGCGGTGCACCCGATCGTCCTGCGCAGCAGTGGATTGCGCATGTGAGCTACTCCTGCCCGTGCCGTTCGTGGCGGGCTGTCGAAGCTCAATGCGACGAAATCAGTCGAGTCGCGCCAAAGTCGCGGGCAGCGTCTAGCGGGCGGCGAGTAACCCGCACTGATTCAAGGCCTTGCTGGCCTGCGCGAGGCGCGGGTCGGCCATCGGCTGGAGCGCTTTCACGCCCAGCCCGAGGTGCTCGCGACCCGGCACGGTGCGCCCGTTCGCACACTCGATCTCCCCGAGACGCACCAGCGTACGGCCGACCTCCGGGTGCAGGTCGCCGAGCGCGGTGCGCTGGAAGGTGACGGATGCGTTCAGCGCTTCCATGGCTGCGGCATCGTTGCCTTGCAGGTGCAGCAACCAGCCTTGCACGCCGCGCGTGAGCGCTGCCGGCAACATGTCCGCGACATCCGCCTTGGCTTCGATGCGCATCGCCTCGCGCAGCGCCGCCTCGGCGGCCGGCAACTCCTTGCGGTCGATGTGTGTGAGCGCGAGGGCGCGATTGACCGGAGCGTTATCAGGGTGATCCGCGCCGAGGCCGGCAACGCGAATGGCAAGGGCCTGGCGCTGCAGGTCGAGGGCCTCGTCGAGCTGGCCCAGCTCGCGCAAGGTGTTGCCCAGAAGATTGAGATTGGCTGCGGTCTCACGATGCTTCGGGCCGAAAACGCGGCGGCTGAGCTCGACCACCCTGCGAAGCTGCCGCTCGGCGGACCCATAACGCCCGCGCGCCAGTTCGAGCTCCGCGCGCGCCGACAGTACGCGCACGGCGTGCTGATGCTCCGCGCCGAAGAGCGCCTCATAGATCGACCACGCTTCGTCGAGTGCTGCTTGCGCTTCATCGTACCTGGCCAGGGACGTGAGCGTGCGGCCGAGATTGAGGAGCGCGATGGCGGTGTACGAGTGCTTGTTGCCGACGCCGGCGCGATAGATGCCGACCACTTCCCGGCACACCGCCTCGGAGGCGCGATGGTCGCCTTTGAAGCGCAGCAGGGCATTCAGCTCGGAGAGCGCAGCCCCGCGCCACACGTTGTCTGGCCCCGTGTGCTCCGATTCGACCGCGATTCCTTCGCGGACCAAGGGCTCGGCCTCGCGCCAGCGACCCTGCTTCGACAAGACGCGGCCCAAAGTGCGATAGCTCTGGCCCGTGTCACGGCCGCGCGGGCCGTAGATCCGTTGCCGCATCGCGAGCGCCTCGCGTGCGGGCGCCTCGGCCGCGATCGGGTCGTCGCGATCGATGGCGAGGACGGAGAGGTTGTTGAGCACCACGGTCGCGTCGGTGAGACGATGCGGGTGGGCGCGCAGGAGCGGGAGAGCCTCGCGGTAGTTGCGTTCGGCCGTGACGAGATCGCCCTCGTCGTGCGCGAGCTCGCCGAGCGCATTCAGCGCGCGGCCCAGCTCGGCTTCGTCGCGCGGCTCGGCCTTGCGCATGACCTCCACGGCCGCACTGAGCTGCGCCTTCGCCGGCTCGTAGACGCCGATCTCGCGATACACGGTGCCGATGGTGGTGAGGAGCGTGGCCTTGGTGCGCGGCTGGTCGGTGAGCTCGTCCGGGATCTTGCGCGCCGCGCTGTCGAGCACTTCGCGGATGGTCATGTCGGCGCGGTTGCCTTCCTTGGGATCGGGCAGGCGCAGCATGTCGACGAGGAAGTCCGAGACGCCTTCGGCGCGGGCACGTTCGCCTTCGGCCCGCTTCGTTTCTCCCTCGGCACGCGCGCGCTCGGCATCGGTGGCGAGCAGGGCGCGCTCGAGGCGCACGGATTGGATGGTCATCGTCGCGGCGAAGGCAATGAGTAAGGTGGCGATCGCGGCAGTGATCGCGACGCCGAACCGATGGCGCGCGACGAACTTGCGCGTGCGATACAGGCGGCTCGGCGGGCCCGCGTCGAGCGCGAGGCCGGCGAGGTAACGCTCGATGTCGGCCGCGAGGGCGGCCGGTGTCTGATAGCGATCGGCGCGATCCTTGGCGAGGCCGCGCATGACGATCCAGTCGATCTCTTTCAACTCGCGCTCGATCTCGCGCGGCGCCGAGTTGCGCAAGCGCGCGCACGCGACGCGCGCCTCGGCGCTGAGGTTGCGGAACCGCACGCTCGGTCGCTCGGCGTCGCGCTCGCGGATGAACTGCAGCGCCTGCAGGAAGTCGCTGCCGCGCAAGGTATCGGCGGGGAAGGGCGGATCGCCGGCTACGAGCTCATAGAGAAGGGCGGCCAGCGAGTAGATGTCCGTGCGCGCGTCGACGTCGATGGCGCCCAGCGCCGCCTGCTCCGGGCTCATGTACGCGGGCGTGCCGATCAAGGTGCCGACCGCGGTGTGCAGGGAATCCGCGGTGAGACCCGTGCCGATCGCTTTGGCGATGCCGAAGTCGATGACCTTGGGTGTCGCCTTGCCGCCTTCGGAGGCGACCAGGATGTTTGACGGCTTGAGGTCACGATGCACGACGCCCTTGTGATGCGCGTGCTGGATCGAATCGCACAAGGCGACGATGAGCTGCAGACGCTCGCGCAGCGTGAGGCGCTCGCGATCGCAGTACTCCGTGATGGGCACACCCGCGGCGAGTTCCATCACGAAGTAGGGGCGACCATCGTCGGTAACGCCGGCGTCGAAGACCTTGGCGATGCCGGAGTGATTCATGAGCGCGAGGGCCTGCCGCTCCAGCCCGAAGCGGCGCACCACCTCGCGCGTGTCCATGCCGCGCTTGACGACCTTGAGCGCGACGAGCCGGCGCACGGGCTCGCTCTGCTCGGCCTGATAGACCGCGCCCATGCCGCCTTCGCCGATCTGCTCGAGCACGTGATACGGGCCGACGTGACGGTTGAGCAGGTTGTCGGTGTCGTCGGCTCCGTCTTCGTCGCTGTCGCTGAGGTCCAGGTCGGCGGCGCGCGAGAGGCGCGGGTCGGGCTGGTCGTGCGCCGCGAGGAGACGGTGGACGCCTTGGAGGAGCGCGGCGTCGTTCGCGCACCGCGCGGCGATGAATGGGTCGCGCTCAGCGTCCGGCTGCTCCAACGCGTCGAGGAAGAGGTCGCGGATCGTCTGCCAGCGAGGGTCGCTCATTGGCTCTTCTTATAGGTCCGACGCGGGCAGTCTATACCCGCCGTGGGCGGGGCGCATGGCGCGGGCAACTGCCTGTTCGGGATGGCTATACTGCGCTGGCCCACGTTAGACCAAGGGGTTCATAGCCCTTGGGTCGGCGGCGCGTGAGGGAGGTCGAGGGAGGCGCGATTCGCGTGGCCGAAGAGCAAGCGCAACACATCACCGCGCTGTTGACGCAGATCCGACGCGGCGAACGCCAGGCGTCCGATGAGCTGCTGCCGATCGTCTACGACGAGCTTCGCAAGCTCGCGCGGGCGCGCATGGCGCGCGAGCCCGGCCAGACCCTGCAGGCGACCGCGCTGGTGCACGAAGCCTACCTGCGACTGGTGGCCGATGCGGATCCACGGTGGGAGAACCGCGCGCATTTTTTTGCGGCGGCGGCCGAGGCGATGCGGCGCATTCTGGTGGAGCGCGCGCGTCGCAGGGCGAGGGTGCGGCACGGCGGCGGGCAGGTGCGCGCGACGTTGAGTGATTCTGTTGCGGTGAGCGGCGAGGATGCCGTCGACGTGGTGGCGGTGGACCAGGCGCTGACGCGGCTGCGGGAGATGGATGATCAGTTGGCGCAGCTCGTCACGCTGCGTTACTTCGGGGGGCTGGATGTGGAGGAGGCTGCGGCGGTGATGAATCTTTCGCCACGGAGTGTGAACAGATTGTGGACGGCTGCGAGGGCGTGGTTGCAGGTGGAGTTACGTGGGTAGTCATCGTACTTGCGCTACTGGTGGAGCGACCAGAACCTAAGGCACGCGGGGTCAGGCGCGCTTCTCACGTAAGTTCGTTCGTGCGGCCATTGAGACCCTTCTCGGAGCCGGGAGATGGCGCGGGCTGCGTCTGTTTGCGCTCGGCCTGGTCCTGAATCTCGCGATACACGTGGCGTTCGATACGCCCAACATACGCGTCATGGGCGTGCTGCAGAGGATCGCGCTGTGCGCCGTCGTCGCCGGCGTGCTGGCGCTGTACACCTCGGCGCGCGTGCAGTGGGTGGGTGCTGGTCGTCCTGATGAGGGATAAGGGATAGGCATCAACGCCTCTCGCGCGCCATTGGCGCTCCTGGATTGGAGAGACGACGCCCGGAGAGATGGTCTTCAGAGACGTTACCGACGGATAGACGAGAGTGTGCTCTTGAGAGGCCCGCCCGCAGGAGCGGGGTGGCCGCAATGCGATCTGCCGGGGCCGGGCTGTATGCTTTCAGCGTTCATCGGAGGTGCCTCGCGGTGATCGAGCCCAGGACTGGTTCCCGGTGTACAGAAACGTGGTTGTTCCCGTTGCTCGCGTTTCTGACATGCACGGCCGCTTCCGCTGATCCCGTGGAATCCGTCTGCGCAAGTGCTCCATCGAGCTCGGAACAGCCGGCTCTTCTCGTATTGCCTCCGCCCACCGAGCTCATGTTGTCGCATCGGGCGCGACCCCTGTCGCCTATCAAGGCGGGAGTACTCGGAACGCTCGCCGGACCGTTGATTGCCGTGCCCATAATCCGGCGTCGCGCGTACGCGAGCCTCGACCCGCTGCCGCCTGCATGGCGCACGACGCAGAACGATCGCGGCTTCGCCGCTGAGCTCGCGAGTGCGTTGGGCCCGGGTCGAGCAGACGTACCCTGGAAGTTCGTGCGATTCATGAGCTCAGGCGAGGAGCTCGACCGAGTGCTCCTGGAGGAGCTCAAAGGTCAGAATGCCGCGGTTGCCCTGCTCGATTTCGAGCTCATCGACCTTCCGCGCGGCGTGCAATTCACGGCGCACGCCGACGTGACATTCCTCCAGGCTGCCGGCACCTCCTGTGAGGTGCGTAAGCAGAGTCGGATCCGGCATGTTTCGACCACGCTGCCCATCACCCGGGCACGAATGCCGGAGGATCCTGCAGCCTTTGTGTCGGGCGGCAGACTCGATCAGCTCGTCGCGCAGGCGGTCGTTGACCTGAGCGGTGCACTGGCCGTCTTCGTGCGCGATGCGAGTGACTCCACGTCGATAGTGGCCGAGTGATGGCCCGGGTCAGTGGCGATCGTCGTCCCGATCGTGCTTCCCCCGCCTCTCCGGCTTGACTACAAGTTTCCTGCCAACGCTCGGCCACACCCACGCGATTCACCCGGCGCACACTGAGCGGCTCGACCGCACCCTCGATCGCCTCTCCTCCTCGCAGGAGCGCGATCGATGGCCAGGGAAGGGGCGGTCGCCGCGAGCGCGCCGGACTCCGA
>JBQTHP010000030.1:0-5367 GCA_052389755.1 Gammaproteobacteria bacterium
CAGCCCGATCGCCAGGTTGGTGTCGAAGGCGAAACCGCTCGGGAAGGCGCGCGACATGCCGATCGAAAGCGTGCTCGTGTTGACGTAGGTTCCCGGCACCTCGGCGCCCTCGACACGCGTGCGGCCCGTAAAGCTCTGCTCGAACGCGAAGCTCACGGAGGTCTCCAGGTCAATGCTCGTATTCGCGCGTCATGTTGCATGCGGCATGCGCGCTCGATCGCCAGACGAGATACCCGTCGGGCCGGTACCTACGATTTCGTCCGGCGGAAGGCCAATAGCGCGCGCAATCGTTCGTCCAGGCTCGCAGGATAAGGCTCGCCAACTTCGATCGAACGACTCTGCGCGTGTTGTGCGTTGATCAGTACGTTGCGCTCGAATGGCGAGAGCACCGACGGCACTATCAGAACCGCCGAACGCCCCTCGTCATACCACTTATCCCCGTAGCTGCGGCTGGCTGTATACGGCCGAGCGCGATGCCAATCCGGCAATTCCTCGGCCTCCAGCACCTCTCGTGACACCTCGACCGGAATCGTCAGCTGCACCACGGTGAGGCGCGGCGGCAGCTCGCCGAGATTGAAGTGAACCAGAGTTTCGAGGACCGCGAGGGAATAGTTTTCAGCCGCATGAATGACGTACCTCCCTGGATGCGTCCAGCGACTTCCCCAGCGGAACGCGCCGCTACCGTCGAAGGCCGGCACGTCACCGCGAGCGATACGGTAGGCGGCGAACGCACCCTCAAACCGGGAGGCCATGAACGCCGCGCTGCAGGACTTCTTCTACTTCTCGTGCGCCGAGCTCGGTCAACGCTGCTTCGATCGGCCGGCGACCGCGAAGCTCAGGATGCGGGCGCCAGAGAAAATCCCGCGCCTTGCCATCGTCTTCCCAGATCCGGCGAGCCATGGACGCAATACGCGCGAGACGCTCCGTTGTCGCGCTGTGTACGGCGCTCAGGCGCCGGCTCCGCTGGTAACTCGCGCGCGGGATCACGCGGTTGCGCAACTTCGCTCGCTCGGTTGGCGGCGCGGCAAACTCGATCACGTGATCGAGCGCAGAGCGCGGCAGCCCCAGATTGATGGCCTCATCGAGGTCCGCCAGGCTCTTTACGCTTCTGCCTACGGCGGTGCGTCCCCCGAGCAGCTCGACGACTTCGCGATATTCGACCATATGCAATTCCGTGCCTCAGATGAGGCACATGATAGCCTCACCTGAGCCATCGCACAAATGCCGGCTGCCCACGCTAGCCTTCACTACCCACTAGTGCGCCTCCAGAATTCGCCAGGCTTTACGATCGCGATTCCCTGAAACTCGCCCAGCGCCAGGAGATCCTTGTCGACTGTGATGAGCAAGGTCGCCTCGGCGGCGAGTGCCGTGCCGAGTACCGGAATATCTTCAGGATCGCGGCACGCACCTTCCGGCACTGTCGCCGGTTCGACCCTCGTGGCGACGCCAGCAAGAAATCTTGTGACGCTACGAAGCGCGCTCGTTGGGAAACCGAACTTGTCTGTCAGCTTGCGCGCAACTTCATCGAGGATGTATTGAGACGTCACGAGCTCATGCTGCATCAGCACGTCCTCGAGAAGTTCGGCACAAATGCCGGCACGCGTGATATGCGCGGCAATAAGGACGGACGAGTCGAGCACGATCCTCACGACTCATCGAGCGTCCGAAATACATCCTCGTCGGTGTGAATCCCGCGTGCCTGCGCAAGCGGAACGAGCTTGCGGCGGAGCCTGTGAAACTCGCCGACGCTGAGATAACGGCTCAGCGCCTCACGCGCCAGGTCGCTTTTTGAGAGCCCGGACGCCGCGCTCTGACGGGTGAGCGCCTTGTCCATGGAGTCGGGAAGTCTCAGAGTAATCGTAGCCATGTAAGTAAATGTAATACAGCAGGCGTCGCTGCTCAAGTCGATCGACGACGCGACCGTTCTCCTCTGAATAACGATATGGCTCTCCGGCCCGGGCGAGGTTCGCAGAACGCGGACCACGTCACACGCGGGACCCGGCCACGCCATTGCTTCGTAACACATCGCCCTCACACTACCGGGCCGTAACGAAGCGGCGCATTTGCAGCCGCGAAGGAACTGTATGGATCTGGCTGGATGTCTGTTGGTCGGAGCTACCGTGCTGCTGGTTGCACACTTCATCGCGTTTCTTCGCACGCAATGGGCGCGCACGCGCTTATAGATCCCGGTTCCGTTGTGCGCCGCCGTCCGCGATCATAGGCAGCCTGGAGGGTAATCACGGCCGTGCACTCGTGCCGGGATCACCGGTTATCTGCGCTGCGCGGACGGCAGGCGTTCCATCGTCATGAGTCTGGTCTTGCTCTTTGCACCGGCCGCGATGGTGGGACCGGCGGCCGCTGCTGACCTCGAAACCGGCAAACGCATCTTCCAGGAGACCTGCGCTGCCTGCCATGGTGCGAAGGGTCGTCCCGATCCAGATAGCCCCGTTGTGAAGGCGTTCGATCCCCCGCCGGCCGATTTGTCGGATCCGCTCTTCAACAGCCGTGAGCCCGCGCTCGACTGGGAGCTCGTCGTCAAGCATGGAGGGCAGGCGCTCGGACTCTCGCCGCAGATGCCGCCCTGGGGCGAAGCCTTGAGTGACGACGAGATTGCGAGCGTCGTGGGTTACATCAAGACGCTTGCGGATACCCGCGGCTACCCGCCGGGAGAGATGAACCTGATGCTCCCGATCCGGACAAAGAAGGCGTTTCTCGAGGATGAAGTCGTCTGGGGCTCGCGGTATGAGACGCGGAACGGGCAAGACGTCTGGCGAAACGTCCTCGAGTTCGAATGGCGTATTGGAGCGCGCGGTCAGGGGATCGTCGAGCTCGTGCACGAGGATAGCGGACCGGAGAACGAGCTAACGGAGGTGGAGCTCGGATACAAGCACGCACTCGCCTGGAGCCTGGAGAGGCGATACCTGCTCTCGGGCGCGGTGATCGTTGCCGTTCCGACCGACAGTGAAGCGTCGGAGGAGATCATTCCCTATCTTGCGTTCGCCAAGGAATTGAACGCGCAGGCGACGCTGCAGACGAGCGCGCGGGCGATACTGCCGACCGATGAACTCGACCAAGGGGCGCTCGAGTTGGCGGGGATCGTTCATTGGATCTGGTCGGACTGGCCCAGGCGCGTGTTTCCCGCACTCGAGCTCACCGCCACCACGCCGTTTGAGCGTGGCTCAAGCGATGCAGTCCAGTTCACCGTATTGCCGCAGATCCGGATCGGACTGACGCGTGGCGGGCATGTGGCCTTGAATCTCGGCGCCGAGGTGCCTCTGAGTGATCAGGCTTATGACTACCGCGCTCACTTGACGCTGCTCTGGGACTTCGCGGACGGCGGCTTTTTTCAGGGTTGGTGACGCGCAGGCACCGACAGATATCAAGGGGCGGTGGTCTACACTGAACGCGCCATGCATCACATCCGCGCTGCGACGCTTGCCGACAAAGTGGAACTCGAGCTGCTGATCGCGCGCTCCGCGCGCGAACTCAGCAAAGGCGACTACACTGCGGAGCAAGTAGAGGGCGCGCTGGGCGGCGCCTTCGGCGTCGACACGCAACTGATCACCGACGGGACGTACTTCGTCGTCGAGTGCGAAGACAGAATCGTGGGTTGCGGCGGTTGGAGCCGACGTCGGACGTTGTTTGGAAGCGATGCGCGCGCCGAACGCGATGCGGGCGAACTGGACCCGCAGGTCGATGCGGCGAAGATTCGCGCATTCTTTGTCGATCCCGACTATGTCCGTCGAGGAATCGGCCAGACGATTCTTCAGCACTGCGAAAATGAAGCGCGGGCCCGTGGCTTTCGGCGATTCGAACTCATGGCGACCTTGCCTGGCGTCCGGCTCTATCGCGAGTACGGCTACGTCGGCGACGCGCACGTGCAGTACGAAATGCAGCCGGGCCTGACGATCGACTTTGTTCCCATGAGCAAGGACGAGCGTGAATAGCAGGGGCGTGCGATGGCAGGCCCCGGCGTTGCGTGCGACCGATCGTCTCAGTCGAATCTGTAGCTGAACCTCCCGTACCACAGGCCGCCGTTGAAGCCATACGGCGAGTACTGGCTGTAGCGATTGCCGACGGTAGCCGCGGCGTTCGGATTCTCATCCGGATACTGGTCGAAGACGTTCTGCGCGCCGAGCACGAAGGTCAGTGCATCGTTGTGGGTGTACGCCAGTTCGGCGTCGACAATGTAATCGCCGCCGTCGTAGAGCTGACCGTCCTCGTTGTCGTACCAGTCATCGTAGTAGCTCAGCCTGGCCAGCGCGCGCCAACCGCCCCAGGACTGCGTGCCCGTCACGCCCCAGCGGGTCTCCGGCAGACCTTCCTGCAACTGGCGAATGCGGGCGTCGTTCAGCGTCACGGGATTGAAGCGGGTCACTTCCGTTTCATTGTTGTTGAACGTCAGACTCAGGCTGGTGTGTCCAGCGAACAGGTCCGTCTCATACGTCGCCACCACATCGACGCCCTCGGTCTTGGTGTCGAAATCATTGGTGAAGAAACGGAAGTTCTGCAGATTCGCAGCGCTCGTTACTCCCGAAGCCACCAGCGCCGCCACTTCGGCCGGGGTGAGCTGGAAGTTCTGCGACACCGCAATCCGGTCCTCTACGTCTATGGAATAAAAGTCGGCTGTCAGGCTGAAGGCGCTCAGTTCGAAAATCGCGCCGAGGCTGAAGCTTTGCGACTCTTCGGCGTCCAGCGGCCGGCCGCCGCGCAGCAGTGCGACGGGGTTGGTCGGTGGAATCGTGCCGTTGTTGACCAGCTCCTGCAGCCCCGGATCGAATTGCGTAGTGATATTCGAGGCATTCGATTGGCCCGGCGTGGGCGCCCGGAACCCGGTGCTCCAGCTGCCGCGAACGGCGAAAGCGTCGTTGAAACGGAAGTTGGTCGCAATCTTGCCGTTGGTGGTTGTGCCGAAATCCTCGAAGTCTTCCCAACGCACGGCGAAATCGATCTGCCAGCGCTCGATCGGCTGCCAGGCGACGTCTCCATACAATGCGTGATTGCTGCGGCTCCAGCTACCCGCGATGGTGTCGCTGAAGCCGGGGAAGCCGTTCGAAGCCGCGCTGAAACCCTGCGGAGCCAGCGGACCGAAGTCCCAGGACTCGATCTGTCCGGCTTCGATCTTGAACGTCTCATCGCGATACTCCGCGCCGGCCGCGAGCGTGACGGCATCGTTGAGCCCGTAAGACAAATCGAGGTTGACGTTGAGCTCGTCCTGGATATACGACCCCGGATCAAACACCGTCGGGGTGTTCGGACCGAAGGAGGCATTGACCGTGTTCGAGATGAAGAAGTCCACGCGGTTGTAACCGTACCCGGCGCTCACGTCCCAGTGGAAACGCTCCCCCGCCGTGCCCCTGACACCCG
>JBQTHP010000031.1:0-4763 GCA_052389755.1 Gammaproteobacteria bacterium
CCGCGGTGGGCGACGACACGATCCAGAAGCAGACCCGCGGCGTCGTGGTGCCCGAGAGCTTCACGCACGGCAGCGCCGCGCAGCGCAAGCAGTGGTTCCAGCGCGGCCTCGCGTCCGGATCGGTCGACGCCTGCGATGCCTTTGCCCAGACGTCCTAGACGATCAGGAGCGATCCGAGCCCAGCAGCGGCTTGATCAGATCGAGCGGCACCGGGAACACGATCGTCGACGTCTTGTCGCTCGAGAGGTCCGCCAGCGTCTGCAGATAGCGCAGCTGCAGGGCACGCGGGTCGCGCGCAAGCGCCTGCGCGGCTTCGACCAGCGTGTCCGCGGCCTGCTTCTCGCCTTCCGCGTGGATGATCTTCGCGCGCCGCGTGCGCTCGGCTTCGGCCTGGCGCGCCATCGCGCGGATCATCGTCTCGTCGAGGTCGACGTGCTTGATCTCGACGTTCGCGACCTTGATACCCCAGGCATCAGTGGCTTGATCGAGGATGCGCTGGATGTCGGCGTTGAGCTTGTCGCGCTGCGCCAGCAGGTCGTCCATCTCGTGCTGGCCGAGCACGGATCGCAGCGTCGTCTGCGCGAGCTGGCTCGTCGCCTCGAACGGGCTCGCCACCTGGATGACCGCCTTCGCCGGATCCACCACGCGGAAATAGACGACCGCGTTCACCTTCACCGACACGTTGTCGCGCGTGATGACGTCCTGTTTCGGCACGTCGAGCACGATGACGCGCAGATCGACCTTCACCATCTGCTGAACGATCGGGATGACGATGATGAGGCCCGGCCCCTTCACCCCGGTGAAGCGTCCCAGCGTGAACATCACGCCGCGCTCGTATTCCTTCAGGACTTTGATGGCGCTGAGAATCAGTACGCCCAGGATGACGACGAGAGCGATGACAAACGTGTTCATGTCCACCTCACATCGGCTCGACCCAGAGGGAGAGCCCGTCCACTTTCGCGACGCGCGCGCGCTGCCCCGCACGCAACGGCACGGCGCTGTGCGCGTTCCACAGCTCTCCGCCGAAGCGCACTCGGCCCGTACCCGTGAAATCCTCGAACACCTCGACGGCCGCACCGATCATGCTGTCCATGCCGGTGACCACCGGCCGGCGCGCCGATCGGCTCACGAGCCAGACGAGCCCGAGCAGGATGAGCCCGCCCGCGGTCGCGACGCTCCCGATGAGCGGCAGCGCGATGTTGAAGCCCGGAACGTCGGTATCGAGCAGGATGATCGAGCCGACGACGAACGCGACAAGCCCGCCGAGGCCGAGCGAGCCGAAGCTCGGCAGGAAAAATTCCGCGATGATCATCGCGACGCCGAGACCGACGAGCGCAAGTCCCGCGTAGTTCACCGGCAGCACCTGGAAGGCGAAAAGCGCGAGGAGCAGCGAGATCGCGCCGACCACACCCGGCAGGACCGCCCCGGGGTTGTAGCCTTCGAGCAGCAGGCCGTAGATGCCGATGAGCAGCAGCCCGTAGGCCACGGTGGGATTCGTGAGCACGGAGAGCAGACGCGTGCGCCAGTCGGGCTCGATGCGTTCGACGGTAAGGTTGCGCGTGGCGAGCTTGATCGTACCGCTGTCGAGCTTGATCTCGCGTCCGTCGATCTGCGCGAGAAGGTCGGGCAGATCGCGCGCGACGACGTCGATGACCTTCATCTCGAGCGCTTGCCCCGCGGAGAGGCTCGCCGCGCCGCGCACGGCCTTTTCGGCCCATTCGACGTTGCGACCGCGAAGCTCCGCGAGACCGCGCAGATACGCGACTGCGTCGTTCACGGTCTTGCGTTCCATCGCTGTGCGAGGTTCCTCCGTCGGCCGATCCGCTTTGGCTGGCGCATCGGCGTCCGGCGGCGCACCGGGTGTCTTCGGGCGTTCGGGTTCGCCGCCGATCGCGACCGGCGTGGCCGCGCCGACGTTGGTCGCAGGCGCCATCGCGGCGATGTGGCTCGCATAGAGAATGTACGTCCCAGCGCTTGCCGCTCGCGCGCCCGACGGCGAAACGTACGTGGCCACAGGAATCGGTGAGGCGAGGATCGCGCGGATGATGTCGCGCATCGACGTATCGAGCCCGCCGGGCGTATCCATTCTCAGCACGACGAGCTGGCTGCCGCGTTCGCGGGCGCTCACGAGGCCGCGCTCGATGTAGCGGCTCGTGGCAGGTCCGATCGGCCCATCTACTTCGAGCACCACGGCCTGCGCCACCCGGCGCAATTCAGCCGGCTTGTCCTGGGCCACGACGAGCGCGCCGAGGCCGGCAGCGATGAGACAAGTGATGGTGTGCAGAGTACGCACGGCGTAGACCCTACGCCGCTGCACGCCCTGCTTCAAACCCGGCTCACTCGCCTTCGGCACCCTCTCCCCGTTTGGCGGGGAGAGGGTTGGGTGAGGGGTTCCTCGCCGCCGGCGACGGCTCGCGCTTCCTCACTTCCGCCGCGAGCCCCGGCACGAAGTCCGCGCCGTCCACGACCTTGATGCTCGAGCCGTCGAAGTCGTCGCCGATCGCTTCCTGCCGACCGCCGAGGCACTGCGAGAGGAAGCCTTCCGCCACGGCATAGAACGAGAGGCGATTCTGCGGCCGCGCGAAGCCGTGTCCCTCGTCGGGATACAGCACGTAGGTCACCGGCAGCTTCTTCGCCTTCATCGCGGCCACGATCTGATCGGACTCCGCCTGTTTCACGCGCGGATCGTTCGCGCCCTGCGCGATGAGCAGCGGCTTCGCGATCTTGTCCACGTGCGTGAGCGGCGAGCGCTCGGTGAGGAGCTTCTGCCCTTCTTCCGTGCGCGGATCGCCGACGCGGTTCGCGAACTCCTCGAAGAACGCCTTCCAGTACGGTGGGATCGAGTTGAGCAGCGTGATGAGGTTCGACGGCCCCACGATGTCGACGCCGCACTTGAACTTGTCGGGCGTCATCGTGAGGCCCGCGAGCGTCGCGTAGCCTCCGTACGAGCCGCCGTAGATGGCGATCTCCCCGGGGATCGCGACCTTCTCGCGCACCGCCCAGTCGATCGCGTCGATGAGATCGTCGTGCGACCTGCGTCCCCACTGCAGGTTGCCCGCGTTGATGAAGCTCTTGCCGAAACCCGTCGACGCGCGGTAGTTCACCGCGAGCACCGCATAGCCGCGATTCGCGAGCCACTGGTGCTCGGCGTCGAAGCCGAACGAGTCGCGAGCCCACGGTCCGCCGTGCACGTTCAGGACGAGCGGCACCGGCTTGTCCGGCCGCCCGTCGCGATTGCCGTCGGAACCCGGTGGCAGCGTGAGATACGACACGAGGGTCAGCCCGTCCCGCGCCCTGATCTCCACCGGCCACATCGGCTGCAGCGGCGCGTTCGCGAGCTCGGGGCGCTGATCGAAGAGCTTCGTGACCTTGCGCGCGTCGCGATCGTAGAGATGGCTGGAGAGCGACTCCACCGGATCATCGACGACGACGACCCACTTCTTGTCGTCGAGCGTGCGGCTCACGACGTCGAAGCCGGGGCCCAGCGCCTTCGTCAGCTGCTCGATGTCCTTGCGCGCCGCCGGCGTGAGCGGCGTGTGCTCCACCGTCAGATAGTTCACCGCGTACGCCTGCGGCGTGCGCGTGCGCGGATCGAGCCACACGCCTGCGACGTCGGCCTTGTCGCTCTGTGCGACCACGGTCTGCTTGCCGGTCGCAAGATCGAGGCGTACGAGTGCCGACTTGTCGCGCCCCACGGACGTCAGCATCAGCGCAGTATTGCCGCCCGCCTCGATGGCGACCGGCTGCGTCGTAAGACTGTCTTCCTGGCCGTACTTGAAGAAACTTTCCCACCCCTTCTCCGTGCGGCGGAACACTTCCGTGCTGCCGTCTGGCAGCTGCTTGCTCGCGAGCCGCGGTGCGAGCTTCAGGTCCTCGAGGTAGCCGCCGAACTCCTGATCGTTTCTCTCCACGAGAGTGCGCTGCCCGCTCGCGATGTCGATCTCGTACAGGTCGTGCCACTCCGGCTTGCGGTCGTTCAGACCCACGAGCACCACGCCAGGGCGTTCGTGCGAGATGCCCACGACCTGTGCCTGCACGCCCGCTAGCGGCGTGAGATCGGTCTGCTTGCCGGACTGCACGTCGACGCCGTAGACGCGCCAGTTCTCGTCGCCGCCTTCGTCCTGCAGGAAAAGCACGTGCTTGCCGTCGGCCGACCAGAAGTGCTGGCGGATGCCACGCTTCTTGTCGTCGGTGATCGGCCTGGCCGCTTCGAGCTTGCCGTACTCGGCGAGCCATACGTTCAACACGCCGTCCTTCGGCGCGAGGAACGACACGTAGCGGGCGTCCGGGCTCAGGCGCGCCTGCGTGCGCACGGGATTGCCGAACAGCGCGGAGCGCGGAATCAGCCCGCTGGCGCTGGTGGCCGGGGCGGGGTCTGCGGCGAAGGCGCTGCCCGTAACGGTCAAGGCTGCGAACATGGTAGCGATCCAGTGACGAGTCATGGCTTCGCACTCGGGGATGGGGGGCGTGGAGTTTAGAGGAGCCAGCTACCAGCTACCGACTTCCGCCTTCCGACGGCGAAGATCAAGAGGGTTGGGACGAGCGGCGACGCTCGTGCGACCGGCGCGCGTTGAAGGGCCGTGCGCGATCGCATCAGATCGGGTGCCGAGCGCGGGCCGCTGGGTTGAGTCGAGAGGTGGCGCAGTGGTGGTAGGTGCCTCTCGGCTGTGGCCGCCGCTTTCGGTTGGCGGTGTCTCAATCGAGGAACCATGACTCCGTTTCCACATCCCGCTCGTCGAACCGGACGGGCCCTATGAAGGCAT
>JBQTHP010000032.1:0-1910 GCA_052389755.1 Gammaproteobacteria bacterium
CGACCAGCGGCAGGTCCTTCGAGAAGAGCTGATCCTGCAACGTGCGCGTGCCCGTCGAGATCAGCACCCGCATGCCCGACAGGAGCGCAGGAACCAGATACGCGAACGTCTTGCCCGTGCCTGTTCCCGCCTCGACCACGAGCGGCTCGCGAGCGGCCAATGCCCCGGCGACGCGCTCGGCCATGGAGAGCTGCTCCCGTCGGACGCGAAAATCGGGCAGCGTTCGCTGCAGAGGTCCGTCGGGACCGAAGATGTCGTCGAGCTCGTGCATGTGTCGCGCGACGCTACCGTGCCGCCCGCAGCGTGTCGAGGCTGAAAGTGCAGCTCAAATCGCGGAAAGCTCGACGCCCGGTTACACTCGCCGCCTCGACGAATGGGGGTTCAATGGGCGCGAAGCGAGGCAATCGCAGCCGCCGCACGAAACCGACGGACACCGCCGCGAACGATGCGGTCGCCGCACCCGCGGGCGTTGAGCTGGCGAACGAAGCCGCGGACCAGATTCTGGGCGCGAACCCGCTGGTGGGCATCGATCGCGCCGAGCTCCTCGTTGCCGCGCGGCGGCTCCTGCGCATGGTCGCGCTCAGGCCGCGGGTACTTCTCGAAGAGCATGCCGCGCTCGCGCGCGAGCTCCTGTCGGTCGCGACCGGTGCATCGCAGATCGCGCCCGACCCGAAAGACCGGCGTTTCAGCCACGAGGTCTGGCAGAAGAGCGGGTACTTCAAGCGACTGATGCAGGGGTTTCTCGCCTGGCGCGGCGCGATGAACCGCATCCTCGACCGCGCGGATTCGAGCGACGAGGACCGCGAACGAGCGCGCTTCGTGCTGTCCCTCTTCACCGAGGCGTTCGCACCGACGAACTCTCTGCTCGGCAACCCCGGCGCCATCCAGCGCATCGCGCAGACGCGCGGCAAGAGCCTCGTGTACGGCGCGCAGAACTTCGTCGACGACCTCCTGAACAACGGCGGCATGCCGCAGCAGGTGGATCAGCGCAAGTTCCAGGTGGGCAGGAACCTCGCGATCACGGCCGGGGCCGTGGTGTACCGCTCGGAAGTGTTCGAGCTCATCCAGTACAAGCCCGTGACGCCGAAGGTGTTCGCACGACCGCTGTTGATCGTGCCGCCGCAGATCAACAAGTTCTATGCGCTCGATCTTGCGCCTGGACGCAGCTTCGCCGAGTACGCCACGCAGCACGGCATCCAGCTCTTCTGCATCAGCTGGAGGAATCCGACTGCCGCGCAGCGCGACTGGAATCTCGAAACCTACCTGCGCGCGTGCAAGGAAGCGGTGGACGTCGCCTGCGAAATCACCGACGTCGATGCGATTCACGTGAAGGCGGCGTGCGCGGGCGGCTTCACGCTCGCGACCCTCCTCGGGCATCTTGCCGCAAAGGGCGACACGCGCATCGCGAGTGCGACGCTGCTCGTCACGGTGCTCGATACCGAGGCGCCGACGATGCTCGGGCAATTCACCTCGAAATCCGGAATCGCGACGGCGATCCAGAAATCGCGCAAGGAAGGCGTGCTCGAAGGCCGCGACATGGCGCGGATCTTCTCGTGGCTGCGCCCGAACGACCTCGTGTGGATGTTCGTCGCGAACAACTGGGTGATGGGCAATCGTCCGCCCGCCTTCGACATTCTCTACTGGAATTCGGACACGACGCGCCTGCCGGCGGAGTTTCACGCCGACCTGCTGCGGATGTTCCTCGACAATTCGCTGAAGTACCCGGGACGGCTCGAGGTGCTCGGCACGAAAATCGACATGTCGAAGGTGAAGACGCCCGCGTATGTGATTGCCGGCATCACCGATCACATCACGCCCTGGGATGCGTGCTACCAGTCT
Source organism: Gammaproteobacteria bacterium (assembly GCA_052389755.1). Taxonomy (GTDB): domain Bacteria; phylum Pseudomonadota; class Gammaproteobacteria; order Steroidobacterales; family Steroidobacteraceae; genus JBQTHP01. The sequence continues at coordinate 1,840 of JBQTHP010000032.1, forward strand.
CGCGACATCCTGAAGGGTCCGATGCAGTTCGTGCTGTCGTCGAGCGGTCACGTGCAGAGCATCGTGAACCC
>JBQTHP010000033.1:0-2179 GCA_052389755.1 Gammaproteobacteria bacterium
CTGGTCGCCTGAGTTGCAGGCTACCGTGCGTTCAGATCGCCGTTCCCAGGGCTGGATTTGCGTGGGCATTTCGGGGTTCTGGTGCATTGACGGCGCAAACCTAGAATTCGGCCTCCTTTTTTGGGGGTGCCGAATGACAAGACCAATAACCCGCGACGTCATTTACCGCCGTCGCAGATTCCAGGCTGAAATCATCGAGCTCTGCGTTCGCTGGTACATCACCTACCGGCTGAGCTACCGAGACCTGGCGGCCATGATGGCCGAGCGCGGGATCCACGTGTCGCACACGACGATTCTGCGCTGGGTTTTGCGCTACGTGCCCGAGTTCGAGAAGCGATGGGCGCGATATGCGCGGCCCGTGAACTCCTCCTGGCGCATCGACGAGACCTCCATCTCCGTGCGCGGCCGATCGCACTACCTGTATCGGGCGGTCGACAAGCACGGCAAGTCAGTGGCCCATCTTCTACGTGCGGACCGCGGCATCGATGCTGCGCAGGCTTTCCTCCGGAAAGCCGCGGCCAAGCACCTGCCGGGCTGGCCGCGCAAAGTCAATCTCGACGGCAACAGCGCCAGCCACAAAGCACTGCGGCTGCTGGGCCAGGAAGATCCGAGGTGGCAGTCCGTGGTCATGCGCACTCGACGCTATCTCAACAACATCGTCGAGCAGGACCATCGCGCGATCAAGCGTCGCTGCGCGGCGATGCTGGGCTTCAAGTCCACCGGAACCGCAGTCATCACGGTCGACGGCGTTGAGCTGGCGCATCGCATCCGCAAGCGGCAGTTCTCCTTCGGTCGCGGTCGTCAGCGTCGTGCCTGGTCGCTGAAAACGCTATGGGATCGGGCTCTGGCCTTGGGTCGCGCAATCGACCCGGCACGCGCGAGTGCATCCGCTGTTCGCACCCGCCATTGCACCAGAACTCACATGCCGCCCGAAACCGAACGTCGCACGTTCAAGCCGTTGCGCTACGCACGGAAGATTTCCGATCGCGGCGGCCTGTACCTGCTGGTCGCACCGAACGGCGGTCGATACTGGCGTTACAACTACCGCTTCAACGGGAAGCAGAAGACGCTCGCTTTAGGCGTCTATCCCGACGTTTCCCTCGCAAAGGCGAGGGCGCGTCATCAGGAAGCAAGGTGCCTGCTCGCAGACGGCATCGAACCCCCATCGATCAAGAAGCGAACATCGAGGAAGTCCTTCGTCATCGTGGCGCGCGAATGAGCGCGGTTCGCTGGAGTATTTCAGAGGACCCGGGGGTCGCCGGTTTTCTCAAACTCGCGCACCGCGGCGGCGTCGACGGATTTCGAGCATTCATCGCCGCGCGCTGAAGCACGCGCGTGCCGAGCGATCAGTCGCTATCCGTTGTAACGACCATCCTGTCGAACGCCTCACGAATCACCCGCTGATGCTCGCCTGCGGATTCTTCGTCCGCCCGTTCGATCGCGGCGGCATGGTCGAAGAGCGGATGAAACAGGCCGAGCTTGTCGACCGGACCCTTGAGCGTCACGCGTTCCTGCCGGGCGAAGAGCGCCGCCCAGCTGGCGCGCACGTCGTTCCAGAAGGGTCGCGTGCGCTCGTAGTAGCGATCCGCTGCGGCGAAGTTGGCATCGCGGATCCGTTCGTAGCGGGCCACTCCGTATTCGCGTCCGAGATAGGACTGCACTGACGGCATTTCGCGCGTGTCGGCCAGCACAGCCTTGAGATTGTTTTCCTCTTGCAGCCAGCCGGTGGCCGTCACCGTGTGGCGGTTGGTGCCAATGAGCACCTGATAGTCGTCGCGCACGCTCCATTCACGCCGCGGCAGGGGACGCCACGTCTCGCCGCTCAACCAGGCGGAGAAGGTTCCGTCGTGCTCCCAGCGCCCCACGCTCGAATAGCGTGGGGATTCGTCGACCTGGTAAACCGTTTGCGACCAGGCCGCCTTCGACACATCCGCCGCTAGCCGGGATTTCTCACCGGGTCCGAGGTCGTCGAACGCAGCGCTTCCGCTGCCGGCCGCGGAGCTGAAGAAGCTCACGGTGCCGCGCTTCATGCCATCCACGTAGACGTCGGCGACGCCCCCCTGCGCGTCGGTCGGAAATGCCAGCTTCATCGCATCGCCGGTGAATTTGGCGCGCATTGAGCCGGATCTCCTGGCGTTGGCCACGTGATAGCTGCCGTCGCTGGCCGTCGCGCTCGACC
>JBQTHP010000034.1:0-13629 GCA_052389755.1 Gammaproteobacteria bacterium
CCGGGGAGGCTGAGCTCGACGGTGGCCAAGGGGCGATACGCCTCAGTGACCGGCAGGAGCTGCGTTTCACGGGCATCGAGCAGTTGGCCGATGTCACGGCGCTCGGCCCACTCACTGCGTTCGATGAATGGACCATCGAGCGCGAGCGGGCCATCGCCGATACCGAATCGACCCGCTACGTCTCCCGCGATGTCGTGGGCTACGAGGATCTCGACCGGCACGGGCGCTGGTGGTCGGAACCGGGTTACGGGTATGTGTGGGGTCCCCGGGTCGTGATCGTCGGCTGGGCACCGTATCGCTTTGGGCCTTGGACGTGGATCTCGCCCTGGGGCTGGACGTGGATCGACCATGCATCGTGGGGCTTCGCGCCGTTCCACTTCGGGCGCTGGGTGTTCGTACGCCATCGCTGGTGCTGGGTCCCCGGCCCACGACATCGCCGCCCGGTATTCGCACCGGCACACGTTGCATGGAGAGGCACCCCGCACGACGGTGGTCGCGTGCATGGCGCAGCGAGCTGGCTCCCGCTCGGGCCGCGCGACATCTACGTGCCGCGGCATCCCGCGAGCCCGCGCTATCTGCGCAACGTCAACATCTCGAACACGGTCATCGACAACAACGCGCTCATCACGAACGCGGCTCGTAATCGCATGCAGAACCTCCGCTTCGCGAACCGTGACGCGCCCGACGTGGTCACGACGCTGCCCGGCAGCGCATTCGAGGCGCACCGCGCCGCTACGGACCGATTCCTCCGGGCAAATCCGCGGGAGTTCGCGCGTCGGTCAACCGCGCCCTTGTACAGGGGGGCTGCACGGGTCCCGACAGAGCGCCGCGCAATCCAAAGCAACAGCAACAGGCCGCCGCCGCTGCCGGCGGAGCGCCAAGTAGGTCGACGAGGAATCGAAAGCGATGGTAACCGGACGCGCGATCACGATGACCTCGTCCACATTGCGCGCCGCTTCGATCGTCCACCGACTGGGGTACGGACGGAACCACCGCGCACCCTGCGAGCGGAGCCAGAACAGCGGACGCAGTCCCCGCGCGCATCGAGTCCACAGCCTCGCGCGCTGAGTCAGCCCTCCCGGAGCTCGCACCAACACACGAGCCGCAGCTCCAGGTCTGACGAAGGGAGCCGCGGCCGCAGTTCCGTTCAGGTCCGTTCGAGCGACCAGAGCCAGCGCGCCGCAAGCGCAGAACCCTCGCAATCCTCAATGTCACGCGGGCAATCAGGACGAGCCGGCTTTCGCACGAATCGTCGCTGAGCTCCTGAGTGTTCCCTCCCTGCTTTCCTCGACGGTGACGAGTCTCCGAACTGATCACGGTACGGGGATGTGACGCCAGGGCCACCCGCAGCCCTCCGCCCGCGATCGTGACGTGCGGATTGATGTCTCAACTGCGCAGCCCTCCGCGGAGGGCTCCAGTCACCGGCGAGAAGCCGGTCGGTCGCATAACCATGATCCGATCGTGATGCACCGGGCAGCCGTGCATCTGCGGTACACGCATGACGGTCGGCACGATCGTCGGGTTCCGCGCTATGCGAGCCTTGCGAACCGGACGGTGCAGCTTCTGGACGGGAAGATGGTCGGCTGCGAGGCGCATCACGGCGCGAGCGCGTGCGCGCTCCAGTCGCGCTAATCTTGACGCCCATGCCGCTGAACGTGAGCCAGCATCCGCTGGTCGCCCACAAGCTCGGGATCCTCCGCGACCGGCGCACCGAGCCGAAGGAGTTTCGCGCGCTCGTTCGCGAGCTGACGTGGTTGCTCGGCTACGAGGCCATGGCCGACCTCGCCACCCGGCCGCACCCGATCGAGACCCCTCTGGAGCCGATGACCGCTGCGTGCCTCGAGCCCCGCGTCGGCCTGATCCCGATCCTGCGCGCAGGGCTCGGCATGGTCGACGCCATGCTCGAGCTGCTGCCCACCGCCGAGGTGTGGCACATCGGTCTCTACCGCGACGAGCGAACGCTGAAGCCGGTGGAGTACTACAACAAGCTGCCCGACGCCGCGACCGTGCAGGTCTGCCTCGTGCTCGACCCGATGCTCGCCACCGGGGGCTCGGCGGCGGCCACGGTCGACATCCTCAAGAAGTGGGGCGCGGCGCGCATCAAACAGGTGTCTCTCATCGCCTCCCCCGAGGGCGTGGCGACGCTCACCCGCGCCCACCCTGAAGTCGACATCCATGTCGCGGCGCTCGATTCGCACCTCAACGAGCGCGGCTACATCGTCCCGGGCCTGGGCGACGCTGGTGACCGCCAGTTCGGGACTTTCGCCGGCCGTAGTCCGAGCTAGTGCCGCTTGCGAACGGTATCGCTGGGCAGCGCCGGCGTGCTCGCAGGCGGAACGCGATGCTGCGTCGCTTGTTCGAACGCGTACGCCAACGCAATCAGTTTTGGTTCCGAGAACGCCGGCCCGGCGAATGTCACGTCGGATGGGAACGGAACGCCGATCGGCGGATCGGCGGGCGTCAACGTGGAAAGCGCATTGAAGCCGCCCGGCACGGCGACGCTCGGGTAACCTGCCTTTGCCGGCACGTTGGCGTTGGCATTGCCGAGGTGCACGACTGCGTCGAAGTCGTCCGCCGTCCCTTGCTCGCCATCGGGTCCATTGAAGACGCCATCGAGTGCCAGCTTCGAGCGCCGGAGGTCCTCTGCGCGATCAGCCAGGTAGCGTGCCGTATCGGCGCTGCCCGGCGAGGTGTCGAGCGCTTCCGCCCCGATCGCGATCGCCTGTCCGTACTTCATCGGCGGGTCGAATGCGTCGTTGAACGCGATGATTTCAGCGAGCGAGCGCGACGGCGCCGCGGGCGTCACCGCGAGATAGGCGTTGAGATCACGTTTGAAGCCATACAACAGCACCGTGGAGCAGGTGCCGGTCGGCGCAGGCCGGACGATACACGTGCCGAGCTGCGGCATGCCGATGCGCGCGTCGTACGTCTCGATCAGCTCGACATACGCACCTTGGGAGCGCATGACGGCAATCGCGGCTTCCATGATCGCGGTGCGGTTCGCGGGGAAGGGTGGCACTGCCAGGCGAGCTCCGCGGAGCGCCTTCTTTTTCAGGAATCTCGTGTAGTCGTCGAAGCAGTTGCCGGGTGTGAGGCACGCCTCCGTAGCGGGGTCATTGGGGTCGTAGCCCGCGAGCACGCCGAGCAGGATGGCCGCGTCGGTCACCGTACGCGTGATGGGGCCCGCCGTGTCCTGGTCTGCCGTGATCGGGATGATGCCGTCGCGGCTCACCAGTCCCACCGTCGGCTTGATGCCGACGACGCCGTTCGCGCTCGCAGGACTCAGGATCGATCCTGACGTCTCGGTGCCGACCGCGATCGCGACGAGATTCGCATTGACACCGATGCCGGGGCCCGAGCTCGATCCGCCGGTTTGCAGCACCGGACGCCCGTCGTTGTTTGGACGGGTCGTGCGCGGATCGACGCGGGGGTCGTAAGGGTTGAAGCCGAAGCCACCGAGGGAGCTGTAACCGGTCGGCATGCCGACCGCGATGAAATTCGCGTACTCCGTGAGCGTGCCTTTGCCGAGGATGATGGCGCCCGCGGCGCGTAGCTTCCGGCTGATGAATGCGTCGTCGGGCGGGAGGGATCCGGCGAGCGCGACGCTGCCTGCAGTGTTCGGCATGTCCGCCGTGTCGATGTTGTCCTTGAGGAGCACGGGCACGCCGAAGAGAGGCATCCTGGAGTGGCCGCGGTGATTGCGGAGAGCATCGAGCTGGCGCGCCTCTCTCACCGCGTTCGCGTTGATATGGATGTAAGCGTTGATGGCCGGGCCCGTGTCTTCGTAGGCCTCAATGCGTTTAAAGTACATTTTGGTCAGGCGCTCGGCGGAGATCACGTGGGACCGCAGCGCCGCACTGATCTGCGGAATGGTGGCTTCCACCAGTTCGAACCGCGCGCGCCGATCATGCCCACCGTCGTCGCGGTCGGCGAATGCCGGCAAGCCGGCGGCCAGAAGAGCAGCAGCGGTTGCGAGAGCGAGGAGTAGACGCTTCATGTGGCTGTCTCCAATCCAGAGATGCAAGAGCGCGGCCGGCGAATGGTCCGTCGATGTGGTGGGCGGGTCAATATGAACGAACGGGCGCGCGCTGGTCACCTAAGGTCGACCCCGGAGCGCGAGCCATCTCCTGACGCCGGTTCTGTCCGACGCCTGGAGAGTCAAGCCGCCCCGATGCGTGGCAAGCTGGCTGGCACGACCGGTAGCGTCAGGTGGCAGGTGATACAAAGATCAAATCCTGCCCCCGCTACGAATCTTTCAAGGCCTCGGCGCGAACCACCGGGGCCTTTCATTTGTCTCATCTCGGTCCCGTACGTCGCGTTGCCGCGGATCGGACGCGATCTGCACGGCGGACCGCTGGCGCGCGCCAAGGACTTCGCTGTAGGCACGCCCGTCTACACCAGGTTCGCAACCGCGGACCGACAGCGCCTCTAAGGCTGAAAGCAGGCGTTTCCCGACCACGGGCCCATGCGGACCGGCCAGTCAATCGTCGTGGTCCTTCCCTGTGTATCCATCAAGGTCACAGTTCCGTCAGCATTGAACACGGCTGTGGCTGTGCCCAGCATGGAGGTGAACGTGAGCATCCCGCCCACGAATCGGTTGGTTGCGTCGTCGTACACAAGCCGGCGCATGGTTGCCACGTTGGCGGGACCGGGATCGCATTGGCCGGCCTGGAACTGATACTCCCCTTCGATCAGGAATTCCGTCCGGCCATTGCGGCTGTTGATATGGAACGGAGCCGACGCGCTCCCCAGGCCATAGCTGCCCGACGCCAGCGTTCTGCCGTCGAAGCGAATATCGAACGTCCTGCTGAAGCGCGTGAGCGCATCGATATCGAACGTCGCGCTGATCAATGTATCGCTGCGGCCCACTGCGAAATTCTCTTCCTCATGAAGTTGGCCAGTAAACGTGCCCCGGTAACGGTCCTCCAGCATCTGCGTGGTCGGTGGGTCACCGACGATCAAGTAGGTGACAATGCCCTGCGGGGTGCTTGCTTGCGAGTATTCCTTGACCCCATGCCACTCTCGAGTGGCGCCCTGCCGATCGTCCGGTGGACCCACAGAGTCGACGCAGCGCTCGTAACTGGTTCGCGTCACGAGCATCGCCGCGTCCGTATAGGGCGAATTGACATCTCGGGTGGCTTGCGTCACGTCACGCGTACCGGAGGAACCGCACGGGCTCACGGCGGCAGCACTCGATTGCTGCGGGGTGAGGAACGCGAACAGTGACTGATCGGCGCCGGGGTTTTCGCTCGCTGAAGTGCCGGCCGGTTGAACCAGCGGGATCGGCACCTCACCCGCGACCACGGCGAGATTCGCGTTTACGCCTGCCGTTGTCGCAAGAGTGCCCGGCGCAGCATCGGGCATCGGCATGCTTTCATCGCCGCCCCCGCATGCCGAAAGAGCAGCGGCCGCACCGCCCAATAGAATGGTCGACACAGAGCTTCTAGTGAGCCGAGCAGAGCTGCGCATGATGCACTTCCTTGCCGGAGTCGTACGCGCCCATTGGAACGCCACGAATAAGCATAAATAGGTCCGTCGTTCGCAGCTACTCGCGCGCAGTTGCCTCGGCGACCCGCCAGCTCCCGTCCCACGCCTCGATCTCGTAGTGATCGGTTTCGGGGAAGCCAGGCGGCCGCACGCCACGGGTGCTGATTCGGCGGCTTCTCGCGTCACGAACGCGCTTGCAGGCATCGCGACAGCACAAGGCGACTTGTCTGGAGCGATAGAAACCTCATTAGTGACGCGCTCACGTCTAGTTGGCAAGATTCTAGTTGCGGTGTGGGGCGCAGTTCGTGGAGGTCTGACCGGAGCTGCTGTAGGCGGAGTGAAGGGAGGCAGAAACGGCGCGATCCTAGGCGCTGTTTACTTTGGTACTTACGCATCGAACGCGCGCCGACGAGTGCCTAAGCGCGATACCACCGCGACTCGAGCACGCACGGTACCTGAGCGAGCTTCCCGGCGATGAGAGAGAGCGTGCTTTCCGGAATCCCGACGATGTCGACCTGAATGTGAACCGTGTCGCCGGTGCCGAATTCAGCGAGTACCCGCCGCGGCAGCACGTTCAGGTTCTGGAAGCGGTCAAGGACGCGCGATAGCGCCCCGGGATGGGCCTCCGCAACGACGCGGAGGCGTAGCACAGAAACCGTGTCGACCGTCATGACCCTCGATCCTCGTCATGGGGTTTTCCAACGCGCACGAAGTCGCCCGACCTTCCGTGAAGGTCGGGCGGCTAATCAGCGCGCGGTGGGTGGCGAGGCAGGCCATGGGAGGAATGTAGCCGTAAACGGCCGCTGCGTCACGTGCGGTCGAATACCTTGGCGAGCAGCATGACCAGGGAGCCGATCAGCGCGATGAGGATGATTTCCACGGTTCCGTCTCCTTCGGTTCCGAGCCCACCGTGAGTGTGCACAGCGACGGTGACGGGGATGCGAACTTCGCGTTGCGGTGCTATGGCAGCGGGTTCTAGGCCTGCTGCGCGTGCATCTGCGTGGGTGTGGCCGAGGGCCAGGGCATCAACGCAACCCGGTCTGCGTTTCCGCCGCATGAATCAAGAGCACTCAGCGATTCTTTTCACTTAGCGTAAAGACGACGACTTCAATGCCGGCTGCTATCCGCAGCGCGCGGCACTGCAGGGTGCGGCGTCGCGGCCGCTGTATTTCGTTGCGAGCGGGGCACCCCCGCGAGTACATTGCGCGTACTAGAAGGCGTGCCGTCCAGGCGACCGCCTACATCCACAACAATCAGGGGAGAGGACTAATATGCGTTACCGTTCGGCGCGGTCCTTCGTGGCGCTCGGTGCACTCCCGCTCGTCTTTCTCGCGATATCTGCTGCGAGCGCGGGCAACTCGACAGAGAAGGCTTCGTACATCGTTCAGATGCTCGACCAGCCCGCCGTCGTCTATGACGGCCGAATCTCCGGCCTCCCGGCGACGAAGCCGGCGAAGGGCAAGAAGATCGACCCGAACTCGGCCGACGTCAGAAAGTACGTCGGCTACCTCAATGGCAAGCACGACCAAGCCCTCCGGAAAGCGGGAGGCGGGCAGAAACTCTACGACTACGGCTTCGTGTTCAACGGCTTCGCAGCCGTCCTCACCGAGGCGCAGGCCGAGAAACTCAAGACCATGAAAGACGTGGTCGCCGTGACTCCAGATACGACGGATCTCGTCGACACGTTCACCACACCGAATTTTCTCGGGCTCGCCGGGCCGAGCGGCTTCTGGGAGGCGACCGGCGCGGTAGGCGAGGATGTCATCATCGGCGATCTCGACACGGGCTTCTGGCCCGAGAACCCGGCCTATAGCGATCGCACGGGCACCAACCCGAACGGGAAGTCCGGCAAGCTCGGCTACCACCAGATTCCGGGCTGGCACGGCAAGTGCACCCCGGGCGAGGCCTTCAACGCTTCGATGTGCAACCAGAAGGTCATCGGTGCGCAGGCCTTCTCCGCCGGAGCGCTCGCGGGCGGCGGCATTCCCGACTTCGAGTTTCTCTCGCCGCGTGACTTCGACGGTCACGGCAGCCATACGGCCTCGACCGCGGGCGGGAACTTCGACACGGACACCGACGGGGACGCATTGGCCGCGGGTCTGACCTCGATCAACGGCATCGCACCGCGAGCACGCCTGTCTATCTACAAGGTGTGCTGGGAGTTGCCCGACCTGAGCAACGCGTCGTGCACGTCGTCGGACCGCGTGGCCGCGGTGGACCAAGCCATCGCGGACGGTGTGGACGTCCTGAATCACTCGATCGGAGCCACCCGCACCAATTTCCTCGACCCGGTGATGGTTGCATTCTTCAACGCAGCCGCTTCCGGTGTGTTCGTCGCTGCATCCGCGGGGAACAGCGGACCGACCGTGAGCACCGTGGCGGCCCCGGGCCCGTGGCTGACGACGGTGGCCGCGAGCTCGCACAACCGTGCCGGCGCCGGCTCGGTCACGCTCGGCAACGGCGTGACATTGAATGGCTCGTCCTTCAACGCGACGAGCACCGGGCCGTTTCCCTTCATCGACTCCGTGAACGCCGGATTGGCCGGCGCCAATGCAACGAATGTGAGGCTCTGCTTCGCAGCGGTGGACAACGGCGGCGTGCCCGTCCTCGACTCGGCGAAGGTCGCCGGGAAGATCGTCCTGTGCGATCGCGGCGTTAACGCTCGCATCAACAAGAGCCTGGCGGTGCAAGAGGCCGGCGGCGTCGGAATGGTTCTGGTGAACACCACGCCGATCGGTACCAACGCCGATCTGCACTTCGTGCCGACGGTGCACCTCGAATCCACGGAGCGCGCGGCGGCCAAGGCCCATGCGGCGACGGTTGGGCCGACTGCAACTGTCAACGTCGCGACGATCAACTTCGGGGCTCCGGCTCCGGCTATCGCAGCCTTCTCGTCACGCGGCCCAAGCAACGCCGCGGGCGGCGACATCCTGAAGCCCGACGTCAGCGCTCCCGGCGTCGACATCCTGGCCAGCGTCGCGCCTCCGGGCACTGCTGACCGTAACTTCGACCTCATGAGCGGCACGTCGATGTCCTCGCCGCACGTGGCGGGTGCGGCCGCGCTACTCAAGGATCTGCATCCCGACTGGTCGCCGATGATGATCAAGTCGGCACTGATGACCACGGGATCCGACCTGATCAGCGGCGCGAACGTATTCCACCAGGGCGCCGGGCACATCGATCTGACGAAGGCGGGGAATCCCGGGCTCGTCTATGACTCCGGATCCGCCGACTGGATCCGATTCATCTGCGGCACGGGTCAGTTGACAGGCTCGCTCTGCACGACCTTTGGCACGATCGATCCGAGCGACCTGAATCAGGCGTCGATTGCGATCGGCGACCTCGCGGGGGCGCAGACGATCACCCGAACTGTGAAGAACGTTGGGTCGGCGAGTGAGACGTACACTGCGGCCGTCAGCGGCCTCACTGGGCTCACGGTTGTTGTCAACCCGAGCACTTTCACGATTGCGCCTGGTGCAAGTCAGACATACACGGTCGCGTTCACCCGCACGACTGCCGCGTTGGCCGCTTACACGACCGGCTTCCTGACATGGAACGGGAGCGGCGGCCACAAGGTCCGCAGCCCGGTGGCAATCCGGCCGGTCGCCGTCGCTGCACCTGCAGAGGTGACGTTCAACACGGCAACGGGTCCGGTGAGCTGGCAAGTCAAGACCGGCTTCGCCGGCACGCTCGGCACCGCCGTTCGCGGCCTCGTCGCAGCGACGACGACGCCGTACACGGTTGCGCAGGATCCGGATCAGAACTTCGATCAGGCGGATCCGACGGGGACGTTCAGCAAGTCGTCGGTCACGATTCCCGCGGGGTCGAGGCTGTACCGCGTCGGCATCTACGAAGATGCGATCACGCCGGCCGGCACCGACCTCGATCTCTTCGTGTTCCAGGGCACGACCCTTGTCGGGGTCAGCGCGGACGGCGATTCAAATGAGGAGGTCACCTTCACGTTCGCGGAACCGAGCGGCAACGCGAATCCGATCACCCTGACGGTGTACGTGCACGGCTTCGACACCCAGGGCCCGTCGGCGAGCGGCACGCTCTTCGAGTGGGTGCTCGGCGCGACTAGCGCCGGCAACACGACGATCGCCATATTGCCGAATGCGACGGCCACGATCGGCGGGTCGAAGACGATCCAGGCGACGTTCAGCGGACTGGCCCCGGCTACGCGGTACCTGGGCACGGTCCGATACGACGACGGCGCGGTCGTGCGCGCGCAGACGATCCTGCGCGTGAACACGCCGTAGCGCAGGGATAGGCCGAAAGCCACGCGAGGGGCCGGCGAAAAGCCGGCCCCTCGCGTTCGCTGTCAGTTGAAGACCGCAAACTCGGTGGACGCAGACAGCAGTACGCTGCAGAAGCAAAAAAGCAAGCAGAGAAAGTCTCGCAGTTTCCCCAAAGGAGGGTTCAAGTGGATACGACAAGAATGGCATCGACCTTGACCAAATCCGCGATCCTCGTTTGCCTCGCGGTCGTCGCGCCGCCGGGAATCGCCGATGACGATGATGACGACAAAAGGCGATCGAGCGTGACCGTCTCGTTCGGCCGAGGTCTCAATACGGCGCAACCCGGCAATCCGGTTAATCACGCGATTCTGCCGAACGAGATCAAGGTTAAGGTGGGCGGCGTCGTGGACTTCGGAGTCGCCGGGTTTCACGACATCATCATCTTCAAACCCGGCGTGAAGTTGGATGATCTGATAAATGCTGGTGGTGGACAGTTTCCCTTGTTCCCGCCAATCTTCGTGTTACCGCCGGACCCGGCAGTGCCGCTGCCTGCCAATGTCGCCTTCCTCGCTGACAAGATCTATTACCGCGGGATCAATCCCGCCGGGGGCCCACTCGCAACGCCGACGGTAGGCAATCCGGGCAATGACTCGAATCGCAGCGAACCGGTCGCGTTCCTGGAGAAGGGTACATACCTGGTGATTTGCAATGTCCGCCCGCACTTACTCGATGGCATGTTTGCACACGTGAAGGTGCGCAACTGAGCCAACGACGTTAACTGTATGGCCTTGCCATCGAGAACAAGGGGAGCCAAGCGCTCCCCTTGGTTGCGTCTGACGTGTTCGTCCTGCTGCACGCGGCAGCATCGTTAGGACCGTGAACGAGTCCGTCGTGTCGCGGCCATACCGTCATCGCAGCGCCTCGCTCAGTCGCGCTGCGCGCATCAACAGGTAGTTTCTCTCCGGAACGCTCGTCGTCTTCCCTGCGGCCGCGCGATAGAGCGCGACCGCAGACTCGCGTTCGCCGGCGCGCTCGAGGAGATGCGCACGCACCGCATCCAGGCGATGGTTCCTGCTCAGCCGGTCGTCGTCGTCCAGCGATGTCAGCAGCTCGAGCCCCGCACGCGGACCGTGCACCATTGCGGTTGCGATCGCGCGGTTGAGGACCACCATTGGATTGTCGGACATCCGCTCCAGCACGCTATACAGCGCAAGGATCTGCGGCCAGTCGGTATCCTCGCCCCGCGCCGCCTCATCGTGTACAGCCGCGATCGCCGCCTGCAACTGATACTCGCCGAGCGATCCTTTCGATAGCGCTGCGCCGACGAGCGCGACGCCTTCGGCGATCGCTTCGCCGTTCCACAACGCTCGGTCCTGCTCATCGAGCGGGATCAACTCGCCGCCGGGTCCCGTGCGCGCCGCGCGGCGTGCGTCGGTCAAGAGCATCAGCGCGAGCAAGCCCGCGACCTCTCCGTCGGCGGGCAGCAGTTTGTGAACCGCGCGCGTCAGGCGTATCGCTTCGTTCGACAGGTCGGTGCGATGCAACTCAGGTCCGGAGCTCGTCGTGTAGCCTTCGTTGAAAACCAGGTAGAGCACGTGCAGCACCGAGCTCAACCGCTGTGCACGCTCTTCGGCGTCGGGCATGCGGAACGGCACGCGCGAGGTCTTGATGCTCTCCTTCGCCCGGCTGATCCGCTGCGCCATCGTCGACTCGGGAACGAGAAATGCCTTCGCGATCTCGGCCGTCGTCAGGCCGCCGACCGCGCGCAGCGTCACTGCAATCGCGGATGCAGACGAGAGTGCGGGGTGGCAGCACATGAACAGCAGGACGAGCGTGTCGTCGGGATCGATCTCCGGCTCGCCATACGCCGCAGGCGCGACGACGACGGGCATCTCGGCGGCCACGGCGGTCTCACGGTTCCGGCGCGAGATCTCGCTGCGGACGTGATCGGTCATTCGTCGCAGCGCCACCTGGATGAGCCAGCCGCGGGGGTTGTCCGGGATGCCATCGCGCGGCCATTGAGCAGCCGCGGCGATCAGCGCTTCCTGCACGGCGTCCTCGCTCGCGGCGAAGTCGCGGAATCGCCGGACCACCGCCCCGAGCACCTGCGGCGCAAGGTCACGCAGCAGATGCTCGGCACGGATGTCGAGGGACGGGGACGTCACCCGAGGTCTGTTGGCGGCCCGCTCATGACCTCGCGGACCTCAATCGCCATGTTGAGCGGCTCGCCGGCGGTGCCAGGGGCGGCCGAGGCTTCCGCGGCGATCTGATACGCACGGTCGGGGCTGCCGACGTCCACGATCCAATAGCCGGCGAGGAATTCCTTGGATTCGGGAAAGACGCCGTCGGTAATCGGCTTCCTGTCCTTACCGGCGCGGACGAGCTTCGCCTGGACCGGTGACGCCAGCCCTTCGGCGCCCACCAACTCGCCAGCGGCGCCGAGCTTCTTGCTGAAGTTGATCATGAAGGCGATATGCGCCTCGATGTCCTTCTTCGACCAGCTCATGAACTGGGTGTAGCCATTGCGCGGGCAGTTCATCATCAACATGTACTTCATGGCGTCTGATCCTTGTTCACTCGAGCGCCCCGGGAATGGGTCCGCTTTCAGGGGTAAGTCGGAGCCGGGGATGTGTTTTCGACATTGCTCATTGTGGAATGAATCCATGAGAAAGATCGCACTGTTCGGCGCCGCGGCTTCGGCCTTCGGCTTATGGTCGGGTCTGGCATCTTGCCGGTGCCGGGATCACGACGCAGCGTGCAATCGTCGAAGAAATCGAGCAGCAGATCGGACGCCCGCTTCGCGTGCGCGTCGCCAGCAAGACGATGCTTCGACTGATCGGCGTGTTCAACCCTTTCATGCGCGAGATGGTCGAAATGCACTATCTCCTCACCAATCCGGTGTTGATGGATGACAGTGCGCTGCAGAAGCTCATCGGGCCGGTACACAAGACGCCGTATAAAGAAGGCGTGCGCCAATGCCTGGCGGCCGTTCGGGGCGGCAAGGTCCAAGCGCGAGTTGAGCCGCCACCCTGATCGTCCTCAGGGTGCAATCAACGCCAACATCGATTCGCCGTAACGCCGCCCCGCTACTGCGTCGCGCGGAAAGATGGCGTCGAGGGTCGCGAGCTCGTCCGGCTGCAGCGCGATCTCTACTGCCCCGAGATTCTCCTCCAGATACGCACGGCGCTTGGTGCCGGGGATCGGCACGACGTTCTCGCCACGCGCCAGTACCCAGGCGAGGGCGAGCTGACCGGGCGTACACCCCTTGACTTGCGCCAGGCGCTTGACTTCCTCAACCAGCCTCAGGTTGTGAGCGAAATTCTCGCCCTGGAATCGCGGATTGTTCCGTCGGAAGTCGTCGGCGCCGAAATCGTCGGGCGAGCGGATCGCTCCGGTGAGGAAGCCACGGCCCAGCGGACTGAACGGTACGAACCCGATTCCAAGGCGGTGACACGCTTCGAGCGCGCCATTGTCTTCGGGATCCCGCGTCCACAGGGAATATTCGCTTTGCAGCGCAGTGATCGGATGTACGGCGTTCGCCCGCTCCAGTGTTATCGGCCCGACTTCCGACAGGCCGAGATGCCGCACCTTACCGGCCTGCACCAATTCCGCCATGGCGCCCACGGTGTCCTCGATCGGCACCTCGGAATCGACACGATGCAGGTAGTACAGATCGATCGTCTCGACGCCCAGTCGGCGGAGGCTTGCGTCGCACGCGCGCTGCACGTATTCGGGCCGGCCGTCGATCTCACGCCGACCACCGTCATCCGGATCGCTCACGAAACCGAACTTGGTGGCGAGCACCACTTCCGTGCGACGCTCGCGGACCGCGCGCCCGACCAGGAGCTCGTTCGTGTGCGGCCCGTAGATGTCAGCCGTGTCGAGGAAATTCAGCCCGAGATCA
>JBQTHP010000035.1:0-8087 GCA_052389755.1 Gammaproteobacteria bacterium
AGCGCGCGAGATCACGGCTGACGACGACGAGCGTGCCGTCGCGCCCGCCGCGCTTCAGGCTCGCGAGCTTCACTTCGAGCCGCCCGGCGACTTCCAGCTGTCCACGTAACCGCGCCACTCGACGCCGTGCGCAGCGGACGCGATCTCGAGCGGATCGCGTGCGTCGATCATCACGGCGACTTCGTCGGTTGCCGCCCTGGACGGCGCGAGGATGTTCTTCAGCGCCTTCGGATGCGGACCGTGCGTGAAGCCGCTCGGATGCAACGTGACCATGCCGGGGTGAATGTTGTCGCGCGAGAAGAAGCTGCCCGCGTGATAGAAGATGACTTCGTCGTAGTCGTCGTTGTTGTGGAAGAAGGGCACCTTGATCGCGCCCGGATCGGTCTCGAACGGCCGCGGCGCGAAGGTGCAGACGACGAAGCGATTGCCGACGAAGGTGGTGTGCGCCGACGGTGGCAGGTGATAGCGGTGGCTCATCAACGGACGGATGTCCTTCACGTTGATGCGCGCCACCATGAGATCGCCGTGCCAGCCCACCGCATCGAGCGGGTTGAACGGATACGTGATCGTGGAGATCTGGCCCCGCCGCTTCACGTCCACCTGCCAGCGCGTGGAATCGCTCTGCTGCGCGCGAAACGCCTCGTCCATCCGCGGCACGTCGAGCATGGCCGGATCGAAGATCGCGTGAGGACCGACGAGGCCCTTGTCGGGCAGCGTGTAGCTCGCGTTCGTTGCCTCCATCAGCAGCGCCGCGACCGGCGCTCGCACCTCGAGCCGCCACATGATGCCGCGCGGCAGCAGGATGTAGTCGCCGACGGCGAACGCGAGATGCCCGAAGTCGCAGTAGAGCTCGCCCGCACCCTGGTGAACGAAGAGGAGATCGTCGCCGTCGGCGTTGCGAGCGAGGCGCGGCATGGCTTGCGCGAGCCGCCAGAAGCGAATGCGTACGGCGGCGTTCGCGAGAATGTCGTGCGCCTGCCACGGCGAGGCGACGCTCGACTCGAGCCTCACGAGATCGAAAGCGTGCGGCCGCAGCGGCCCTTCGAAATCCACCCAACCGGTCGGCGGATGGCGGTGATACAGATGCGCCGCCGGACCGAAGAAGCCTTCCTTGCTGATCTCGCGCTCGAAGGTCCCTTCCGGCAGATCGGCGTGGGCCTGGCGCGAGGCGTCGCCCTCGACGCGCGGATAGCTGATGTAGCGCTTCATGGGGGATGAGCCGTTCGGCGGACGAGTGCCGCCTAATTTAGTTTCAGATGAAACTATTGGCAACCGCGTACGCGCGCGCCGCGATCAACTGTCGCGAATCGCAGCCGCCCGGCGCGCCGCGAACAGCGGCGAATCGGTCGCCAGCGCCTCGAGCCGCCGCGCAGCGTGCTCGTAGCCGACGTCGATCGCGTGCGCGAAGGCCTTCCAGTTGAGCATGTCCACCTGCTCGAGCGGAGGTTGCAGAAGGAGGTCCGTTTTCTCCCGATGCGCAGCCGTGGTGGCCGCGCTGTTCACCATGCCGGCGCGCCACAGGATCTGAAAGATGTTCGGGCGCCGCCGCCGTCCGCGCAGCCATCCCAGCGCCTTCCATAACGGCGGCACGTCGACGTCGTCGCTTTCTGCCGTGAACGCGCGATCTCCACCGACATCGACGCCGATGACCGGTCCACGGCCAAGCTCACGCATCACATCGACCGGCAGATTGTTCATCGCCCCGCCGTCCACGAGGACCTCGCCACGATGCATGACCGGCGGCAGTACGCCGGGGATGGCGACGGAAGCGCGCAGCCAACGCCACAGCTCGCCGCTGCGATGCACGGCGGATTGCCCGGTCGTGAGATTCGAGGAGACGCAGTAGAAGGGCAGCGGCAGATCCTCGATGCCCATTTCGCCGAATTCGCGGCGCAGCAGCGCGCTCACCTTGCGCCCGGAGACGAGCGAGACGATCGGCAGGGTGTAGTCGCGCAACGGATTCACGTCGACGAAGCTGCGGCGAAAGCGCTCGAGCAGCTCCTCCCTGCTCCAGCCCGCGGCGATTCCGGCCCCGAGAATGGCGCCCATGCTGGTGCCGCCGACGAGATCGACGGGGACGCCGGCTTCCTGCAGCGCGCGCAGCACCCCGATGTGCGCGGCGCCGCGTGCACCGCCGCCCGAGAGCACGAGCCCGACGCCCGCGCCCGTGAGCAGGCGAGCGATGCGCGCGACGTCAGGTGCACCGAGCACGTGATGATGGGGCGCGCCTGGATGCGTCGCGACCCAGCGCGCGGCAGCCCCCGGCGAGATGCGTCCATCGTGCAGCAGCACGAGCTCCGAGCGCTGCGGCGCCATGCTCGCCTCGCGCTGACTGAGCAGCACGCGCCACGTGCCGGTTTCGGCGGCGGCGCGCGCCACGAGCACGAGCGTATCGGCCTGCCGCAGGCACAGGCGGCTCCAGGCCGTCGGCAGCGGGTCGGCCACGAAGACGACGTAGTCGTTCGCCGACTCGACGACGTGGAACCAGTGGCTCGTGTGCACGGCTGCCTCCGCGCTGTGCACGCGCGCGCAACGCCCGAGGCGGGTCAAAGCGGCGACGAGCTGGTCGGCGAACCCGTCGATGTCGAGATCGGCACTTTGCGGCAGCACCACGAAGGTGCGCGCGCCTTGCGGGCGACCACGGGTGCGCGCCTGCGACGTCTCGAGACGATCCACGGTGAGCTGCGCGATGCGCAGCATCGCCTCGGGTCGCCGTCGGAACACGTGATCGAATGTCTCGCGAGACAAGCGGACGAGCTCGGTGTCGCGAAGCGCGACGACGGAGGCGGTGCGCGGCCGTCCGGAGATGAGTCCCATCTCGCCCACCGTATCGCCGGCGAGGATCCGCCCGATGCTGCGGCGCCGATCGGTGCCCTTCGGCACGTACGCACCGAGACAGCCGCTCAGCACGACATACATCGCGTCGGCAGGCTCGCCGGCATCGAAAAGCGCGGCGCCGCCGGGCAGCGACAGCCATTCGACTTCGGCGGCCATCGCGGCAATGGTCTCGTCGTCGAGCCCGGAGAACAGCGGCAATGCACCGAGCACCGCTCGAAGATCCGAGCGGAGTATGACGGTGCCGTCCGCTGCGTCCTCCTGCATCGACTCCTCGTCGGCGGCGTCTACTTCTCCACGATGGCCGTGACACCCATGCCGCCGGCCGTGCACACCGATACGAGCCCGCGCTTCGCATTCGGATCGTTTCCGAGCAGCTTCGCGATCGTCGCCACGACGCGCGCGCCGGTGGCCGCGAACGGGTGACCGATCGCGACGCTGCCGCCCTTCACGTTGAGCTTGGCGCGATCGATGCTGCCGAGCGCGCCGGGCAAACCGAGCGCGTCGCGGCAGAACTCGTCCGATTCCCACGCCCGAAGCGTGGCGAGCACTTGAGCCGCGAACGCCTCGTGGATTTCGTAGTAGTCGAAATCCTGCAGGCCCAGCCCGGTGTCCTTCAGCATCGCCGAAACGGCGTATGCGGGCGCCATCAGCAGGCCTTCCTTGCCGGTCGCAAAGTCCACGGCCCACACCTTGCCGTACCGCAGATACGCGATCACGGGCAGCTTGCGCCGCGCCGCCCACGGCTCGGATGCCAGCAGCACCGCGCCGGCGCCATCCGTGAGCGGCGTGCTGTTACCGGCGGTGAGCGTGCCGTGGCCGGTCAGGTCGAACGACGGCTTCAACTTCGCGAGCTTCTCGGGAGTGGTATCGGC
Organism: Gammaproteobacteria bacterium; assembly: GCA_052389755.1. Lineage (GTDB taxonomy): Bacteria > Pseudomonadota > Gammaproteobacteria > Steroidobacterales > Steroidobacteraceae > JBQTHP01. Next base: position 3,711 of record JBQTHP010000035.1, read on the forward strand.
GCGGATATTGTTGTCCGTCTTCAGGCCGAGGTACTCGACCACGAGATCGCGGAAGAAGCCCTCCTTCCACGCGGCCGCGGCCTTGACGTGGCTCTCGTACGCGAGCCGGTCCTGATCCTGGCGCGAGATCTTCCAGTGCTTCGCCATGAGCTCGGTGCTCTGACCCATCGACAGGCCCGTGCGCGCCTCGACCACGCCCGGCATGACCGGCTTGAAATGCTTCGGGCGCATGCCGAAGAACGGCGAGATGCGCTGGCCGAACGAACGCCCGCGGAAGCTCTTCAGCAGAATCTGCTGGTACGTACGGGGATAGACGATCGGCGGGTCGCTGATCGTATCCACGCCTCCGGCGATCCCGGCGTCGATCTGGCCGAGCGCAATCTTGTTGCCGACGAGAATCGCCGCCTCGATGCTGGTGCCGCACGCGCGCTGGATGTCGAGGCCGGGCGTGTGCGGGTCGAGCGCGGTGCCGAGGACGCTCTCGCGCACGAGGTTGTAGTCGCGCGAATGCTTGAGCACGGCGCCCGCGATCACATCGCCCAGGCGCTCGCCCTGCAGCTTGTACCGGTCGACCAGGCTGCGGAAGGTGGCCGTGAGCATGTCCTGATTGCCCACGTTCGCGTACGCGGTGTGCGCGCGTGCGAAAGGAATGCGAATGCCGCCGACGATGGCGACGCGCCGAACGGCGGAACCGACGAGCATCTTGGGGTCCTCCGGACCGAGCCTACAACCTACAGCTTACAGCCTACAGCCGGCTGTAAGCTGTGAGCTGTGAGCTTCCTCGCGCGCGCGCGCACGGATGCCGGCGCCATCGCGCGCCTGGCGGGTCCGCTGCTCGTCAACAATCTCGCGACCGCCGGCATGCTGTTCACCGACACGGTGATGGCGGGCCGCCTCGGTGCGCGCGAGCTCGCCGCGGTCGCGGTCGGAGCGAACTACATCGGCTTCTACTACCTCGGCGGGCTGGGACTTCTCATGGCGCTGTCGCCGACCGTCGCGCACGCGTACGGAGCAGGTCGCAACGAGGTCGTCGGCAGCTTCTTCCGCCAGGCGCTGTGGCTGTCCGTCGCGGTGAGCATCGTCGTGACGATAGGGCTCGCGCTCGCATACCCGGCATTGCGCGCCATCGGCATTCCGCCCGACGTTGCGCCGCTCGCCGCGCGTTACGTGTATGCCGTCGCCTTCGGCATGCCCGCGATGTACGCCTTTCTCGCGCTGCGCTTCTCGAGCGAAGGGCTCGGCTGGACCCGACCGATCCTTTTCACGGCGGTGATCGCTCTGGGCGTGAAAGTGCTCGGCAACTATCTCCTCATATACGGCAACTTCGGCGCGCCCCGGCTCGGCGCCGTCGGCGCGGGCGTCGCAACCGCGATCGTCGACTGGCTCATCTTCGGCGTCATGTGGGTGTACGTACGGCGGCATCGCATCTATCGTCCGTACGCGGCGCTGCGGATGTTCGAGCGACCCGACCCGAAACGCCTGCGCGAGATTCTCGCGCTCGCGCTGCCCATCTCCGGCAGCGTGCTGGCGGAAGGCGCGCTGTTCGCCTCGGCGGCGCTCATCATGGGCACGTTCGGCGCGATCGTGATGGCCTCGCATGCGATCGCGATCAACTACGCCGCGCTGATGTTCATGGTGCCGCTCGCGCTGCATTCGGCCACCACGATCCACGTCGGACACAAGGTGGGCCGAGGCGATCCTGCGGCGGGCCGCTTCGCGGGCTGGGTCGGCATCCTTCTCTGCGTCGCTATCATGACCGTCTCGGCACTGGTGCTGGCGTTCGGGCGGGGCGGCATCGCAAGCCTCTACACCGCGGATGCGGCAGTGCTGCGGCTTGCCACCGAGCTGCTGCTGTTCGCGGCGGTCTTTCAGGTCGCGGACGGGCTGCAGGTCGGTGCGGCGGGCGCATTGCGGGGTTTCAAGGACGCGCGCATTCCGATGACGTTCAACGTCTTCTCGTACTGGATCGTGGGCTTTCCGCTCGCCTACTGGTTCGGCGTCGTGCAGGGAGAGGGGCCCAGGGCCGTGTGGCTCGCGCTCATCGTGGGCCTTTTCGTCTGCGCGCTGCTGCTCGCGTCGCGTTTCGGATTCATCACACGGCGCGCCGTCGCGGTGCGCGGGCAGGCACCATGCGCCGACTGACCGTTCGATTCGCCATTCTCGCCGCAGGTGCGCTTGCGGGTTGCGCCAGCTCGCCGACGCCCCGCCCCGATGCCAATGCCGAGCTCGACTCGATGTTCGAGGAATATTTCGAGGAAACGCTGCGCCTCTCGCCGATCACCGCGACGTTCATCGGCGACAACCGCTACAACGACCGCTTCGACAACCCGGCGGACCTCGAATATCTCGCGAGGTTGAAAGCGCTGGACGAGCGTTTTCTCACGAAGGCGCGAAGCTTCGATGCCGCGCGTCTCGATCCGGACTCGCGGCTGTCGCTGGAAGTCTTCGTGCGCGATCGGTCGCTCTTCCTCGAAGGTTTCAAGTTTCCGGGCGAGCTGCTGCCGATCGATCAGATGAGCAGCCTCGCGAGCCTCTTCGCCGTGCTCGGCTCGGGCACGGGCGCGCATCCGTTCGCCACCGTAAAGGACTACGAGGATTTTCTGGCTCGCTCGAAGGACTACATCGCATGGAGCGACGCGGCGATCGAGCGCATGCGCGAAGGCATGCAGCGGGGTGTGACTCAGCCGCGCATCGTCATGCCGAAAGTGGTGGCGCAGCTTCGTGGCGTGCTCGCGGACGATCCCGAAAAGAGCATCTTCTGGCAGGCGGTGACGAGCATGCCCGAGTCGATCGGCGAGCCCGATCGGTCACGACTCACGGCTGCGTACCGACGCGCTATCGCCGACGAAATCCTCCCGTCCTATCGACGACTCGCCGATTTCATCGAAAAGGAATACACCCCCGCCGCGCGCACCACCGTCGGCTGGTCGGCGCTTCCGGAGGGTGCCTCGTGGTACGCCCTGCAGGTGCGCATCTCGACGACCACCAACATGTCGCCGGACGAGATCCATGCCCTCGGTCTGTCTGAAGTCGCGCGCATCCGCGGCGAGATGGGGGGCGTGAAGCGCGCGGTCGGCTTCCAGGGTGATCTGCACGCGTTCTTCAAGCATCTCGAGAACGATCCGACGCAGTATTTCGCCACTTCGGAGGAGGTCGTCGGCGGGTATATGGCGCTCAAGCAGCGCATCGATGCGCTGCTGCCGAAACTCTTCAGCGACTTCCCGAAAGCCGACTACGAAGTGCGCGCGGTCGAGGCATTCCGCGCCGCCTCGTCGGCGGGCGCGTTCTATCAGCGTCCCTCGGCTGACGGTACGCGGCCCGGCATCTTCTACGTGAACACGCACAACCTGAAGGCGCAGCCGAAATACGGCATGGAGACGCTGTCGCTGCACGAGGCCGCGCCCGGCCATCACTTCCAGATCGCGATCCAGCAGGAGCTCACCGGCCTGCCGCGCTTCCGGCGGTTCGGATTCAACGTCGCGTATGGAGAAGGCTGGGCGCTGTACGCCGAGTCCATCGGCAAGGAGCTCGGACTATTCACCGATCCCTACCAATGGTATGGCCGGCTGCAGGATGAAATGCTGCGCGCGATGCGGCTCGTGGTGGATACCGGCCTGCATACCAAGGGCTGGTCGCGCGAGCAGGCGATCGCCTACATGCTCGACAACTCCTCGATGGCCGAGAGCGACGTGATCGCCGAAGTGGAGCGCTACATCGTCACGCCGGCGCAGGCGCTCGGCTACAAGGTCGGGCAACTCCGCATCAGCGCGATGCGCGCGAAGGCGGAAGCCGCGCTCGGCCCGCGCTTCGACGTGAAGGCATTCCACGGCGAAGTGCTGCGCGATGGTGCGCTGCCGATGGCGGTGCTGGAAGGAAAGATCGATCGGTGGATCGCAGCGCGCGTCGCTGCGGGCCCCACGATGTTATCTCGCTGAGCGCGCGGATTTATTTCAGGCCGCACAATATTTTTCTCTCGCACTTGCCTATTTGCAGATTGCTTCGGCATGATCGCCCCCAGCCACGGACGGTGTTGATCCGCTAGACCCCAAGGAGTCTCGGACGCGCGGTTCGGGACCGGATCAGGGAGTCTCAAATGAGTTATCCAGTCCGCACGTTCGCTGCGCTCGTTCTGGTCGTGGCGGCTCAGGGCGCACCGTCGGCGTTCGCTCTGAACCCCGACGTCTGCGTGGAATCAGGCGGCACAGCGGACTGCTCGGGTCCGGCGACGACCGAATACAAGTACTACTACACGAGTGCGTCGTGGAATGGGCCCCACCCATTCTCGAGCGAGCAAGCGGCCGTCGACCATTTCGAGAACAACGTCGCGAACGCGTACCAGGCCTGTTCGACCGAACTGCACAATCCTCCGTGGCAGTC
>JBQTHP010000036.1:0-7097 GCA_052389755.1 Gammaproteobacteria bacterium
GCTGTGGGGCGTACGTCTGCGCGACAGCGCCAGAATCTGGGTGCCGGAGTTTTTCCGCCGCATCCTGTCTAACCTCTAGCGGGGGGACGGCAGCTGCGCATGTAGGCCGCCCGCACGGGCGCCGCCCGCCGCTTGGCCGGCGCTGTAGCGGCTCGCGGAATTGGCATGCAGATCGACCTCGTCAGCGCCCTTGTTCGTGATTGGGATGTTGCATCAAGGATTCGATGCGTACTCCGAGTCATTGGATCCGCTCGCTCAGAGGTGTGGGAAAAGGTTGCGGGTCGATTTGAGGAACTCATCTTCAGTCAGCCGCTGTTGGAGGTGTCAGAACTGATCGCGGCCGCACTGCGCGTCCGAACGGCAAGTCTTCCCCCCTTTGCAAGACAGGAAGCCCGCAGCGGGTGGGACGCGGCCTTCCAGCTGGGCTGGATGGGTGCGGAACACCGCAAGCCCGCGGACCTCTCGCTGGCGGCGCGCCGGTACCTTTCCCTCGTGCGATCAGGATGTCCTGGGTGCCGCAGCTCTTGATCGTTCATGACGCGCCGCGTGCTCTCCGACAATGGCGCCGAGTTCGCCCGCCACTTCCACCGCGCTTCAATCAGCGGCTGCTCGAGTGGCTGTACTGGTTCAACGCCGAGCGCCCACACCACGCCCTCGGTCTCAAAACCCCGCTTGATGTCCTTGCTAACCAAATCGGCCCCGAGTGCAGAAAGTACTGGCCCAATACAATCACTTGACTACGCGAATCCGATCGGTGTACTGGTCCTCCCGGACAGCGAAAGCGCCACCTGATGCGGCAAGTCCGTTCCGTGTTCGATGAAGCCGCCCGGTTGCAATCGACCTACCGACCGGACCTGTATCTCGCCGATTCCACTCTCTTCTATGTCCTCCTTTGCGAGTTCCTGCACTCGGACGGTGCCCGCGGTCGCCTGGGTTCGATCGAGCGCTACCTCGCCTTTGCCGACCCGACCCAGCGCATAGCGGTACCTGGGGAGCTGTTCGTCGAAATGTGTATGCGGCTGTACGACGCGTGGGGTCCAGAGAATGTGTTCAGAGCACTCTCGAACGCCTTCGTGGAGCAGTGGACGCCCGTGAGCACGGTCTTTGCGACCGCCCAGGATCCGGCGCGGATCGCCGAGCGTCTCCAGGCGTTCGAGAGGCTCGCGGGACGATCCTGTCTCTCGGAGATCGCCGTGGCGAGTGACAATGCGGTTGCCATTCGCCGGCTGCTGATTCGCCGCGATCTGGCCTGCACGGACTTTATGTCCCTCGCGTACTGGGCCTATGTGGTCTCGGCATTCAGAGCTGCTGGATGTCGGGGCATACGCGTCGAAACCCGAAGCTGTCTCCTGCTGACGGATCGGCACGTCAACGTGGCAGATCTGACGAGTGTCCCTGACTCGCAATCCGCCCGGCTGTCCTGGGAAGAGAGGAACACGAACACACAGCCTTCGCATCAGGGGCCGCGGTTCCGGGTTGCCAGGCATGACAGGCTGGTATCAGATCTCGTCGGCCTCCTGCAGCGATCAATCGCCGCCGGCCGCCAGACGAGCCTGTCGGAGGCGGCCGTCGCCGTCCACCGCAGCAGGCGGTCGCTCCAGCGCCGCCTTAGGGAAGCGAACGTCTCATTCTTGGGCCTGCGCCTAGCCTTGCAGCTCCTCATTGCAAGCCGTGCGCTTGCGGATGTGGAGCGGGACCTGGACGATATCGCGATCAGCGCCGACTTTACCGACGCGCCCCACATGATTCGGCGTTTTCTGCAAGCCACCGGAATGACGCCGCGCGAGTTCAATCGGCGTCTGATGTTCTAAAACCCCTCTCCAAGATTCCGCTCCAAACGCACAGGGCATCGACCTGTCGGCGCCCGCGCGTGTGCCAAGCAGAGCGCCGCTGGGCCGCGAAATTGGCGCGAACCTACAATCGGGCTCAACCGCTTGCCCGCTAGTATGCACAGCATCGCGACGGCAGAAGGCAAGAGTCGTGTACACGCCTAATAGTAAGTGGACGAAGGTGTCGTCGGCGATGGCTCGACCCCCGGCACTGTGCCTAGGCGGCCTCCTGGTGTTGTCTTCGCCATTCGCCGTAGCACAGGGCGAGGGTGCCCAGGCGGGCGGTGCCAGAGCACTCGAGGAAGTGATCGTCACGGCCCGCAAGCGCGAGGAGCGGTCCCAAGATGTCCCGCTGTCCCTGCAGAGCTTTTCGGGCGACTCTCTGTCGGAGAACCGAACGGACAATGTCGAAGAGCTGATCGGCACCGTTCCGAACCTGTACGCGAGCTCGAATCTTCTGTCTCCCGGAAAGGATTTCGTGAACCTCGTCATACGGGGCATCGGGGCTCAGAGCGCTGGGGCACCTGCAGTCGGCACGTTCGTGGACGGCGTCTATCTTCCCGCGCTGTCGTTCGACATCGGGTTTCTTGACGTGGAGCGCGCCGAGATTCTGCGCGGCCCGCAGGGCACGCTCTTTGGACGGAATACGGAAGGCGGTGCGCTCAACATCATCCTGCGGAGGCCGGACGAGCGCACCCAGGCCAGCGCCGCCTTAACCTACGACACTTTCCAGACAGTTCGGGGCCAAGGCTCCGCGTCAGGGTCGCTGGGGAAAGGGCTCTTTGCCACCGGTGCGGTCGACATCGAAAGCTCCGAGGGCTTTCTGCGCAACCGAGCGGTCGTCGAGAGTGCGGGCGGTGGTGCCGGTGCCTCCGCGACCTCCGCCGATGACTATGATCGCTACGCGGCAAGGTTAGCGCTGCGCAAGGTCCTCGAGTCAGGTACCGAGTTCTACTTGTCCGCGGATGGTTCGAGGAGGACCGGCCTCGACGGTCTCCCCGGCATCCCGCGCGGAAGGGAGGACTATGTCGTCGAGAGCGATTTCCAGATCGATGCGCTGTACGAGAATTATGGAGCCAGTTTCATCGTCGACTACCCACTGGGCATCGGCGCCCTGACGGCGATCACAGGTTATCGCGAGACCTCCACGCGGCTGCCGTTCGACTTCGATGGCTCGGCCGAATTCACGGGCAATTTTCATGACCTGCGCAGTCGGCAGGAGATCCTGTCCGAGGAAGTACGACTCCGCGGCGGCGATGGGGGCAGCTTCGATTGGCTCCTCGGGCTCTACGGGTTCTCGGAGAAGCACCTCCAAGAACGCATGTTCCGGCTACCGGCGATCGAAGTGTTTCCGATGGGGCTGTTCGTCGATGCGCAGACGCAGTCGCTGCGGCGGCGCGGCGTCGCATTGTACGGGGACGTCACGTACGAGCCGTGGCCACGGCTCGAGTTGAATGCAGGGCTGCGCTATTCGTACGAGGACATACGCTCTTCGGTCGACCTGGATTTCCAGCTTCCCGGACTCCTCGTCGTCGACGAAAGCGGCCGGGACCGGATTCACGACGATGAGATATCGCCCACGGCGTCGATCCGCTACAAGTGGCTCCCCGATCTCATGTCCTACGTGCGCTACGCCCGCGGCTATCGAGCCGGGGGGTTCCCTCTGGCGCCGGCGAGCGCCACGACGAACATTTCCTTCTTGCCGGAACTCTCCGACAACTATGAGATCGGCCTGAAAGGTCGTCTGGGGAGCGGCGCATTCGAGTTTGACCTGGCGGCCTTTCGTATTGACATCAGTGATCAGCAGCTCTCGACCATCGTGTTCCTCAATGGAGATCCGAACCTTCCGGTCGCTTCGGTGGGGAATGCCGGCAAGAGCCGCTCGGAGGGATTCGAGGTGCAGCTCACGGCTCGACCGTTCACCGGGCTGGAACTGCGCGCGAATGTCGGCAGGACCGAAGCAAAGTACGAGCGCTATATCGATACCGTCGGCGCGAACCGATCGGGAGAACGCTTTCCGTTCGTGCCTGAATGGACGGCTCAGTTCTCGGCCGCCTACCGATTCGCAGTGAACTCGGACATGGATCTCGAGCTGTATGGTGCCTATCGCTACGTCGATGACATCCTGTCCGGAAGCGGGGTAGACATCGACCTGCAGTTTGCCGTCCCATCCTATGACATCGTCGATCTGCGAGCGTCGCTTATCACGCCGTCCTGGCGAGTGGATCTGTTCGCCGACAACGCCACCGATGAGTTTGCGGAGACGCGCGTCTTCAACACCTTCTTCTTCTTGGAACCGCGCCCGTTCTCGATCGTGTTGCCGAAGCGTCGCTTGGGTGTGAGACTGTCGTATCAGTTCTGACTAGCCGAGCATAGGACCTCTTCGACTCCGACAGAGGCTGTTGCCATGCATGCTCGCGTGAACGGCGTCAGGCTCTTCTTCGACGTCAGCGGCCCGCTGGTCGTGCCTGACGGCGATGTGACGAGGGAGAGGCGCAGCATCATTCTGCTGCACGGCGGGCCAGGCATGGACCACACGGTGTTCAAGCCGGCTTTCGACGCCCTCGCGCGTCATGCCCAAGTCATCTATGTCGACCACCGCGGCTGCGGGCGAAGCGATGTCGGCTCGGCATCGACGTGGCGGATCGAGCAATGGGCCGAGGATGTCGCGGCGCTCGTCGCTCATCTGGGCATCCACCGGCCGATAGTACTTGGCACGTCGTTTGGCGGCTTCGTGGCTCAGCGGACCGTGGCGAAGCACCCGACCACGTTTGGCGGCCTGGTGCTCATGAGCACGACGGCGCGCGAGGCTGTCGATTCGTTGTGTGAAGCGATGGGCCATCTCGGGGGATCTGCCGCACGCGATACCGCCCGGGCCTTCTTCTCGGACGCCGCCGCGCCGGGCGTGATCGAGCGCTATTTCGAAGCGTGCCTGCGCTATTACACCTGCGGGCGGCTCGATACATCTGCGATCACTCGCGTGCGCATGAACCGGGATGTGATCATGCACTTCTTCGCCCGCGGCAGTGAATTCTACGGCTTGGACCTGCGCGCCGACCTGGCTGGTATCAGTGTCCCGACCCTGATAGTCCATGGGAGGAACGATCCCGTGTTTCCACCCGGTTGCGCCGAGGAAATGTTTGCGCAGCTGCGTTGTCGAGAGAAGCGGCTGGTGTACCTGGAAAACTGCTCTCACCTGTCGGAGCAGGATGCCCCCGATGAGATCTTGGACGCGATCATCGACTTCTTCGACCTGCGATGAGAGGCGATTCCGCACTGCGCCCAAGCTACCGGGAGGCGCGGGAGCTGTTCTGCGGGGTTGCGCAGGCCGAGGGCTTCGCAGTAGCGCGCTACCCGCTGGCCGATCTGGCAGGCCTCGAGGGCGAGGATTTGTCGATCGACGTCGCGACGCGGGGCACCGGCAACTGCCTCGTGTTGCTTTCGGGCGTGCACGGAGTCGAGGGGTTTGCCGGCTCGGCATGCCAGATCGAATGCATGAGGCGCGTTGAGTTCAGCGGCCTCAGAATCGTGTTGATCCACGCGCTGAACCCATATGGGTTCTCGTTCTCTTCCCGGGTCAATGAGAACCGTGTCGATCTGAACAGGAACTTCGAGGGCCGCTATCCAGCGGACTACAACGCGCGCTATTCCGACCTGCATGCGATGCTCATGGAGATCATCGATGGAGCGAGGATCGAGCCACCCACTCGATCGGCCATTGCCGCGTGGCTCACGTACTGGGAGCGAAAGCTCGGTCGGGCGGAGTGTCTCGCCGTGATCACGGGCGGGCAGTTCCGCCACCCGGACGGCCTGTTCTATGGCGGCCGAGAGCTTCAACCGTCAGTCCGATTGCTCGAGCGCATCTTTGCCGCGCATTGCGGGCTACGGACTGCCCGGGCCCTTACCCTAGACTTCCACACAGGCCTCGGGCCGCCGGGTAATGGAGAGCTGATCTATACCGGCGGCGCGAAGGACCGCGCATGTGAGCTCGCCCGATCATGGTTGGCGGATCGGGTTACCTGCCCGGAGCGGGGTGACTCCGTCTCCAGGGAAGTGAGAGGAGCAGCCCAGACGTTCTTCGTGCGGGAGCACCTTGCGCAGGAAGGCAGCTATGCGGCTCTTGAGTTCGGTACGGTGCCCATCGAGGAAATGATCGCGGCCTTGTGCGAAGACATCTGGCTCCGCGCCCGATCCGATGTCGATCCTTGCGTCGCCGAAAAGGTCCGCGCCGACGTGCGCGCGGCCTTTCGCCCGGAACAGTCGGCCTGGGAAGCAGCTATTCTTCACAGGGCCGTGCAGGTTGTATCCCGGGCAGCGGCTTCGCTTCGATCGTAGAGTGCTCTGGTCGTTGGCGCGCCGTGGCAGCCGGGGCGGCTCATCAGTGCGTCGGAATCGTGCGCTACTTGTGTCGCCACTCGCCCATCCCCCATCGCAACGCAGCTGACTGCCCGCATCACGGCGAGCTGCTGTCGAAGGGGCGCCGCGAGGGCTACAGCGTGCGCTGCATGTATCACGGCGGTGTCAGGGGTCTCGATGAACGCCCGCACCGCGCGATAGCTGAAGCTCTTGAGGGCGAGTGCTCGCTCGCAGGGGCGCGCTCGAGGGCTGCGGGCTGAAGTCATGGGCGAGGCGCAGGATCCCTTGGGCGGATCTGAGCGTCTCCTCCGGATGGAGCTTGCGCGCCGCCTGTGTGCGCAGCACCTCGACAGTCGCAGGTCCGATCGTGGCTGCGCGTTCGAGTACGCGCGTGAAGTTCTGCTCGATGACGGCGACGTGCCTCTCGGGGCGATGTGCCGCACGCGTCGAGCGCCACCCGCGCTCGCGGGCGCGTGGATGGGTGGCGACGAGGGTGTGCTGGTGGAAGATCTCGACCGCGCGTGCGCTCAAGCGCACATCGACTTCGCTACCGATGAGCCGGTAGGGCACCGAGTAGTACGCGCGACCCACCTCGATTCATGCCGGGCCACCATTCCGGAGCAAGCCGGGCCGGTATGACGCGGGGGTGGAACTGTCGAGCAGAAGGGGCGTGCTCGTCAACGGCCTCGCATCTTGATCGAGGGTTCCTTCATCGGTTCAGTCGCACTGCAGTCTGCCGCCGCAGGTGGCAGAAGCTCTGGGGTTTTCGACGGCTCGGGCAAAAAGCCCGCCCCTACTCCCGAGGAGCTGCAGCGCCTCATCGAGACGATTGCCGAGCAGATCGGGCGCGCGCTCGAGCGGACCGGCCTCCTCGTGCGCGACGCCGAGCAGGCCTATCTCACCGGCGAATCC
>JBQTHP010000037.1:0-29876 GCA_052389755.1 Gammaproteobacteria bacterium
TCATGGCTTCAGGTGCGTATCCAGGAAGCGCTTGATGGTCGCGTACGCGTGCGGCCCGGTATCGGCGTTTCGCAGCAGGCCGTGCTTGCCGCCCGGATACGACATCACGTCGAACGGTTTGCCGAGATCCTGCAGCTTCCTGTACAGCGTCGTGCTGTGTGAGAAGAGCACGTTGTCGTCCGCCATGCCGTGCACCAGCAGCAGCGGGCTCGCGAGCTTCTGCGCATGGGTGAGCACGTTGCCGGCAGCGTAGCCTTCCGGGTTCGACTGCGGGGGTTCCATGAAGCGCTCCGTGTAGTGCGTGTCGTAGAGGCTCCAGTCCGTAACCGGTGCGCCCGCGACTGCAGCGGCGAATGCATCCGGCGCCTGCATCGAGCACATGAGCGCCATGTAGCCTCCATAGCTCCAGCCGAATATCCCGATGCGCGCCGGATCGACGTAGGGCAGCGTGCGCAGAAACTCGACGCCGGCCACCTGATCCTCGACTTCGACGCTGCCCATCTTCCGATAGAGCGGCGACTCGAACGCAACGCCACGAAAGCCGCTGCCCCGATTATCGAGCGTGAAGACGACGTAACCGTCCTGCGCGAGCAGCTGCCGGAAGAATCCTTCGTTGCTGCGCGGATAGCCGCCCCATGCGTTGCGCACGCGCTGGTAGCCCGGTCCGCCATAGACATCGACGATCACAGGGTAGCGCCTGCCGGCCGCAAGGGTGCCCGGCTTCAGAATCTGATAGTGAAGCACCTGGCCGTCGCGCGCCTTCAGGGTGCCGAACTCGGTAGGCAGGTGCTCGGCCACATACGGCGTGTAAGGATGGGATTCATCGAGGGCGTTCGGCACGAGCGATCCCAGTATCGCGCCATCCGTCGAGCGCAGCAGCACGCTCGGTGGCAGATCCGGCGTCGAAAACGTGTCGATAAACACGCGCGCGTCGTTCGACATCCGCACGGCGTGCCAGCCGGTATCGCGCGTGATCCGCCTGGGCGGTGCATTGGGCTCGCGCAGCGAGACGGCATGAAGATGGCGCTCGAGCGGTGTTTCGGCATTCGCCATGAAGTAGACCCGGCCTCGTCGATGATCGACGCCGCGCAGCGCAGCCTCGCCCGCTTCACCGACGACCATCCATTCTCCGCTCGTGAGGGGTCGAACCAGCCGGCCGTGGAAGTCGTACAGATAAAGATGGTTGTAGCCCGTGCGCCGCGACGGCCAGATGAACTGGCGTGAGCGGGGCAGGAACGTGAGCTCATCCTGCAGCTCGACCCAGGTGTCACTGCGTTCGGTGAGGAGCTCGTCGGTCGCGCCGGTGAGGGCATCCGCGCGCAGGAGGGCAAGTGTCTTCTGGTCGCGGCTCTGCCGCTGCACCGCGAGCGCGCGCGCGTCCGGAAACCAGTCGACCCTCGCGAGATAGACGTCGGAATTCGTGCCAAGGTCCACGCGCACGGCATCGCCGGCGGGTTCCGGACCACGCGGCACCTCGCTCACGAAGAGCTCGACCCGCGCGTTGCGCGCGCCGGCCGCCGGGTAGCGCTGCTTCACGACCTTTACCGAGTCGGCATGGATCTCGAATCTCTCGATCTCGGCGACCGCCGATTCGTCGATCCGGGTGAACGCGATGCGCGCGTCGTCCGGCGACCACCAGTAGCCGGTATCGCGATTCATCTCTTCCTGCGCGATGAACTCCGCCATGCCGAAGCTCACGAGTCCCGCGCCGTCGCGCGTGATGTGCCTCTCGCTGCCCGACGCAAGCTCGATCGCAACGAGGTTCTGGTCGCGCACGAAGCTGACGTAGCGGCCGCGTGGGGAGAAGCGCGCGTCGGTCTCATAGGACTCGGTCTCCGTCAGCCGCCGCACCGCCGCTGCCGGCTGCGCGCGAAGATCGTAGAGATACAGATCGCCGGCGAGCGGAACCAGGAGGTAACGCGAATCGCGCGAAAAGCGGTACTCGACGATGCCGGACAGCGACGCGATGCGCTCTCGCTCGCGCCGCTGCTCTTCCTCAGCCGAAAGGGCGCGCTCCTGCGGCACAAGCGCCGCGGAGTCCACGAGCAGGCGGTGACGCCGCGCGCCGATGTCGTACGCCCACAGATCGAGCCGGTCCTTGTCCGACTTCTTGCCGCGCAAGTAGGTCACGAGTCGACCATCGGGTGAGATCTGCGGCGAGCGCAGACTGGCGCCGGACAGATCGGGGGCGGCGAAGATCCGTTCGATCGTGAGACGCTCGGCGCGCGAACCGGCTGCTCCGAACAGCAGCGGGACGGAAAGACACAATAGCGGGACGAGTCGAGGAGTCGGCATGCGAGAAAGCTCTGGTAGAGTTCAAGGATGAAAACTTACTACACCCGCATCGTCCGCGGCATTGCCTCGCTCGCCCTCATCGCCGGCCTCACGGGCGCAGCGGCCCTGAAGTACCCGGACACCAGGCGCGTAGAGATCGTCGACGTCTATCACGGGACGAAGGTCGCTGATCCCTACCGGTGGCTCGAGGCAATCGAATCGCCCGAAACGCGCCGCTGGGTCGAGACGCAGAACGCGCTGGCTCAGCCATGGCTCGAGTCGATCCCGCATCGCCAGTGGCTCAAGCAGCGACTGACGCAGCTCTGGAACTACGAGCGCTACGGCAATCCCAAGAAGACCGTGCCTTTGAAGGCGGGCGGCCCGTACTTCTACCTGCGCAACGACGGCGCGCAGAACCAGAGCGTGCTCTACGTCGCGGAGACGCTCACCGGCGAGGGCCGCGCGCTCGTCGATCCGAACGCCATGCGCAGCGACGCCACCGACGCGATCGACGATTTCGAGCCGAGCCCGCGCGGCGATCTCGTTGCGTACGGCGTTTCCGACGGCGGCAGCGACTGGCAGATCTGGAAATTCCGCCGCGTACGCGACGGAGTCGATCTCCCCGACACGATCGTGCACACGAAATTCTGGGGTCTCTCCTGGGCGCGCGACGGCTCAGGCGTCTACTACAGCCGCTATCCGGCGCGCGCCGACGGGCGGGGCGACGATGCGGGCCAGCCCGCAATCCACTTTCATCGCCTCGGCGACCCGCAGGCGAAGGATCGGCTCGTTTACAAGGTGACCGATCACCCGACGCGCGTGCCGCGAGGGAAGGTCACGGACGACGGGCGCTACCTCATCATCACGCTCTACGACGGCGCCTTCCGGAACGGCGTGAACGTTCTGGATCTTCGACGCCCGGATGCCGCAGCGGCCACGCTGTTCGGCGCCTGGGATGCGTTCTATGATTTCATGGGATCGCGCGGCGATGAGCTCTATTTCCAGACGACGAACGATGCACCGCTCGGCCGCGTCGTTGCCGTCGACGTGCACCGACCGCAGCCGGCGAACTGGCGCGCGGTGGTTCCACAATCCGACGTTGCCCTCGACGACGCGCAGTACATCGGCAGCCGCATCATTGCGCGCTACGTGAAGGATGCGCACAGCCTCGTGCGAGTGTTCGCGCGCGACGGCAAGCCGGTCGGCGAGGTCCCGCTGCCGGGCCTCGGGCAGGCCGGCGGGTTCGACGGTGACGGGACGGATCCGGAGACGTTCTTTTCCTATACCGATTTCCTCACCCCGACCGGTGTCTATCGCTACGACGTCGGCAGCAACGCCGCGAGCATCTGGCGCAAGCCCAAGGTTCCGGCGGCGACCGACCCGTATCTCACGGAGCAGGTGTTCTACCGCAGCAAGGACGGCACGCGCGTGCCGATGTACATCACGCGCCGGGGTGACGCGAAACACCACGGGGAGCAGCCGATGCTGTTGTACGGCTACGGCGGGTTCAACGTTTCACAGCTGCCTGCGTTCAGTCCGACCGTGCTGGCGTGGCTCGAGATGGGCGGTACGTACGCCGTCGCCAACCTGCGCGGCGGCGGCGAGTACGGGGAGGCCTGGCACGAGGCCGGAGTGCGCTCGCACAAGCAGAACGTGTTCGACGATTTCATCGCGGCGGCCGAGTATCTGATCGCGGAACGCTACACGCGATCCGAGCGCCTCGCGATCTACGGGCGCAGCAACGGCGGGCTGCTCGTCGCCGCCGCCCTCGCGCAGCGGCCCGAGCTGTTCGGCGCGGCGCTGCCGGCCGTCGGTGTGCTGGACATGCTGCGCTATCACACGGCGAGCGCGAACGCGCGCCAATGGTCGACGGACTACGGCCTGAGCGAGAACGCCGAAGATTTCCGCGCGCAGTACGCCTACTCGCCGTACCACAATCTCGATGAGGGCAAGTGCTACCCGCCGACTCTCGTCACCACCGCGGATCGGGACGACCGGGTCGTGCCGTGGCACAGCTACAAGTTCGGCGCGGCGCTGCAGCGCGCTCAGGGATGCGCGAATCCCGTGCTCGTTCGCGTCGAAACGCGCGCGGGACACGGCGCCGGAAAACCCACGTGGATGCGGATCGAGGATTTTGCCGATCAGTGGGCCTTCATCGCGAAGGCGCTCGGTGTTGCCGCGCCAGCGGCGCGCTGAGGCTCACGACGGCTTCGGCGGCTGCTCGTCCGCGTCTTCGTCGGGCGGCGCGGCCGGTGGATCTCCTGGAATGGCGTGCTGCTCGCTGAGCCAGGCGCCGAGATCGATGAGGCGGCAGCGTTCGCTGCAGAACGGGCGGAAGGGCGCGCTCTCGGACCATTCAGTCTCGCGGCCGCACGTCGGACATTTCACTCGCGTCGTCACGGCGGTCGTCTGGTGAGGCGCAGCGGTTGGCGATGGGCTAGCTGCAGGTGCTGAGGAGGAACGGCACGTCGCGCTCCGCCTGCGTCGGCCGCGCGGCGAGCCCGTTCCACATGAGGAAGCGGATGCTGCATCGATAGTGGCTGCCGCTGATCTCTGGATAGAGGCCCGAATCGCTGGGCAGCGAGATGCGCAGAAGCTGGTACGGCGTGTCGCGCTCGAGCGTGATGTGGTACGAACCGCCCTTCGCGGTCTCCTCTCGCGGCCGGCCGCTCTGCCGCGTGAGCCACAGCAACTCCGCGATGGAGTCGCACATCGGGCGCAGGAGTCCGAGCCATTGGTTGAACGTGCGCACGCGTTCCTCGGGCGGCTGACTCAGCCAGAAGAAATAGTCCGGCAGGTCGAACTCGCACGTGCCGCCGGGGATGGCACTGCGGTGCTTGATCGAATTCAGGAATTCCGAGTCGCGCAGCGGCTGCAGGAACGACACGCCGGAGTTCAGGAGGTCGGCGCGCAGGCGAAGGAGATTCGACATGATCGCGCGCAGCCGGCCACCGTCAACTCCCGGCTTCGCCTGGAAGTCGTTGAGCGTCGAGAGCTGGCGCTCGAGCTCCTTCAGGACATCCGAGCGCACGTCGCCGCGGGCGCTGATCGCGAGTATGTCGAGCAGGCTCGACATCGCGGCGCGGCTGCCCCATTGGCTCGCGATCTCGTTGTGGTAGAGCGCCTGACCATAGAGAAAGTCGAGACGCAGGAAAGTGCGCATCCGCTCGTTGAGCGGCTGCTCGAAGATCAGCGTCTCGGTCTCGGCAGCGGGCGCCGCGCCCGGATCCTGCGCCTGGGCTTCGGACATGGCCGTATTCTGCAACGGCACGCCCGCGCCCGCGAGCCCCACGGCTCAGGACCCCGCTTGTCGGGAGACTGCGACGTAACGCGCGTGCAACTCCCCGACCTGATCGCGCAGGCGATGCAGGTCGCCGTCGTTCACGATCACGTCGTCCGCGATCGCGAGCCGGGCCGCGCGCGGCGCCTGCGCAGCGAGGATCGCGCGCGCCTGCTCGAGCGTCGCGCCGTCGCGCGCCTGCAGGCGCCTGATCTGGGCAGCCTCGCCGGCATCGACGACGAGCACGCGGTCGACTTCGCGCGCGGCGCCCTTCTCGACGAGCAGCGGGATGGCGAGGATCTGGTATGGACCGCCCGCTGCGGCCGATCGCGCCCGCATCCGCTCCAGGATGGCCGGATGCGTGAGGGCTTCGAGCTCGGCGCGCGCGGCAAAGTCAGCGAACACGATCGCGCGCAACGCGGCGCGGTCGAGCGAGCCCTCGCGATTCAGGATGCCGTCGCCGAAGCGCGCGACGAGCTGCGGCAGCAGCGCGCTGCCCGGCGCGACCACCTCACGCGCGATCTCATCCGTGTCGATGACCGGGATCCCGAGGGCTGCGAAGAGCTTCGCGACCGTGGACTTGCCGCTCGCGATGCCGCCGGTGAGTCCGATGCGCAGCATCGAGGGAACCGGCTAACGCAGCGGGAAAAGAAACGGAAGCGTCGCCTGCAGCTCGTGGCCGAGAAGCAGCATCAGCCAGCCGGAGGCCGCGAGAAACGGCCCGAAGGGGATCGGCGTCGAGCGGTCCTGCTTCTTGAGCGCCAGCACGATGATTCCGACGACCGCGCCGACGGCGGCTGCGACCAGGATGATCGGCAGGAGCATCTGCCAGCCGAGCCACGCGCCGAGCGCCGCGAAGAGCTTGAAATCCCCGTAGCCCATCCCTTCCTTACCCGTGAGCAGGCGGAAGAGATGATAGACGCTCCACAGGCTCAGATAACCGGCGATGGCACCGATGATGCTCGAGCGCACATCCACCGGAATCGGGCTCCCGTCGGCCGGCCCCCACAGACTCGCGAGCACGCCCAGCCACAGCAGGGGCAGTGTCAGGTTGTCCGGCAACAGCTGCGTATCGATGTCGATGAACGTGAGCGCGATGAGGATCCACGTGAAGACGAGCGCGCCGGCGGCCGGCCAGCCGAAGCCGAACTTCCACGCGATGAGCGCCGACGCCAGTCCCGTGAATGCCTCGATGAGCGGATAGCGCATGCTGATGCGCGCGCCGCACGCCGCGCAGCGACCCTTCAGCAGCAGCCAGCTCAGCACCGGAATGTTCTGGTGCGCCTTGATCGGCGCCTTGCAAGACGGGCAGGCGGAGCGGGGCACGATCAGGTTGTAGTGGTCGAGCTGCGCCGGGTCGCCCCCGGCGAGCTCCTCGCACTGCGCGCGCCACTGCCGATCGAGCATGATCGGCAGGCGGTGAACGACGACGTTCAGGAAGCTGCCGACCAGCAGCCCCAGCGCAAGGCACGTTGCGACGAAGAGGGCGGGGTGGCCCGCCAACGCATCGGTCAGCAACTAGACGACCGCACCCAGCTTGAAGATCGGCAGGTACATCGCGATCACGAGGCCGCCGACGAGCACGCCGAGGATCGCCATGATGAGCGGCTCGAGCAGGCTCGACATCGCATCGACCGCGTTGTCGACTTCCGCCTCATAGAAATCGGCGACCTTGCTCGACATCGTATCGAGCGAGCCGGACTCCTCGCCGACGGCGATCATCTGATTCACCATGTTCGGAAAGAGGCCGGTGTTCTCCATCGCGCGCTGCAGGCGCTGGCCGGTGGAAACTTCATCGCGCATCTTCAGCACCGCATTCTCGAACACGATGTTGCCGGTGGCGCCTGCGACCGAGTCGAGTGCTTCTACCAGCGGCACGCCGGCTGCGAACATGGTCGAGAGCGTACGCGAGTAGCGCGCGATCGCGGCCTTGTACATGATCGGGCCGATGACTGGAAATTTCAGGATGACGCGATCGAGGAACTCTCGCATCGCCTTCGAGCGCTTCTTGAAGTACGCGAACGCGTACACAGCGGCGCCAAGAACGACAGCCAGATAGACGCCCTTGTCCTGCACGAACCGTGAAAGGTCGATTACGAGCTGTGTGAACGCCGGAAGGTCGGCGCCGAATCCCTTGAAGAGGCTTTCGAACTGCGGAATCACGAAAATCAGGAGGATGAGCGTCACGACGATCGCGACGACCAGCACGGCGGCGGGATAGAAAAGGGCTTTCTTGACTTTCTTCTTCAGCGCTTCAGTTTTCTCTTTGTACGTCGCGATCTTGTCGAGCAGCGACTCGAGAGCACCGGCCTGTTCGCCGGCTTCCACCAGATTGACATAGAGATCATCGAAGTAGAGCGGATGCTTCCCGAGCGCCTCGTGGAGCGACGTGCCGCCCTCGATGTCCGCCTTGATATCGAGGATCAGCTTCTGCATCGACGGCTTGTCGTGGCCGTTCCCGACGATCTCCAGTCCCTGTACGAGCGGAATACCAGCCGCGAGCATCGTCGCGAGCTGGCGGCTGAACACCGCGATATCCTGCGGGTTCGGCTTCCCTCCCGCCTTGAACGCGGAGCTTTGCTTCCGGATGCGCGAAGGTACGATTCCCTGCCGACGCAGCTCGGCGCGCAGGGCTGGTTCGTCGGGCGCGAGACTGCGGCCCTTGATTCGATTTCCCTTCTTGTCCATCCCCGCCCAGGTGAAGGCGATGTCCCGCTTGATGGTGCGAACCGAACCCGTTGCTGCTGCTGTAGCCATGTTGCCTTGAGCCCCGCGTCAATCGACCGTGACGCTGTTGATCTCTTCGATACTCGTCATGCCCGACTTAATCTTCTCGAGGCCGGCCCTGCGGAGGTCCCAGACGCCTTCCTTCGTGGCCTGATGCCCGATCTCGACGGCGCTGCCGCCCGCGAGAATGATGCGTGCTATCGCCTCGGTTACCGGCAAAACCTGATAGATGCCGACGCGACCTTTGTAGCCGTCCGTGCAGTTCGAGCAACCTTTCGGAGCGAACACCTTGATTCCCGCCGCCACGTCCGCCTGCGAAAACCCCTCCTTGAGGAGGGCTTCCTTTGGGACGTCGAGCGGCTGTTTGCAATGCGTGCACAGACGGCGCGCGAGCCGCTGGGCGATGATGAGACTGACCGACGTCGCGATGGCATAGGGCTTCACGCCCATGTCGATGAGGCGCGTAAGCGTCTGCGGGGCATCATTCGTGTGAAGCGTAGAGAGCACGAGGTGGCCCGTCTGCGCGGCCTTGATCGCAATCTCCGCCGTTTCGAGGTCGCGCACCTCGCCCACCATGATCACATCCGGATCCTGGCGCAGAAACGCGCGCATCGCGGCGGCAAACGTCAGGCCAACTTTCGGATTTACGTTGACCTGGTTTACGCCCGGAAGGTTGATTTCCGACGGATCCTCGGCCGTTGAAATGTTCGTGTCCTCACGATTGAGGATGTTGAGGCCGGTGTAAAGTGACACGGTCTTGCCGCTGCCAGTCGGACCGGTGACGAGGATCATGCCCTGTGGTTTCGCGAGGTACTTGAGATACAGCTCTCTCTGGAACGCCTCGTACCCGAGCGAGTCGATGCCGAGCATCGCCTGCGACGGATCTAGAATACGCATCACGACTTTCTCGCCGAACAGCGTCGGACACGTGCTCACGCGGAAATCGATGGCGCGATTCTTCGACAGCCTCATCTTGATGCGGCCGTCCTGCGGGACGCGCCGCTCGGCGATGTCCAGGCGCGACATGACCTTGAGTCGCGCCGACAGTTTCGGAGCAAGCTGTACGGGCGGTTGCGCAATCTCTTTCAGCACACCGTCCATGCGGAAACGGACTCGATACGTCTTTTCGTACGGTTCGAAATGGATGTCCGAGGCGCCACGGCGGATCGCATCGAGCATCAGCTTGTTGACGAAGCGCACGATCGGTGCGTCTTCGACGTCATCGCGACTGACCTTGTCGTCGAGCTCGTCTTCGCCGCCCGTGACCTCGAGGCTTTCGAGGTCGATGCCTTCCTCGTCGGTGAGCGCAGAGATCTGCGCATCCGCCTGTTCAATGGCCTTGTCTACGGCCTTCTGCAGCTTGTCGTCTTCGACGACGACGGCCTCGACGCCAAGTCCGGTCTGAAACTTGATCTCATCGATCGCGTGCAGATTCGTCGGATCAGCGACGGCCAGGAACAAGCGCTTGCCGCGCCGGAACAGCGGCAGCACCCGATGCTTCGCGAGCAGTTTGTCGGTGACGAGGCGGACGGTCTCGAGATCGAGATTGACCGAATCGAGGTCGTAGAGCGGAACGCCGAACTCGGTGGAGGCGGCGATCGCAATGTCGCGGGCATTCGCCGCGCCGCTTGCGACCAGCTGGGTGACGACGTTCGTCTTGCGCTCGCGGGCGGCGTTCAATGCCTGGAGCATCGCCGCCTCTTCGACGACACCGTCCTGAACGAGGCGCTGCGGAAGGCCACCAAGACCCCCGCTGCGTGACGGACCGACCGCCAAAGAAGCGTTATCGTTCATGAAGTTAGCAAGTGCGACAAACGGCCGAAGCGCACCCTAGTCTACCCAAGTGCGGCAGGCGAGCAATTGTCAAATCCGGTCGAATGGTCGCACATCCCCCGGGAGCCCCGCGTGACTCGTTTCCCAAAAGAGGAAGCCCCTCCAGACGGAGGGGCTTCCGGGTCGAGACCTGATCGACGAGGTCTTACAGGCGGCAGGTCGCGGGCAAGTACTTCGCGGTCACAGTCGTACCATGCGCGCCCGCAGGAACAGCCGGGTCGACACCCAGAGCGGTTCGGTAGCCGCAGGTCCAGATCACGTCGCCATTCGGGCTAAGGGTAGGACGCAGACCGAGGACGTTCCCGCCGGCAGGGAGCGCCTGCAGGTTGGCCTGATTGCCGTAGGTGATCTGAATCGTGCCGGTGCTGATCACCACACCCAGCACATACTTGCCCGACTTGACCGCAGTGATGCCCACCGCAGCATTGTTGAGGGGCCACGCGCCAGTGTTGGCGAATGTCTCGGCGACGGCCGCTTTGAGGTCGGCGGCAAGGTTGAGGCCTTCCGTCACCTGTGCACGAACCGTGTAGTCCTGATACGCCGGAATCGCGATGGCCGCGAGAATACCGATGATCGCAACCACGATCATCAGTTCGATAAGGGTGAAGCCCTTTTGAATCGTCTTCATGACAATAAAACTCCCAAAAAGTTGAGGTGCGAACACAGCGGCGCATTCGCGCCAGCAGGACTATTCGAGCAAAGCCTGTGCCAGGGCGGAAGCGTTGCTGTAACGCCTTGAACACCTGGGGGAAATTGGCCGGCAACGGTCATCGATTCGACATAGATCCCGTCCGCGGCTGACGACGACGGACGACCTCTAGCGTCAGTTAGTGACGCGCGCCGTCACGCGATCTTTTCATCGTCGAAGTTCCAGCAGGCGAGCGTAGGAATGGCCGTCTATGCCGGCGAAGCGCAGCTCATCCAGCAGGACGTAGGCGCTCGGCAGGCTCGCCGAGTCGCCCAACACGAGCTCGCGAACGAGGCGCGGATTCGAAGCGGCGACCTCGTCGATGGGCCGGATGCTCGCCTTTCCGTGCGGATCCTTCGCGAACAATTCCTCCAGGTGCACGAACACGTACTTGGGCGTGTTTTCGGCGGCGGCGAGCTCGTCGGCGCCGAGCGCCAGCAAGTTCGCGACAGCGCGGATCTTTTCCTCGTGCTGGCGAGTGATGACGAAGTTGTTGGCGATGACGCTGCAGTCGGTGTGAAACCGAATGTAATGGCCGTCGTTCGACGACGCGAGGACGACGCCAGGGTTTCGACGGCACGTCTCCGCGAGAGTGCCGTACAGCTTGCGCGTCAATCCGTAGTCGAAATCGTTGCCCGGCGAGAGTGGCACGAACATCTGCCCGCTGATTGCCGGCACGTACGCGAGCATCAGCAGGATCGCCAACGAAAGAACGGCGACGCTGCGGCGGCGCGCGGGCAGTTTCGAGGCGGCGCGCTCGGCCCAGACGATCAGCGGCAGGTACAGGGCGATCGACCCAAAGTTGTGGAAGCGGAACTGGATGCAGAGAAGTGCGAGCCCGAACGCGCATGCGCTCCAGAAGTACGTATCGCGTGGATGCCGCGCCCGAGCCAGCTCGAAAAGACAGCCGGCAATGAGGAGCGGCACGACCCAGATCAGCAGCGAATAGTACCGGGAGACGCGCCAGAATCCGCCCGGCTCGCTCGCCATCTCGAGCGGGCTCTTCACCTCCGCGATCGTCGGCAAGAGCTCGAGGTCCCCTGCGAGGTAAGCGTGCGCTGTCATCAGCTGCCCGATTCCGGGTAAAGCGAGAATGATGCCGGCGGCCACCATCAATGTGGCTGCCTTTGGCCCGCGCGCGAGATGCGTGAGCAGCAGACAGGCGCTGGCCGTGGCGCACGCGGCGTACACGTGAAACCACGACAGCGTAAAGAACTCGAAATGGTTTTGCCGGAACGCCAGCGACGGAACGGCCGCCGCAACGGTGGCAACGACCAACGCTGCCGCGAAGGCGCGGGTCGAACGTCGATCGGGCAGCGTGCCTCGGAACCACGCAAGCCCGAGCCCGGCGACGAGCGGTAACTGAAGAATGAACAGGTCGGAGTGAAACGCGGCCGAGAACCCGAGAACGCAGCCGGCCAACACCCCCCGGTGCAGCGAGTACGGTTCCCGTAGCCAGCGGAGCAGCAGCCAGATCGATGCGAGCCACATGACGTACTCGGCGACGTGATGATCGAGCATTCCGACGCCGTGGAGAAGCTGCGTAAGCGGTGAGAGGGCGACGCAGAAAGCACCGATGGCGGTGCCGAGCGTCGAGAGGCCGAGCTCGCGACAGATGCCGACGACGAGCCCGACACTGACGAATGCGGCGAGGGGAGGGATGAACACCAGGATGCTCATCGGATCTTCCACCACATTCATCGCGAGCGCGGTTCGTCCCACGGCGGCAAGCGCCAGGTCGAAGCCCCAGGGCCAGACGATCAGGCTTCCCTCGGGTGCGTGAATGAACGGGTCGAACTGAGCGAGGTTCGTCAGATCCGGGATGGCGTCCAGTATTCGCCGTGCGTGATAGAACGAGTCGTTGCCCACCGGAATGAACGTTCCGTCGACGTGACTTGCGGGCATGGCAAGCAGCGCGCATGCACAGGCCGTGAATCCGGCGAGCACCCAGATCAGCAGCGGTCCGGCGCGGTTCACGGGCTGCCTACCCAGCGCGACTCCGAGCTCACGAGCAGGATCATGTGCAGCAGGAAGGCCGTGAACATCAGATTCAGGCCGAGCACCAGCGCGGAAGTAGCCACGAACGCGACGTGTACCGTGCGCTCCATCGGGCCACTGCTTCGCAGCCATTCGATGGTGATCGCGATGTCGACCAGGAGGCCGGCGAGCACGAGTGCAGCGCCTGCGATGAGGCCCCACTCCAGCCTGAATCGGTGTCGGGCCCAATCGACGATAAGGCTTCGCAGTCCGGAGTAGCGCTGCGCCATGAGGGTCTTGGCGAGCACGCCGAGGTTGAGGACATTGAAGCCGACGAGCGTAAGCATCGAGCCGAGCGCAAGAAAATGGATACCCACATAGAAGCCGCCGAGCACTACGGGGCCGCGAACGAGGAGCGCCTGCAGCAGCAGGCCCGCCGCGAGCAAAGCGAGGCCCGGCGCGAGGTAAACGTAATCAGGGGCGTACGTCAGAATGAAGCGCAAGTGACGCCAGCCGTCCCGAAATGACCGAAGGTGGGGCGGTCGGCCCCGTTTGTCGGGGTACAGCTTCGTCGGAATCTCCGCGATGTCGAGACCCAGGCACGCCGCATTCGCGACCATCTCCGTCGCGAACTCCATGCCGCGGCTGGTGAGGCCCAGGCGCGCGAACGCGGTTCTCGTGACCGCGCGCATGCCGCAGTGAAAATCGCCGATGTCGATCCGGAACGCGATGCGCGCCATCCACGACAACGCCGGATTTCCCAGATAGCGATGCAGTGGGGGCATCGCCCCGGGCATGATGCCGCCGCGGAAACGGTTGCCGATCACGAGGTCGTGGCCTTCGCGGATCTTCGAGATGAAGGGCGCGATGGCGGACCAGTCGTAGGAATCGTCGCCGTCGGCCATAACGACGATTTCGCCCTTGGCCTCGCTGATGCCGCGAGCGAGCGCGGCGCCGTAACCTTTCCTGGGCTCACGTAAGACGCGTGCGCCGGATGTTTCTGCGATTCGGACCGACTCGTCGATCGAGCCGTTATCGACGACTACGACCTCTCCGCGCACGCCGAGCGACGCGAAACTCGCCAAGGCCTTTTCGACGCAGATCCCGATCGTTTCCGCTTCATTGAGGCACGGAATGACGGCCGATACTTCGATCGTCCAGCCGGGGTCGTCGGAGGGGCGGCCCGCTGATGGGTCAGACAGTCGTGTCACGTGTCCGCTGTCCCCACGACCAGCAGGTTCTTGCCGAAAGCTCCGGCAGTTACACGGTCGAATACGCGGCTGACAGGGAACACGAATTGATCGTAGAGCCGCACCGCACGGCGATCGAGCATTCCACTCCTGGGACCGAAGAGGCGGAACGTCAGTGCTGCCAGGAAGCCGATGCTATCGGCATGACGACACGACTCGATACGGAAGCCGCTGCGCTCGAGCAGCGCGACCAGCGCGCGCCGGCGGTAGCGCCGCAAATGCCCGACCTGGCGATCCATGCTCGAGAAAAGGAGCGGGAAGGCCGGAACGTACAGGAAAAGCATTCCACCGACGTGCAGCTTGTCGCGAAATGCACGTACCGTCCGCGCGTCGTCCTCGATGTGCTCGAGAACGTTGAAGCTCACGATCCCTGCGACGCCGCCGTCGGGCACTGCGTCCAGCGAACGTGCAGTGTCGAAGCCGGCCGATTCGAGCTCGCGCGCCATCGCCTCGTCAGGCTCGATCGCAAGCATACGGAAGCCTCGGTCGCGCAGCATGCGGGTGAGGGTTCCGGTGCCGGCTCCGAAGTCGAGAACCGTATCGTTCGGCTTGAAACACGCCGCGGCGAGCTCGACCAACCACTGATTGTAGTTGTGAGCATCTTCCATGATCTCCAGATTCTCGCGCCCGACGTACTGCGCCTGACCCGAGCTCATCACTCGATTCCAAGCTTCTTTATGCGGTATCGCAGGGCGCGAAAGCTCATGCCGAGAAGCTTCGCAGCGGCCGTCTTGTTGTAGCGTGTCTGCTCGAGCGCCTTCACGATCGCGCTGCGCTCGATATCCTCGAGCTGCTCGCCGAGCGCACCGCCGCTCGGGGGAGCGCCAGGCGGGGCAGCGGTCCCGGCAGATCGCGGCGGCGTCCGCAGCTTGATGTGCTCCACGTCGATCTCGCCGCTGGTCGAGAGCGTGAGCGCGCGTTCGAGAATGTTCTCGAGCTCGCGCACGTTGCCCGGGAAAGGATAGGCCTGCAGCGCCTGCATCGCCGCCGGCGAGATCCGCGACGGCTCGACGCGCATGCGCCGGCCCAACCGATCGAGGATCGCATCGGCCAGGTCGGGAATGTCCTCCACGCGCTCGCGCAACGACGGCACGCGCAGCTCGATGACATCGATGCGGTAGTAGAGGTCTTCGCGAAACCGGCCTTCCGCGACGAGCTGAGCGAGATTCCTGTGCGTAGCGGACAGGATGCGCACGTCCACCGATTCTTCGCGCGACTCGCCGATCGGCCTCACGGTCTTCTCCTGCACGAGCCGCAGCAGCTTCACCTGCATGTGCAGCGGCAGGTCGGCCACCTCGTCGAGGAAGAGAGTGCCGCCTTCGGCGCTCTGTACGAGACCCTTCTTGTCCGCCACGGCGCCCGTGAAGCTGCCGCGCCTGTGGCCGAAGAGCTCGCTTTCCATGAGCTCCGTCGGAATCGCGCCGCAGTTCACCGGCACGAAGGCCGCCTCGTGCCTGGCGCTCGATTCGTGAATCAACCGCGCGACGAGCTCCTTGCCGGTGCCCGATTCGCCGGAGATGTGCACGGGTGCCTGGCTCCGCGAAACTCGCGCGATCATCTCGCGCAGCTGCTGCATCGCCGGAGAGCCGCCGATGAGCCGGGGGCCGCGGGTGGACGTGGTGTCCGGCTTCGCACCGAGCTTGATCGCGCTGCCGACGAGCTTGCGAAGGATTCCGAGGTCCAGCGGTTTCGAGACGAAATCGAACGCCCCGAGTTTGAGGGCGCGCACGGCCGATTCGACGTTGCCGTGCGCTGTGATCACCGCGACCGGAACGTCCGAGCGGTTTTCCTGGATCCAGGTGACGAGATCCAGTCCGTCGCCATCGGGCAGCCGCATGTCGGTAAGGCACAGGTCGAAGTGCTGCGACTTCAAAAGCTTCTGCGCCGTGCCGACGTCCGGAGCGGTGCGCGTCTCGAGGCTCATACGGGCGAGCGTGAGGCTCACGAGCTCCAGCAGATCGGGCTCGTCATCGACGATGAGAACGATCGGTCGCGTCACGGCTTATCGCGCCTCCCAGCGCTGCGGATCGGAGAAGACGACCCGGAAGATGCTGCCGCCCCCGCTGCGCGGCTCATAGAGAAGAGTCGCGCCGTTCGTGGCCGCGAGCTCGCGCGCGAGGAAGAGCCCGAGGCCTGTGCCGCGGCGCTCGCCGCTGTAGAACGGCTCGAAGATCCTTCCTGCGTGCTCGGCAGGTACGCCGCCGCCGCGATCGGCCACCTCCAGATACGGCCTCGCGCTCGGCGCGAGCCGCCCGCAGCGAATCTCGATCGGCTTGCCGATGCGGCCGGCGAGACCGTGCTTGATGGCGTTGTCGCACAGGTTCCAGACGACCTGATGAAGCTGAGTCGGATCGACGCGCACTTCCACGTCGCTGGCTGAGGATATCCGCAGCGCTTCGGATGGCGTCTGCATCGTATCGCAGAACTCGTCGCGAAATTCCTCGAGCCACTCGCCGAGCGACAACCGCTCGAGCTGCGTGGGGACGCGCCGCGAGAGCTGCAGCACGTTCTCGATGATGGCGCTCACGCGCTCCGCATTGGTGCGCACGATCTCGGTGAGACGCTTGTCGGCCTCCGCGAGGGATGCCGATTCTGCGAGGAGCTGGCTCGCGTGGCTCATGGCTCCGACCGGATTTCTGATCTCGTGCGCGATGCTCGCGGAGAGCCGGCCAAGCGCCGCGAGCTTCGACTGCTGCACCTTCTCGTCGATGACGCTCGTGTCTTCGAGGAAAATGAGTATCGGCGCCGGATTCGCCGCACCGAGCGGGGCGAAATGCGGGCGGATGATGCGCGCGCCGTCCGCGGCCACGAATGTCTGGTTCGCATCGCTTGCATTGGCCGCGTTCTGCCGCCAGGTTTCGAACAGATACAGGAGACGCGGCGCCGCCTCGCCGAGCAAGGCGCCGGGATACGACTGTCGATCGCCCAGTATCTGGGCGGCAGACTCGTTGATGAGGCGAATGCGATCTTCGGCGTCCACGACGAGGATGCTCTCGCGCAGATGCTGCACGATGTACTGCGAAAGCTGGGCGGCATTCGCGAGGTCGATCTCCTGTCGGCGCACCACCGCTTCGCTCTCGCGCAGCCGGTTCGCGATCGGCCAGGCGGAGAGCGCCACCGCGAACAGCACGACGCCGAGCATTCCCGCGGTCGTGTAATCCGTCGCCAGCGCATCCCCGCGCAGCTGCACCAGGATCTGCTGGACGAGCACGGCGAGCGTCGCGACGGCGGCGATGAGAAATGCATCGCGATTCGTGGCGAGTACGGCCAACGCGCCGACGGGTAGTACGAGAAGGATTCCGAGCCCACTCGACACGCCGCCGCTCGCGTACAGGATGAGCGCGATCGCGAGCGCATCGACCGAAGAGTTCACGAGCGCGACGAGTCGCAGCGAAGGCCACACGAGACGGCGCGAGAGCACCAGCAACACGCCGGCGACGAAGTACGCGACGCACGCGATCGACAGCATCGCCGGGTGCTGGCTCGTGCCGAGCCATTGAGGACCCAGCAGGAACTGGGTCGCGAGGATCATCGGCGGAATCAGGAGCCGATACAGATTCACGAGGCCGATGACGCGCCACGCGAGATCGCTCGGAGCCTGAGCGGTCGTGAGTTGCAGGACCCGCATTTGGCGGCGGACTGTAGCATTTTCCCGCCGCCGTCAACGGTGCGGCAGGCCGCAGAATCCGCGAGAATGAGCGCACCGCGTAAAGGCGCTTCGAATGAACCTCCACGAATATCAGTCGAAAGCCGTGTTCCGCACTTACGGCATTCCTGTGCCTGCGGGTCGAGTTGCATCGAGCGCCGACGAAGCCGTCGAAGTCGCGAAGGCGCTCGGCGGCAAACTCTGGGTCGTCAAGGCGCAGGTGCATGCGGGCGGCCGCGGCAAGGCCGGCGGCGTGAAGCTCGCGCGCGACGTCGAGGCCGTGCGCGGCGCGGCCGCGAGCATGCTCGGCCGACGCCTCGTGACGAAGCAGACGGGGGCCGACGGGCTGCCGGTCGAGCGCGTGTACGTCGAGGCGGCGTCCGAGATCGCGCGCGAGATTTATCTTTCGCTGACCCTCAATCGCGAGCGCGGACGCATCGCGCTCATCGCCTCGGCAGCGGGCGGCATGGACATCGAAGAGGTCGCTGCCAGGACGCCGCAAAAGATCCTCGCGGCAACCATCCATCCGGTCACCGGGCTCTCGCCGTGGCAGTGCCGGGAGCTCGGATTCGGCCTGCAGCTGAACGCCGAGCAGATGCGGGAGTTCCAGACTATCGTGATGGCGCTCTACCGCCTGTACATCGAAAAGGACGCGAGCCTCGTCGAGGTGAACCCGCTCATCGCCACGAAGGCCGGAGCGCTCGTCGCGCTCGACGCGAAGATCAACATCGACGCGAACGCGATGTTCCGGCACCGGGAGCTCGCGCCGATGCGCGACCCGAGCCAGGAAGATCCGATGGAGCGGCGTGCGAGCGAGCACGACCTCAACTACGTCTCGCTCGACGGGGACATCGCCTGCATGGTGAACGGCGCCGGCCTCGCGATGGCGACGATGGACCTCATCAAGCTGCACGGCGGACAACCGGCCAACTTTCTCGACGTGGGCGGCGGCGCGACGAGCGAGCGCGTGACCGCGGCGTTCGAGCTGATTCTCTCGAATCGCAGGGTGCGCGCGATCCTCGTCAACATCTTCGGCGGCATCGTGCGCTGTGACCTGATCGCCGACGGCGTGATCAACGCCGTGAAGAACGTGGGGGTGAAGGTGCCGGTGGTGGTGCGGCTGGAAGGCACCAACGCCGACAAGGCGCGCGAGGCGCTCGCAAAGAGCGGGCTCAAGATCACGGCAGCGGTGGATCTCACCGACGCAGCGCGCAAGGTCGTATCCCTCGCGAAGAGCAAAGCATGAGCATTCTCGTCGACAAGAACACCAAAGTGATCTGTCAGGGTTTCACGGGCAAGCAGGGGACGTTTCATTCCGAGCAGTGTCTCGCGTACGGCACGAAGCTCGTCGGGGGCGTCACGCCGGGACGCGGCGGAGACACGCACCTGGGATTGCCCGTATTCGATACCGTCCGCGATGCCGTGCGGCGTACCGGCGCGACCGCGAGCATGATCTATGTACCCGCCGCGTTCGCGGCGGATGCGATCCTGGAGGCGGCCGATGCCGGCATCGAGCTCGTCGTGTGCATCACCGAAGGGGTGCCGGTGAACGACATGATCGGCGTGAAGAGCGTGCTCTCGTCCTCGGGCACGCGCCTCATCGGTCCGAACTGCCCGGGCATCATCACGCCGGGCGCGTGCAAGATCGGCATCATGCCCGGCTTCATTCACAGGAAGGGATCCATCGGCATCGTGTCGCGCTCGGGCACGCTGACGTACGAAGCCGTGTTTCAGACGACGAACGCCGGGCTCGGGCAGAGCACGTGCGTCGGGATCGGGGGTGATCCGGTGCGCGGCATGAACTTCGTCGAGGCGCTCGAGCTTTTCGAGCGCGACCCGCAGACGAAAGGCATCATCATGGTCGGGGAGATCGGCGGCAGCGACGAGGAGGCCGCGGCGCAGTTCATCCGCGGGAACATGAAGAAACCGGTCGTCGCGTACATTGCCGGCGTGACAGCGCCCCCGGGCAAACGCATGGGGCACGCGGGCGCGATCGTCGCAGGCGGCAAGGGCACCGCCGCCGACAAGTATCGCGCGCTGCAGGCGGCCGGCGTTCGCACCGTCAAGTCGCCGGCCGATCTCGCATCGACCATGGCCGATACGCTCACGCGCCGCCGGTCGCGCCCGAAGAAGCGTGCGCGCGCGCCAGCTCGCCGCAGGCGCTGAGCACTCCGATGCCGCTTCGCATCGCACTGGCTCAACACGATTTCCTCGTCGGGGACGTGCAGGGGAATGTCGCCCGCGTGCTCGAGATCGCGCACGCGGCGCGCGCGGGCCTCGCGGCCGACCTGGTCATTTTTCCGGAGCTCACTCTCTCGGGGTATCCGCCGGAGGATCTGCTCCTGCATCGCGGCTTCCGACGCCAGGTGGAGCACGGCATCGCCGCGGTTCAGCGCGAGCTCGTGGACGTGTCGGCCGTCGTAGGCTATCCCGAGTACGCGGAGGACGCGATCTACAATTCCGCTGCGCTGGTCGGCGGCGGCAAGCTGCTCGCGAATCACAGGAAGAGCGAGCTGCCCAATTACAAGGTGTTCGACGAGAAGCGGTATTTCCGCGCGGGCGCGCAGTCGACCATCGTCGAGCATCTCGGCTGCCGCATCGGAATCCTCGTGTGCGAGGACATCTGGGAACCGGGGCCCGCGCGGCTCGCGCGCGCGGACGGCGCCGAGCTTCTCATCGTCGTGAACGCATCGCCGTACGAGCTCGGCAAACAGCGCGAGCGCGAACGCATCGTGCGCGGTCGCGTGCGCGAGTCCGGTCTGCCGGTGGTTTACGTGAACACCGTGGGTGGACAGGACGAGCTGGTATTCGACGGCAACTCCTTCGTCATGGACGCGGGCGGGGAGCTTGCGATGCGTGCCCCCGCGTTCGAGCCGGGGTGCTTCGCCGCCGAGCTCGTCCGCGAAGGGGGCCGGCTCCTCCCGCTGCCTTCGACGATCGCGCCCGAGCTCGCCGACGAGGCGAGCGTGTACCGCGCGCTCGTGCTCGGCGTGCGCGACTACGTGCAGAAGCACCGTTTCCCCGGAGTCGTCATGGGTCTTTCGGGTGGAGTGGACTCCGCGCTCACGCTCGCGATCGCCGTCGATGCGCTTGGCGCCGACCGCGTGCACGCCGTGATGATGCCGTCGCGCTATACGGCGCGGATCAGCACCGACGACGCGGCGGCGCAGGCGCGCGGCCTGGGAGTCCAGTACAGCGTGATCTCGATCGAGGGAATGTTCGCCGCCACTCTCGAGGCGCTCAGGCAGGAGTTCACCGGACGATCGCCCGACACGACCGAGGAGAACATCCAGTCACGCTGCCGCATGCTCGTCCTGATGGGTATCTCGAACAAGACAGGGCGCATGCTGCTCACGACGGGCAACAAGAGCGAGATGGCCGTCGGCTACGCCACGCTGTACGGCGACATGGCCGGCGGATTCGCGCCGATCAAGGACTGCGGCAAGATGCTGGTGTACCGGCTCGCGGCATACCGCAACTCGCTCTCGCCCGTCATCCCGCCGCGCGTGCTCCAGCGTGCTCCCTCGGCCGAGCTGCGCCCCGATCAGAAGGACTCCGATTCGCTGCCGCCGTACGAGGTGCTCGATCCGATTCTCGAGGCCTTCATCGAGGAGGACCTGTCGGTCGACGAGATCACCGCGCGCGGCTTCGATCGCCCGACGGTGAGCCGCGTGCTCGACCTCGTGAAGCGCGCCGAGTACAAGCGCCGGCAGGCCCCTCCCGGCGTGCGCGTCAGTCGCCGGGCGTTCGGGCGGGACTGGCGATACCCGATCACGAACGGCTATCGCCGCTAGCCCCTCACCCGCCTCCGGCACCCTCTCCCCGCTTTGCGGGGAGAGGGTAGGGTGAGGGGGTTCACCAGAGCTTCCACCACGGTCTATCCCGCGCCGCGGTGCGGTGCTCGGGCTCGCCGTCGTAGTTGAGCCGATAGACCTCGCGGCTTTGCGAGGCGAGCTCCTTCAGGTCGAGGCGTTCGTAGGCCGCGATCAGGACTTCGAGGGCATCGCGTGTCGAGGGCGCACCGTCGTACTGCTCGATCGCCTGCTTCGCCCGCTGAGCGGCGGCGACGTAGGCGCCGCGCTTCAGGTAGTACCTGGCGACATGCACCTCGTAGTCTGCGAGCCGATTGCGCAGGTGGATCATCCGCTGCCGCGCATCGTGCGCGTACTCGCTCTTCGGATAGCGTTCGACGACTGTGCTCAGCGAGTCGAATGCCTTGCGGGCGGTGGTCGGTGGGCGCTCCGTGAGATCGACCCCGAAGAGCCGCTCCACCTTGTTCGGCGTGCGCTCGAAGTCGACGAGCCCCTTGATGTACCACGCGTAGTCCACGCGCGGATGCGTGGGGTTCTCGCGGATGAAGGTCTCCGCGGCGTCGATCGCGGACTCGCTCTCGCGTGCGCGGTAGTACGCATAGACGAGATCGAGCCGCGCCTGACGGGCCTGATCTGTGAAGGGGTAGCGGGCGGTGAGCCCTTCGTAGAGCCTGATCGCATTGTCGTAGTCCTGCGAGCTCAGGCTGCGCCGGGCACGGTCGTAGAGCCTGACCGGGTCCGTCTGCAGCTCGCGTTCGGGGTTCGATCCGCAGCCCGCCACGACGAGAATCACGAGGCAGAGCGCGGACCGTATCGTGGTGCAATTCATGGGATCTCGCGGCAAACGGATGGAATCCGGCCAGTTATTTCCGCAAAGTATAGCGAAACGACCCATTGGGACCTGCCGCGTGAGCGAGGAGTTCCGGACCCACACGCTCGAGCTGCCCGCGACGCTCGCCGGGCTGCGCCTGGATCAGGCGCTCGCCCGCGTGTTGCCGCAGTACTCGCGCGCGCGCCTGCAGGCGTGGATCGAAGCTGGAGCCGTGCAGGTGGACGGCCGGCCGCCACGGTCGCGCGATCGCGTGCTCGGTGGCGAGCGCGTGAACGTCGAGGCGCGTCTCGAGACGCAGGTCCCGGTCGTTCCCGATGCGATCCCTCTGCAGATCGTGCATCGCGATCGCGCGCTCCTCGTCATCGACAAGCCCGCAGGACTCGTCGTGCATCCAGGCGCCGGCAATCCACGTCGCACCCTGCAGAATGCACTGCTCGCGCACGATCCCCGCCTCGCGCTGGTGCCGCGCGCAGGCATCGTGCACCGCCTGGACAAGGACACGAGCGGGCTGCTCGTCGTCGCGAGAACTCCCGAGGCCCACGCGGCGCTCGTCGCGGCGCTCGCCGCACGCGCCGTCGAGCGGCATTACCTCGCGATCTGCACGGGGGCCATGACCGGCGGCGGCACGGTCGCGGAGCCGATCGGCCGGCATCGCGCCGACCGCACGCGCATGGCCGTGCGGCGTGACGGTCGCGAGGCCGTCACGCACTTTCGCATCGTGCGGCGCTTTCGCGCGCACACGCTCGTGCGCTGTCAGCTCGAGACTGGCCGTACGCATCAGATCCGCGTGCACCTCGCCCATATCGGCTATCCGCTCGTCGGCGATCCAGCATACGGTGGACGACGCCGCGTACCGCCCGGCGCGAGCGCCGCGGTCGTCGAGGCGCTCGGCTCCTTCAGGCGACAGGCTCTGCACGCCGCGAGTCTCGCGCTCGAGCACCCGACGACCGGTAAGGCGATGAAATGGGAATCTCCGATGCCGCCGGATATGCAGGAGCTGCTCGCCGTGCTCGAAGCGCAGCCGTGATCCGTCCGGAGTGGGATGTCCCGTCGGGGGTGCACGCCGCATTCACGCTGCGCACGGGCGGCGTGAGCGCGGCGCCGTTCGATTCACTCAACGTCGGGTCGCAGGTCGGGGATTCGGCGAGCGCCGTCGCCGAGAATCGCCGCCGCGTACGAGAAGCGCTCGCGCTGCCGAGTGAGCCTGTGTGGCTCGAGCAGGTGCACGGCACGGACGTCGTCGATCTCGACGCTTCCGACCCGCCGCGGGGCGATGCGGCCATCACCCATGCGCGCGGTCGCGTATGCGCCATTCAGGTCGCAGACTGCATGCCGGTACTGTTCGCGAATCGCGCCGGCAGCGCCGTCGGCGCTGCGCACGCAGGCTGGCGCGGCCTCGCGGGCGGCGTTCTCGAGGCAACCGTGACGGCGCTGGGCGCGACGGGCTCCGATCTCAGCGCGTGGCTCGGTCCCGCGATCAGTCAGGCACACTTCGAAGTCGGCGACGAAGTTCGCGAAGCTTTCGTTGCGGGCGATGCCGCGGCGGCAGACGCGTTCATCCGCAATGCACGCGGACGCTGGCAATGCGATCTGTCCGCGCTTGCCCGCCGACGTCTTGCAGCGCTCGGCGTGTCGCGCGTCCAGGGCGGTTCCTTGTGTACGTATGCCGATCGCGCCCGTTTCTTCTCGTTCCGCCGCGATGGGCGCTGCGGACGGATGGTCGCGCTCGTGTGGATGAATCAAAGATGAATACGACGCTGCTCTGGATCGTGGGGTTCACGACGCTCGCGGGGATCGCGAGCGCCGCCATCGCGGGCCTGTTCCTCGCGGCGTCCGAACGCGTGCGCGCGCGCATCCTGCCGCACCTCGTGAGTTTCGCAACCGGCGCGCTGCTCGGTGCGGCGCTGCTCGCCCTGCTGCCGCATGCCATCGAGGAGGCCGGACCGGGCCGCGCGCACGAGATCGGCATCGCGCTTGCGTCGGGCATCGGCCTGTTCTTCGTGCTCGAGAAGTTCGTGCTGTGGCGTCACTGCCACGCGGAGCAATGGGAGGGCGATCACGTGCATGCCCGCGCTCACGCCTCCGGAGTGCTCGTGCTCGTGGGCGATGCCTTTCACAACGTGCTCGACGGCGTGCTGATCGCGGCGGCGTTCCTCACCGACATCAAGCTCGGCATCGTGACCGCGATCGCGGCCATGGCGCACGAGATTCCGCAGGAGGTGGGGGACTTCGCCGTGCTGCTGCACGCGGGCATGTCGCGCGCCCGCGCGCTGGTGTTGAACCTGGCAACGAGCCTCACCTCGGTGGTCGGAGCCGTGCTCGCCTATTTCGCGCTGCAGCCGGTGCTCGAATATCTGCCGTACGCTCTGGCCGTCGCGGCCGCGTGCTTCCTGTATGTCGCGGTCGCCGACCTCATACCGGGGTTGCATCGGCGGGTCGATCTCCGCGGGAGCACGGTCCAGTTCGTGCTGATCGGCATCGGAATTGCCGTGATCGCGGTGGCCGAGGCGCAAGCGCACTGAGGCGCCGGCGCGCTGTAGGCTGTAAGCCCTTGGATTAGCCCGGTTTCGCCCCCAGAACGGTGCGACCATGCGAATGGACAAGCTGACCAGCAAATTCCAGGAAGCGTTGGCTGAGGCGCAGTCCATCGCGCTCGGCCGCGATCACCAGATCATCGAGCCGGCCCACGTGATGCTCGCCCTCCTGCAACAGGAGGGCGGCACCGTCCGACCGCTTCTCATGAAAGCGGGCGTGAACATCAACAAGCTGCGCTCGGATCTCGAGGGGCTGCTCGACAGGATGCCGAAAGTCCAGGGCACTCCCGGCGAGCTGCATGTCTCGAACGACCTCAATCGCCTGCTCAACGTTACCGACAAGCTCGCGCAGCAGCGTGGCGATCAGTTCGTCCCGAGCGAGCTGTTCGTGCTCGCGGCGCTCGAAGACAAGGGCCCGCTCGCGCGGACCCTGAAGGACGCGGGCGCCGTGAAAGGCGCCGTAGCGACGGCCGTCGACCAGATGCGCGGCGGCGAAAAGGTGGACGATGCAAACGCGGAGGAGAGCCGGGGCGCACTCGACAAGTACACCATCGATCTCACCGAGCGCGCCTCGAGCGGCAAGCTCGATCCCGTGATCGGCCGCGACGACGAGATCCGCCGCACCGTCCAGGTGCTGCAGCGGCGCACGAAGAACAACCCCGTGCTGATCGGCGAGCCCGGCGTCGGCAAGACCGCGATCGTCGAAGGGCTCGCGCAGCGCATCGTGAACGGCGAAGTACCGGAAGGCCTGAAGGGCAAGCGCATTCTCGCCCTGGACATGGGCGCGCTCATCGCGGGTGCGAAATTCCGCGGCGAGTTCGAAGAGCGCCTGAAGGGCGTCCTCAAGGACCTCGCGAAGCAGGAAGGCCAGATCATCCTCTTCATCGACGAGCTGCACACGATGGTCGGCGCCGGCAAGGCCGAAGGCGCGATGGACGCGGGCAACATGCTGAAGCCGGCTCTCGCCCGCGGTGAGCTGCACTGCGTCGGCGCGACCACGCTCGACGAGTACCGCAAGTACATCGAGAAGGACGCGGCGCTCGAGCGTCGCTTCCAGAAAGTCCTCGTCGACGAGCCGTCGGTCGAGGACACGATCGCGATTCTGCGCGGCCTGAAGGAGCGCTACGAGGTTCACCACAAGGTCGAGATCACCGATCCGGCGATCGTCGCCGCCGCGACGCTTTCGCATCGCTACATCACGGACCGGCAGCTTCCCGACAAGGCGATCGACCTCATCGACGAGGCCGCGGCGCGCATCCGCATGGAGATCGACTCCAAGCCCGAGCCGCTCGATCGCCTCGAGCGCCGCATCATCCAGCTGAAGATCGAGCGCGAAGCGCTAAAGAAAGAGTCGGACGAGGCGTCCAAGCGCCGCCTGAAGGACCTCGATGAGGCGTTGCACCAGCTCGAGAAGGAATACGCCGACCTCGAAGAGGTGTGGAAGGCGGAGAAGGCGCTGCTGCAGGGGGCGGCGAAGGTGAAAGAGGAGCTCGAGCGCGCGAAGCTCGAGCT
This sequence comes from Gammaproteobacteria bacterium, assembly GCA_052389755.1. GTDB lineage: Bacteria > Pseudomonadota > Gammaproteobacteria > Steroidobacterales > Steroidobacteraceae > JBQTHP01. Next base: position 26,366 of record JBQTHP010000037.1, read on the forward strand.
CGAAAGCGCGCGCCGTGCGGGCAACCTCGCGCGGATGGCAGAGCTGCAGTACGGAAAGATCCCGGAGCTCGAGAAGCGCCTCCAGCAGGCGATCGAGGCCGAATCGAAAGAGCCCCAGCTCGTTCGCAACAAGGTGACCGAAGAGGAGATCGCGGAAGTCGTCTCCAAGTGGACCGGCATTCCGGTCTCGAAGATGCTCGAAGGGGAGAAGGAAAAGCTCCTGCATCTCGAGGAGGCGCTGTCGCGCCGCGTGGTGGGACAGGAGGAGGCGGTGCGCATCGTCGCGAACGCCATCCGGCGCTCGCGCGCGGGTCTGTCCGATCCCCGCCGTCCGCTCGGATCGTTCCTCTTCCTCGGTCCCACCGGCGTCGGCAAGACCGAGCTTTCGAAAGCGCTCGCCGAATTTCTCTTCGACACCGAAGAGGCGCTGGTGCGCATCGACATGTCCGAATTCATGGAGAGACACTCCGTCGCGCGTCTGATCGGTGCACCGCCGGGTTACGTCGGCTACGAGGAGGGCGGCCATCTCACCGAGGTGATCCGCCGCCGGCCGTACTCGGTGATCCTGCTCGATGAGATCGAGAAGGCGCATCCGGACGTCTTCAACGTGCTGCTGCAGGTGCTCGACGACGGCCGGCTCACCGACGGGCAGGGCCGCACCGTCGATTTCCGCAATACCGTCATCATCATGACCTCGAACCTCGGCTCGCAGCAGATCATGGAGCTCGCGGGCGAGCAGAACTATCAGCGGATGAAGAACGCGGTGATGGAGATCGTGCAGCAGGCGTTCCGGCCCGAGTTCGTCAACCGCATCGACGACATCGTCGTCTTCAAGCCGCTCGGCACCGAGCAGATCCGGCAGATCATCGACATCCAGCTCGGCTACCTGCGCAAGCGCCTGCTCGAGCGCGATATCGAGCTCGTGCTCGACGACAAGTCGCGCGACCGCCTGGCCGAGGCGGGCTACGATCCGGTGTACGGCGCGCGGCCGCTGAAGCGCGCAATCCAGCAGCAGATCGAGAACCCGCTCGCGCAAGCCATCCTGAAGGGCGACTTCGGGCCGGGCGATCGGATCGGCGTCACGGTACGTACCGGACAACTTGCGTTCGAGAAGAGCCGCTGATCCGTATAATCGCGCGCCATTGCGCCGTTGAATGCCGGGGGAGTCGGGATGCCCTTCTACGAGTACGAATGCTCGAGCTGCAAGTTCTATCTGGAGGTCATGCAGAAGATCTCGGAGTCGCCGCTCAGGAAATGCCCTTCGTGCGGCAAGAACACGCTGAAGAAGCTCGTCTCGGCTCCCGCGTTTCGCCTGAAGGGGGAGGGGTGGTACGAGACCGACTTCAAGTCCGACAAGGAAGCGAAGCGTAATCTCGCGATCGAGAAGGACGCTGAGCCGAAGGAGGCAAAGCCTGCCGAAACAACGTCGGGCGATGCGGCCAAAGCCGAAAGCCCGCCGGCCGCGGCAAAACCCGCCGAATCCGCGGACAAACCTGCGGCGGAAAGCAAGCGCAGGCGCAAGACCGTCGTAATACGGCGCAAGCCGGCGGCGCGTGCGAAACCGAAGCCCAAGGCGCGATCCCGCCGCAAGGGCCGACGATGACCGACGCGCCTCGTCCGGCCGACCCGAAACGCGGCCGGACGCTGCGGCGCTACCTGGTCGCGGGCGTGCTCGTGTGGCTGCCGATCCTCGCGACGGTGTGGGTCGTGCGCTTCATCGTGCAGCTCATGGATCGGACGCTGGAGTTTCTACCCGTCGCGTATCAGCCCCAGGCCGTGCTCGGCTTCCCGCTACCGGGCCTCGGCGTCGTGTTCGCGTTTCTCGTGCTGCTCGTCACCGGCCTTCTCGTGACGAATTTCGTCGGCCGACGGCTCGTCGCCTACTGGGAGGATCTCATGCAGCGCATCCCGCTCGTGCGCTCGGTCTACACGAGCGTCAAGGGGTTCGCCGAGACGGTGTTCGCGCAGAAGGGCAGCTCGTTCCGCCAGGTGGTGATGGTCGAATACCCCCGCAAGGAAATGTGGAGCATCGGCTTCATCACGGCGGACGACATCGCCGAGATCAGCGCGAAAACGGGCGAGCAGCAGATGTGCGTCTACGTCCCGACCACGCCCAATCCCACGTCCGGTCTCATCGTCATGGTCCCGCGCCGCGAAGTGGTCTACCTCGACATGAGCGTCGATTCGGCGATGAAGATGATCGTCACGTTGGGCATCGTCGTGCCCGAGCCCGGAGAAAGACAGAAAGCCAAGAAGAGCTGACGCGCCCACGAGCGCCCCGCGTCCACTTGCCTCCACACCGCGCGCGGTTCGCAGTGCGCGAACATCGGCTCGGGTTGACGTTTGGCAAGGCCGCACGCAGATGGGTTTCGCGCTGGCAGGTGCCAGGATGACTGACCGGAACAGACGATAGCCGGCACAGGTATCGTCAACCCTCTCGCGTGAAATGGCGGTGCGCTGAAAGACCACGACTCGTCGAGCGCGGCACAAGCAAGAGAAGACCGTTCGCGCGCGAACGAGTGGGGTGCATCGAGGGCTCTGCGGCGATCGTGTTGGCAGGTGCCGAGGCCGCGCGTCCGGCGCGCAGTCACCATGCCTCATCAGGTTGCCATTTCGGCCACACAAACGGAGCGCGCGCGCGGCCGAGGGAATATCCCGTCAGGGATACACCGGACCACGATCGCGCAGGGCCCTCGATGCGCCCCGCTCGTGGGCGCGCCAGCGCTCTTCTCTTGCTACCATTCGCGCCCTTATGCGCTCCCATTACTGCGGACACGTCAACGAAACCCTCACCGGTCAGGAGGTTACCGTCGCCGGCTGGGTGCATCGCCGCCGCGATCACGGCGGGGTGATCTTCGTCGATCTGCGCGACCGCGAGGGCCTGCTGCAGGTGGTGTTCGATCCGGATGCGGCCGATGTCTTCGCGACCGCCGAGAAGCTGCGCAACGAGTTCGTGATCCGCGTGAAGGGGCGCGTGCGCGAGCGGCCCGCGGGAACCGCCAACGCGAACATGCCGACCGGACGCGTCGAGGTGCTCGCTCGCGAGCTCGAGCTCCTGAACCGCTCCGAGCCGTTGCCTTTTCAGCTCGACGAGAACGTGAACGAAGAGATGCGGCTGAAGTATCGCTACATCGATCTTCGGCGCGACGTGATGAACCAGCGCCTGCGCCAGAGGCATCGCATCACGCGTGCGATGCGCGCCTATCTCGATGCGAACGGCTTCGTCGATCTCGAGACGCCGATGCTCACGAAGGCGACGCCCGAAGGCGCGCGTGACTATCTCGTGCCGAGCCGCACGCATCCGGGCAAGTTCTTCGCGCTGCCGCAGTCGCCGCAGATCTTCAAGCAGCTGCTCATGATGTCGGGCTTCGATCGCTACTATCAGATCGTGCGCTGCTTCCGCGACGAGGACCTGCGCGCGGATCGCCAGCCCGAGTTCACGCAGCTCGACGTCGAACTGTCTTTTTTGTCTCAACAAGAGATTCAGAGCCTCATGGAGGGCCTTATCCGC
>JBQTHP010000038.1:0-26420 GCA_052389755.1 Gammaproteobacteria bacterium
CCGTCGCGCGCCGCACGTAGCGCGATGGCCTTGCCGATCCCGCGGCTCGCGCCGCTGATGAAGAGCGTTTTCCCGGCGAGAGTGCTCATCGTCCACCTCCAGGAGCCTGTGCGGATACTAGGCGCGATCGACGCGCGTTGAGGGCCGTACGCGATCGCTGGTCGGTTGCATCCCTCACGGGATGTTCCCTCGCGCGGGCCGGCGCATTTTAAGCCCGATATGCGCCCGCGGCCCGCGCTCGGCACCCGACCGAATGCGATCGCGCACGGCCCTTCAACGCGCGCCGGTCGCACGAGCGTCGCCGCTCGTCTCAGCGCTCTTGTCCGTCTTCGCCGTCTTAGACGTCTGAGTCGTCTGAGCCGTCTTGCTCCGGCCGTCTAGCTCCGGCCGGAAGGCGGAAGGCGGAAGTCGGTAGCCGTCTCCAGCGCGCGGCGCAGTTCAGCGATCTCGGCGCGGAGCCCCGCCACGTCCTCGCTCGTCGCGACGGGGCGGTGCTCGACCGGGGTGTGCGGCTCCTGCATCGCGTTCACGATGACCGCAATGAAGAGGTTCAGCACCGTGAAAGTCGCGAGCAGGATGAACGCGAGAAAGAAGATCCACGCGCCGGGCTCGGCCGCCATGATCTCGCGCGCGATGTCGGCCCATCCTTCGAGCGTCATGATCTGGAAGAGCGAGAACATCGACGCCCACAGGCTCCCGAACCACTGCGGGAAGCTCGCGCCGAACAGCTTCGTCGCCATGACGGCGAACACGTAGAAGAACAGGAGCAGCAGAAAGCCGATCGCCCCGAGCCCCGGCAGCGAGCGACCGAGCGACTCGACGACGAAGCGCATTTTCGGCACCGCCGACATCAGCCGCAGGACCCGAAGCACGCGCAGCGCGCGCAGCACGGAAAGCGCGCCGGCCGAGGGCAGCAGCGCGATCCCGACGACCACGAAGTCGAAGAGATTCCACGCGCTGCGGAAAAAGCGCGCGCCGTGCGCGAAGAGCTTCAGTGTGAGCTCCAGGACGAAGACGGCGAGCAGCGTCTGATCGATGACGTGCAGTGCCGCGCCGGTACGCGCCATCACCGGCGGAAAGGTCTCGAGTCCCAGCGTGATCGCGTTCAGGAGGATGAGCGCGATGATCAGCCGCTGTACGCGCGGCGATTCGACGAAGTCCGCGAGAGCTCGCCGCAGACCGGATTGCCGGTCGGCGGGCCGGGTCGCCGCGCTCATGCCGTGGGGGCGGTCGCTCGCAGTGCGAGGATGCGCTCCTCGATCGGCGGGTGGCTCATGAAGAGCCGCTTGATTCCGATCTTCGCCGGGCCTTCGGCGATGCCGAAGGCGGCGAACTGAGCGGGCAGCGGCTCGTGGGCCGCCTTGAGGCGCTCGAGCGCGGAGATCATGTTGCTCGTGCCGGCGAGTCGTGCGCCGCCGCGATCGGCGCGGTATTCACGCTGTCGCGAGAACCACAGCACGATCAGGCTCGCGAGGACGCCGAGCACGATCTCGGCGACGATGACGGTGATGAAATACGCCGGACCGCGCCCGTTTTCGGTGCGAAACACCGTGCGGTCGACGACGTTGCCGATGATGCGCGACAGGAAGATGACGAAAGTGTTGACCACGCCCTGGATGAGCGCGAGCGTCACCATGTCGCCGTTCGCGACGTGGCTGATCTCATGGCCGAGCACCGCCTCGACCTCGCGCTGGTTCATGCTGCGCAGGAGGCCGGTGCTCACGGCTACGAGCGCGCTGTTGCGACGCGCTCCGGTCGCGAACGCATTCGGCTGGGGTGAGTCGAACACGCCCACTTCCGGCATGCCGATGCCCGCAGCCTCGGCCTGCGCTCGCACGGTGTTTACGAGCCACTGCTCGGTCGCGTTCTGCGGCTGCTCGATCACGCGGACGCGCATCGCACGTTTGGCCAGCCACTTCGACATCGCGAGCGAAATGAACGAGCCGGCAAACCCGAAGATCGCCGCGAACACGAGGAGGCCGGACAGGCTGCCGCCTTGCGCGGCGATCCAGCCCTCGAGGCCCAGAAGTCGGATGACCACCGACAGCACGACGACGATCGCAAGGTTGGTTGCGAGGAATAACAGGACACGCTTCATGTCAGGTCCTCAAAAACCCTTTCGAAATAACGGCTTCCGTATGTCGCCCCCGGCGCCGGCGCGGGCGGGGCGCGGCGGTGCGCACTGTACCGGCCGCCGACCGGTATCGCCACCGTGAGGCTGGCCAGCTGACATATCAAGGGGTGGGGCGCGCTCGCGCCCCTCGAGAATCAGGCGGCGCGCGGGAGCAGGCGATCGTAGTAGGCGTTCATCACGCCGTAGCACTCGCAGCAGGCCGCTGCCTCGAGCTTCTTCCGATTGACGATGGTGATGAGGCCGCGGCTGTACTCGATGAGCCCGTCGCGTCGCAGCTGCGCCGCCACTTCGCTGATCGACTGACGGCGCACCCCGAGCAGCTCGGCGAGCGTCGCTTGCGGCAGCTCGAGACGTTCGTCGCCCGAGCGGTCGTGCACGACGAGCAGCCACCGGCACGCGCGCTGCCTGATGCTGTGCAGGCTGCTGCACGCGGCGGTCTGCTGCGCGAAGCGCATCGTGTACGCGGAGTAGCGCTGCATGACCTGTTGCACGGCGCTGCTGCGGCGGATCGTTTCCAGAAAGATCGGTGCGGCGAGTCGATAGGATCTGCCGCCGGCCTGCTGGCTCACTGCGTGCGGACTGAAGTCGAGCCCGAAGTAGAGCGGTAGCCCGACGACGCCTTCTGCCCCGACCGAAATCGCTTCGCAATCGCCGCCGTCTCGCATGAGGATCGTGAGCGACATCCAGCCCGTGACCGGGAAGTACGCGTGCGAGATGGGCTTGTCCTGGCGATAGATGACGCGTCCTGTTTCGTACGTCACCGGCTGCATGGCCGTCTGAAGCGACGGGTTCTCGCGCAAGAACACGTCGAGAACGCGATTGCCCGATATGGTTTTTCCGACAGCCATGCTCTCCCGTTCACGCTTTGCGTACTTGATCAAAGGTACGCAAGATGCATGCCGACGTGTGTCACCTGCCGGACAAAGAGAGTTTCAACCGATCGCAACGCTCAGCGCTCGCCCGACGAGAAAGCTCAAGGATCCGGCGCCGCCACCGATGAGCACCATGCGTACGGCGCCGCGCCATGCGCCTCGACCCGTGAAGAGACTCAAGGTCATCCCGACCACGAACAGACCGACTGCCGCGAACGCCGCTGAGCCGAGGAGGGCGCGCGTGCCTTCTGCGCCCGCGAGGAGCGGAACGAGCGGCACGCCCGCGCCGATGGCGAAAGACAGAAACGAGAACAGGGCCGCGAGCCAGGGCGAGCCGAGGTCGTCCGGATTCAGGCCGAGCTCCTCGCGCGCGAGCACGTCGAGCGCCTGGTCGGGTCGGGCGAACAGCGCGCGGCTCACTTCGCGCGCCTGTTGCATCTCGACGCCGCGAGCGTGGTAGATGAGCGCGAGCTCCTCGGCTTCCTCTTCCGGATACTCCGCGACTTCCTCGCGCTCGAGCGCGATCTGGTACTCATACATCTCGCGCTGCGAGCGCACCGAGACGTACTCGCCCGCGGCCATCGAGAGCGCACCGGCGAGCAGCCCTGCCGCACCGCTCATGAGCACGAACTCGGCGGGCGCGCCCGCGCCCGCGACGCCCATGACGAGACTCGCGTTCGAAACGAGGCCGTCGTTCACGCCGAACACGGCCGCGCGCAGATTGCCGCCGATGGCGCTGCGATGGCGTGCGCCGACCTCGGTGAGCGAGGTCGGCATGGCGTGACCCGCAGGTGCGATCGGCGCGCTGTAGATGGAGAGACCGCGCAGTTTCATCGCCGCGAGCACGCCGCGCAGCGAGCGCGGCCCGAAGCGCCGCACGAGACGGGCGACGATGCGCGCGCGGACGGACGGACTGAATTCGCGCGGAGATTTTTCCCAGCGCCGCGCCTGGTCCTCCGCGGCGGCGGCAAGCTTCAGGAACAGCTCGCGTCTGTTCGCCGCCGGTTCAGCGGCAGCCACCTGACGGTAGAGCCAGGCGGACTCTTTCTCGTGGTACCAGCTGTCGAGATCCGCGCTCATGCGCGCGGCGGGCGCTGGGGGCGGTCAGTACTTCTCGCGGTCGCCCGCGTCGTCATCCTCCTCGTCGTCGCCCCAGTCGTCATCGTCGTCCTCGTCCCAGTCGTCGTCGTCGTCGTCGTTATCATCGTCTTCTTCTTCTTTGGTTTCCTCTTCGTCGTCATCCTCGTCCGGCTTGGCCCAGCCCTCGGGCTCCTTCGTAGGCTCGAGATCCATCTCGTGCCACGCCTCGAGATCGATCTCCTCGATGTCGCCGTCGAGGTACTCGATCTCGACGAGCTCCGAATCCGGATCGAGGGAGAGCACGCGGAAGGTCTCTTCCTCCTCCAGGTTTTCGTACCACTGGCCGGCGATCGGCTCGTAATCTCTGCTCACCGAGGGACCCTCGCGCGCACCACGCGCATCGTGCACTGCGGCGGGGAGTTTAGAGCCTCTTTTCCTGCCTGTCATGGCCGGGAGCCCGTCCGACTATTCCGTGAGCGGGCGCGCCGTATCCCGTATAGTTTTTTCATGACGTCTCGACACAGTGAGCATCGCTCGCCGCTCGCCGCCGCACGCCGCGTGGTCGTGAAGGTAGGCTCGGCGCTGCTCGTCGATCAGCAGCACGGTCGGCTGAATCGCGCATGGCTCGAGACGCTCATCGAGGACCTGCTGCGGCTGCGCAAGCGTGGTCAGCAGGTGATTCTGGTCTCATCGGGCGCGATCGCGCTGGGCCGCCGACACCTCGAGCTTCCGAAGGGGCCGTTACGCCTGGAGGAGAGTCAGGCCGCCGCCGCCGTCGGGCAGATCCGCCTCGCGCACGCGTACAAGGGAATGCTCGAGCGGCACGGCGTAACGGTTGCGCAGGTGCTGCTCACGTTGCAGGACAGCGAGCAGCGGCGTCGCTACCTGAACGCGCGCGCCACGCTCGAGTCGCTGCTCCGCCTGGGAGCGATTCCGATCATCAACGAGAACGACACGGTTGCAACCGCCGAGATCCGCTACGGCGACAACGATCGGCTCGCGGCGCGCGTCGCGCAGATGGCGAGCGCCGACTGCCTCGTACTCCTCTCCGACGTGGACGGTCTCTACACGGCCGATCCGAACCACGAGTCGAGTGCGCAATTCGTCGAGCGCGTGCTGCGCATCACACCGGACATCGAGGCGATGGCCGGCAAGGCGCAGTCGCAGGTCGGCTCCGGCGGCATGGCGACCAAGATCCTGGCGGCGAAGATCGCAGTCGCCGCGGGCTGTCACATGTGCATCGCCTCCGGGCGCTACAAACATCCCGTCCGGCGCATCGAGGTCGGCTCGCGCTGCACGTGGTTCGTACCCAGCGCAACGCCCGTCGCGGCGCGCAAGCAATGGATCGCCGGGACGCTCAGACCCGCAGGCGCCGTCGTCGTCGACGGGGGCGCGCTGCGCGCCCTGTTCGACGGCAAGAGCCTGCTGCCGGTGGGCGTGGTCGCCGCACGGGGCCGCTTCGATCGCGGCGACACCGTGAGCGTCGTCACGTCGGACGGCGCGGAAGTCGCGCGCGGCATCGCGGCGTATTCCGACGTCGATGTGGCGCGCATCATGGGTCGCCAGTCCGCCGAGATCGAAGGCATCCTCGGATTTCGCGGCCGGGACGAGATCATCCACCGCGACGATCTCGTGATTCTGCGCGAGAGCGAGCTCGCTTCAGGGCTCGCCGCCGGGACGGCATCGTGACCGAAGAGCTCGCCGCTCTCATGGAAACGCTCGGACGACGAGCGGTGCAGGCGGCGCGCGCGCTCGCGAGCGCGAGCACGGCGCAGAAGAACGCGGCGCTCGAGGCTGCCGCGGCTGCGATTCGCGCACGCCGCGCGGCGATCCTCGCGGCAAATGCGATCGACATGGATGCCGCCCGCGCGAAGCCGCTGAGCGCTGCGCTGCTCGACAGGCTCGAGCTGGACGAGACGCGCGTGGAAAGCATGGCACGCGGCGTCGAGGAGATCGTCGCGCTGCCCGATCCCGTCGGTGCGATCGCGAGCGAGTGGCGCCGGCCGAACGGGCTTGCCATCCAGCGCGTGCGCGTCCCGCTGGGCGTCATTGGAATCATCTACGAAAGCCGTCCGAACGTGACCGCCGACGCAGGCGCGCTCTGCCTGAAGTCCGGCAACGCGGTGATCCTGCGCGGCGGATCGGAAGGCGTTCAGTCGAGCCGCGCAATCCACGCCTGTCTCGCCGCGGGACTCGACGCCGGCCGCTTACCCGCGAGCTGCATTCAGCTCGTGCCGACCGTCGACCGCGCCGCCGTCGGCTACATGCTCGCGAACATGGCCGCGTACATCGATGTGATCGTGCCGCGCGGAGGCAAGAGCCTCGTCGCGCGCGTGCGGCAGGAGGCGCGCGTGCCGGTGATCGGTCATCTGGAGGGCAACTGCCATGTGTACGTCGATCGGGCGGCGGATCTCGCGAAGGCGCGCGCCATCGTGCGGAACTCGAAGCTGCGTCGCACGGGCGTGTGCGGTGCCGCGGAAACGCTGCTGGTCGATGGCGCATGCGCGGCGACGCACCTCGCGCCCATCGTGCGCGAGCTGCTCGATGCGGGCTGTGAGGTGCGGGGCGACGAGACCGTTCAGAAAGTCGATGCGCGTGTGCGACCCGCGACCGAAGCGGACTGGTACACGGAATTCCTCGACGCGATCATCGCGGCGCGAGTGGTCGAGGGCGTGGATGCGGCGATCGAGCACATCGCGAAGTACGGTTCGGCGCACACCGAGTCGATCGTCACGGAAGATGCTCGCGCCGCCGAGCAGTTCCTCGGACGCGTGGACAGCGCGATCGTCCTGCACAACGCCTCCACGCAGTTCGCCGACGGCGGGGAGTTCGGCATGGGCGCCGAGATCGGCATCTCGACCGACCGCTTCCACGCGCGCGGGCCGGTCGGCGTCGAGCAGCTGACCACCTACAAATACGTCGTACGCGGTACGGGCCAGATCCGGCCCTAGCTGCTCAGTCCTCGTGCGCAGGTGCAGCGCAGCGCTCGCAGTTCACCCAGCCCGAATCGCCGTTCGCGTAGTGCTCTTTCTTCCAGATCGGGACGCGGTGCTTCACTTCGTCGATGATGTAGCGGCAGGCGCGAAACGCCTCGTCGCGGTGCCGCGCGCTCACTCCGACCCACACGGCGAGCTCGCCGATCGCGAGATCCCCGATGCGATGCACGCAGCGCGCGTGCTCGACGCCGAAGCGCAGCATTGCCTCCGCGATGATGCGTTCGCCTTCCCGGATCGCGAGCGGCTCGAACGCTTCGTACTCGAGGCGAAGGACGTGCGCGCCTTCGTTGTGGTTGCGCACCCAGCCCTCGAACGCGGTGTAACCCCCGCACGCCGGGTCCGCGAGCAACGCCTGCAGCGGCCGGGTGTCGATCGGCGCATGGCTGAAACGGAATGTGTCGACGCGTGCGTCCATGGATGCTGCGCGGTCAGCCGCCCGCGACGGGCGGAATGAAGACCACGGCGTCTCCGTCCGAGAGCGGTCGTCCCCAGTCGGCGAATTCCGCGTTTACCGCGACCCGCAGCATCTCGGGCGCGAGCGAGAACGGATAGCGCCTCTTCAGCTCCTCGTACAGCTCGCGCGGCGTGCCGGCGGCCGTCTCCAGATTCTCTTCGCGGCGGCCGGCCTGCTCACGCAGCAGTGCGTAGTACTGCACCTTGATCCGTCGACTCGCGGTGCCGGACAGCGTACCCATCGCAGCCTCGTACTCCTCGGGCGTATTGATGTTGTCGAGCGCGCGCGGATTCGGTTCGTCGAGCAGCGCGGCGTTCGCCTGCATCACGAACTTGCGCGGGCATTGCCGCCCGCTCGCCACGTACTCCATGAGAGGTCCGCGGCTCGAGGGTTCGTAGATCGCGCACAGCGGTTCTGGCAGGCCGTCGTGGCTCGAGCGATACGCCGTCACGTGGCGGTCCGACTGTCTCGCCCAGAGCAGGTGCTTCAGCGTCGAGGCATCGAGAAACGGCAGATCGCACGCGAGCACGAGCCACGCGGCATCCGGGTGCTCCGCCTGCGCAGCGACGATGCCGGCGATCGGTCCGAGTCCTTCCTGCCTGTCGAGGATCTGCGGAAAACGGGCGCGCGTCGGATCGTCCCGCTGCTCGGCGCGCACGGAGACGAACGCGCGCTCGACGTGCGCCGAGACGAGCTCCATCACGCGTTCGAGCTGCGTGCCGCCGTGGTAGGCGAGGGCGGCCTTGTCGCGGTGCATGCGCGTGCTGCGCCCGCCGGCGAGCACGAGCCCGAAGAGCGGCGTGCTCATGCGCGCCGCCTCGAGCGCGTGAAATCGCGCCGCCCGCCGGACTTGGCGAGCAGGCGCACGCTCGCTATTTCGATGTCGTGGGAGAGCGCCTTGCACATGTCGTAGACCGTGAGCGCCGCGATCGTCGCACCGGTGAGCGCTTCCATCTCGACGCCCGTCTTGTCGCGCACCGAGGCCGTGCAGCGGATCACGAGCTCCCCGTTGCGCGCCGTTTCGATCTCGACGGTGCAGTGCTCCAGGGCGAGCGGATGGCAGAACGGAATGAGCTCGTGCGTGCGCTTTGCGCCCATGACGCCCGCGATGATCGCGGTGTCGAACACCGGGCCTTTCCTGGTGCGATGGCCGGTGCGTCGCAGTGCGTGCGCCACGGCGCGCGGCAGGCGCAGGCGCGCTTCGGCCGTCGCGGCACGCTCGGTGACGCTCTTCTCGCCGACGTCGACCATCGTCGGGCGGTTCGTGGCATCGAGATGTGTCAGACGCGTCATCGTCACCCGCCGATGTAGTACATCTCGACCTTCGGTTCCGCGTCGCGGGTCGCGCGCATGCTCGCGCGCAGCTCGCTGTAGCGGTCGGTCCGCCGCGACCAGACGTCGCGCACGAGCGTGAGCAGCTCCTCGTCGCTCGCCCCACCGCGCAGGCCGTCGCGAAGGCTCGTGCCGTGCTTTGCGAAGAGGCAGGTATAGAGCATCCCGTCCGACGACAGACGAGCCCGCGAGCAATCGCCGCAGAACGGCTGCGTCACCGAGGAGATGAAGCCGACCTCGCCCTGGCCGTCGGCGAACGCATAGCGCTCGGCGACTTCGCCGCGATAGTTCGGCTCGAGCGCCTGGATCGGCCAGCGCGCCGCGATGCGCGCGGCCAGCTCGCGCGAGGGCACGACGAGGTCGGGCCGCCAGTCGTTGCGGTTGCCGACGTCCATGTATTCGATGAATCGCACGATGACGCTCGTGCCGCGAAAGTGCTCGACCAGATCGAGCGCTCCCGCATCGTTCACGCCGCGCTCGATCACGGCGTTGATCTTGATCGGTTCGAGCCCCGCGCGGCGTGCATGCTCGATGCCGTCGAGCACTTCCTCGAGGCCGCCAAAGCCGCCGCTCATGCGCGCGAAGACATCCGGGTCGAGGCTGTCGAGGCTCACCGTGATGCGATTCAGGCCGGCGGCCTTGAGCTCAGTGGCGTATTTCGCGAGCAGCATGCCGTTGGTCGTGAGCGCCACGTCCTCGATGCCCGGGATCGAGGTCAGATCGCCGACGAGATCGGCGAGGTTCGCGCGCAACAGCGGCTCACCGCCGGTCAGCCGGAGTTTCGCCACGCCGAGGCGCACGAATACGCGCGCGAGCCGCACGGTCTCCTCGAACGACAACCGCTCGTTCGACTTCAGGAAGCGGTAGCTCTCGTGAAACTTCTCCCGCGGCATGCAGTACGGGCAGCGGAAGTTGCACCGGTCCATGACCGAAATGCGCAGATCGTGCATCGGGCGCGCGCGCGTATCGCGCGGGGCCCGCAAGGCGGTGAGTGGGACGACGACTTCGGTCATCGGAGTAGCCCGTTTACCACCGGTGCAGGCGGGTGACAAATCCCTTGGGATGCGTGTTCGGCCCGGGCGGCAGCTCGACGAAGCCGTCCGTGGCGGCGAGCGAGGTGAAGTCGCCCGAGCCGTTCGTCGGGCGCGGTACGGCCCACGCACGGCCCCAGTCGTCGACCTCGAGCCGCACGGGCATGAAAAAGGCGAGCGATGCACCGACCGTCACCGGGGCGGCGATCGCGATCCTCTGCGGCGCTTCACGTGTCTGGCCCATCGCCGCGAACAACGCGGGGATGACGTAGCGGGCGAGACAGACGAGCGTCGAGACCGGGTTGCCGGGCAGGGCGAAGACTGCCGGCCCGGCCTGCGTCACCCCGAACCACATCGGTTTTCCGGGTCGCTGCGCGACGCGATGGAACACGAGCCGCACGCCCAGCTCCTGGAGCACGCGCGGAACGAGATCGAGACGGCCCATCGACACGCCGCCGCTCAGCACGAGCACATCGTGCGTATGGAGATGGAACTCGAGACGCGCCTTGAGCTCCGCCGCGTCGTCCACGATGTGATCGTCGGCCACGCGCTGAAAGCCGTGGCCGCGCAGCGCGGCGACGATGCCGTAGGCGTTCGAGCGGCGCACCTGGTGCGGCAGGATGGGCTCGCCCGGCTCGATGAGCTCGTTGCCGGTGGAGATCACGACGACGGCGGGCTGGCTGCTCACTCTGACGCGCGCCATCCCGGCCGACGCCGCGACCGCGACGTCCGGCGGCCCGAGGCGTGTTCCGGCCGAAAGGAGCAGCGCGCCCTGCCGCGAGTCGCTGCCCCGTCGATGCACGTTCTGCCACGCCTCGATCGCGACCTCCTCGCCGAGCTCGGCCGATTCGCCGACGGTTCTGATGAGCTCGACCGGAACGACCGCGTCGCAGCCGCGGGGCAGCACCGCGCCGGTCATCACCTCGATGCAGGCGGAACGCGACGCGAGCGTGAGCGGCGGATCGCCGGCGGCCTGCGTGGCCTGCAGCTTGAAGCGCCGAGTACCGCCTCGAACGGCAGCGCTGTCGAGAGCGATGCCGTCCATCGCGACGCGATCGAAGGGTGGCGCATCGCGCTCCGCATACACGTTTTCACGAAGCACGGCGCCGGCGCACTGGGCGAGCGGCAAGGATTCGATCGGCAGACACGCCAGGTGCTGCTCGATGAGCCGGTCCGCTTCGCTTGGCGTGATCAGCTTTTCTTCTTCTCGTTCTTGGCCTTGAAGGCCTTCACCTGTTCGTTGAAGCGCGCGGCAACCGCTTCGAGCTCATCGATGGCGGCATTGTGCTTCTGCACTTGTACGCGCTCCCGGTCCTTCTTCTGCTCCTCGGTCAGGCTGGCGTTCTCCTGGGAGACCGACTGCGCGTGCTCGAGCTTGATGCACGCTACATACGCGTTGATGTCGGCGTCGTACTGCCTGACGGCTTTTTGAGCCGCCATCATCTCTTCCATCGTCGCCGTGCTGCCGTCAGGGAGCTTCTCCGGTGCCCGCGGATACGAGCAGGCGGCATGTGCGGCGCCTGTGGCCGAAAGAGCGATGCTCGCGATCAAGACGGACAATTTCATCAAGGAAATCCTCAGGTTGGCGAGATTCTGGAGCCGCCGGTTTCGGCCCGACCGGCCTTATCTTATGTTATGCGCCGCCGGAGCGCTGCGGCTACTGTGAGAGGCTAGGGCAGTCGACCCGCGATCGCGCTTCGATAGAGCTGCTCGAATTCCTTCGCCGTGACGGGGCGCGGATTCGAGGGCGTGCTCGGATCCGCCTCGGCCATCTTCGAGAACGGCGCCGCATGCTCTTCCTTCACGCCGAGCGCGGCGAGCGTGTGGGGGATGCCGATCGTCTGGCGCAGCTCGAGCACCCAGTCGAGCACCGCCGTCGACGAAGGCTTCGGGAGCTCGAGGTAAGCGGCGAGTCGCCCCAGCTTCTCTTCGATGGAGGCGCGGTTGAAGGCCAGCACGTACGGCATCACCACGCCGTTCGTGAGCCCGTGGTGAGTGTCGAGATTCGCACCGCACGGGTGGCTCAGGCTGTGCATCGCGCCGAGGCCTTTCTGGAATGCCGTCGCGCCCATCGTCGATGCGATCATCATGTGGGCGCGCGCCTCGACGTTCTTGCCGTCCTTGACTGCGACCGGCAGCCATTCCTTGATGAGCCGCATGCCTTCCACCGCGATGCCGTCCGCCATCGGGTGATAGGCGGGCGCGCAGTAGGCCTCGAGGTTGTGCGAGAGCGCGTCCATGCCGACCGCCGCGGTGATATGGGGCGGCAGGCCGACCGTGAGCTCCGGATCCTCTATGACGATCGCCGGCAGCAGCCGCGGATGAAAGATCAGCTTCTTGGTGTGATCGCGTAGATCCGTGAGCACCGAGCATCGGCCGACCTCGGAGCCCGTGCCGGCAGTGGTGGGCACCGCAACGACGGGCGCCATCCCCGCGACGTTGACGCGCGTGTACCAGTCCTCCTTGTCCTCGAAATCCCAGATCGGGCGTGTCTGACCGACCATCAGCGCGATGGCCTTGCCGGTATCGAGCGCGCTGCCGCCGCCGAACGCGATGACGCCGTCATGGCTGCCGCGCCGATACGCCTCGACTCCCGCAAGCACGTTCGCTTCGACGGGATTCGACTGCACCTGCGAGAAGACCTCGACCTTCAGGCCCTCGGTGCTGCACAGAGCGATGGCGTTCGCAACGACCGGGAGCTTCGCCAGCCCGGCATCGGTGACGAGCAGCGGTCGCTTCATGCCTAGCTCGCGGCACGCGGCCGGCAGCTCACGGATTTTGCCCGCACCGAAGCGGATCGAGGTCGGATAGTTCCAGCGGCCGGTGAGCGATGGATTGGACACGTGGTCGACCTCAGATGCTCGTGCGCAGATGAAACGATTTCGGGCGGGTCAGATGCTCGTAGCCGACGACCGACAGCGTGCACCCGCGGCCCGAGTCCTTGACGCCGACCCACGCGAGCGCGGGGTCGAGATAATCGCAGCGGTTCATGAACCACGTGCCGGTTTCGATCTGATCGCCGATGCGTACTGCAGCCTCTTCATCCGACGTCCACACCGATGCCGTGAGGCCGTAGCGGCTGTCGTTCATCAGGCGGATCGCTTCCTCGTCCGCCTTCACCTTCATGATGTTGACGAGCGGGCCGAAGATCTCTTCGCGCACGATCGGCATGTCGTGGCTCACATCGACGAGCACCTGCGGCGCGAGGTACGGCGTGCGCTCGTCGTCGGCCTCGAAGCGCTGCGCGTCGATGAGCCCACGTGCGCCTCCGCGGATGGCGTCGCTGATCGCGCGCCGGATCGACTGCGCAGCTTCGGTGCGCACCACCGGCCCGAGCGTCGTGGCGGGCTCGATCGGGCTGCCGAGCCTGTAGCGGTTCGTGAGATCGACGAAGGCCTCGAGGAATCGCGGATGAATCGACTCGTGCACGTAGACGCGGCCGATGCCGCAGCAGGATTGCCCGGAGTTGAAGAACGCGCCGTCGACGAGATTCTCGACGGCGTGATCGAACCCCGCATCCGCGCGCACGTATGCGGGATCGTTGCCCCCAAGCTCGAGACCGACGCCCACGAACCGCTCCGCGGCCGCACGCTGCACGGCGCGGCCGCCGGTAACGGATCCCGTGAACGCAACGAAGCCGATGCGCGTATCGCGGATGACCCGCTCGGTGTCGGGGTGCGTGAGGTGCAGCACCTGGAACACCCCTTCGGGCAGTCCCGCTTCGGCGAAGCACCCTGCGAAGCGCTCGGCGCACAGCGGCGTTTGCGCAGAATGCTTCAGGATCACTGCGTTGCCCGCCATCAGCGCAGGTATGACGCTGTTGATCGCAATGAGATAGGGGTAGTTCCACGCGGCGATCGTGAAGACGACGCCGAGCGGCTCGCGTCGGATGAACCTTCTGAAGCCTGCTTTCGGCCCGACGTCGATGTCCGCGAGCGCACCGGCCGCCGCGTCGATCATGTAGCGAGCCCGTTCGAGCGTGCCGCGAACCTCGCTCGGCGCATACGCGCTCGGGCGGCCCATCTGCCACGAGAGCTCGAGCGCGATTGCATCGCGTTGCCGCTCGAAGGCGTCCGCGAAAGCGCGACAGATGCGCGCGCGTTCCTCGATCGGGGTGGTGCGCCACGAACGCTGCGCGCGCACGGCCGCCGTGAGCGCCGCGTCGATCTGAGCCGGCGTCGCACACGGGCGCTCGACGTACACACGGCCGTCGACCGGGGAGACGGTCCGCTGGATGGTGGAAGTCACCGGGGAATTCTAACGGCTACCGACTTCCGACTTCCGCCTTCCGGCTTCCGCCTTCCCGTCAGAGGGTTATCGCCAGCGCGCAGGTACGCGCTCTTCTCCGGCCGGAAGGCGGAAGGCGGACGCCGGTAGCCGTATACTCCCGTGCCAATAAAAAGCCCGACAGCGCACGCTACGTGCGCACAGAAGGGAGAGCCATGCGTACCGTGTTGCTATCGATCATCGCTCTGGCCGCGATCGGCGCCGCTCGCGCCGACGGATTCCCGACATTGCACGGCAACAAGAAGGCCATCGAGGTGGCCGGCCTGCACGCGCCGGCCGTCGTGCTGCGCGACACGGATGGTGTGCCGCACATCTACGCTCTCGATGAGCACGACGCGCTCGTCATGCAGGGGTTCCTGCAGGCGCAGGATCGACTGTTTCAGCTCGATGTCCTGCGGCGCACGGCTGGCGGCACGCTGGCCGAGCTCGTGGGCCAGGGCGCTCTGCCCTCGGACGTCGAGCTCCAGACGATCGGTTTGCGGCGCGCCGCCGAGCGGTCACTCGCGGCGTACTCCGCGAGTACCCGCGCGGGGTTGCAGGCGTACGCCGACGGCGTCAACGCGTGGGTGCAGCGAAACGCGCTCCCGGCCAACTATGCTGCGCTCGAAGTGACGAAATTCGAGGCGTGGACCGCGCTCGACAGCGCGCTGATCGGCAAGGCGCTCGCGTTTCAGCTGTCGTTCGATCTGGACATCGACGCAACCCTGCAATATCTCGAGTATCAGAAAAAGCTGATCGCGCTGAATCCGCAGGCAGGCGCCCAGATCGCCGACGGGCTGTTCTTCCTCGACGTGTTCCGCTCGGCGCCCTTCGATCCGGCGGCAAGCGTGCCGGATGCCAACGGACCGCGGCCCCGTGCGCATCACGACGGCAAGGCGGATGGCTCGAGGATGAGAGTCGATCCCGCTGCCGCCGAGCTGCTGAAGCAATACCGTCATCGGATCGACCGAATTCCGTTCCTGAAGCGCACGCTGTCGCGCACTGAACGACAGGTCGGCAGCAACGAATGGGCGGTGGCGGGCAAGCTCACCCGCAATGGCCGGCCTCTCGTGGCGAACGATCCGCATCTCTCGCTCGATCTGCCTCCGAATTTCTACGACCTGCAGATCACGACGCTGAAGGACGGCCTGGACGCCATCGGCAGCAGCGTCGCCGGCACCCCCTGGATCGTGCTCGGGCAGAACCGGTTCGTGACCTGGGGAGAGACCACCACGGGCTTCGACGTGACGGACACGTATCAGGAACAGGTCGCGCCGGATTCGCGATCGCCGAGCGGCCTGTCGACGCTCTACCAGGGCCAGCTCGAACCGATCATTCCGATTCCGCTCGCGTTCAAGGTCAATCTGCGCGACGGTGGGGCGCCGGATACGATCGTGCCGGTGCCGCCCGGAGGCGGCATCCCGCCGGTTGCGCTCATCGTGCCGCGCCGGAACAACGGGCCGATCGTGCAGCTCGATCAGGCGACGGGTGTTGCGATCAGCGTGCAGTACGCGGGATTCGGCGGCACGCGGGAGCTCGAGACGTTCCGCCTCCTGAATCGCGCTCGCGACCTCGCCGACTTCAAGGCCGCCCTGCAGTTCTTCGACGTCGGTTCGCAGAACTTCATCTACGGGGACATCGCAGGGAACATCGGATACTTCACGACCGGCGAGGTGCCGCTGCGCGAGGATCTGCAGGCGGGCATCGTCCGCGGCGCGCCGCCGTGGTTCATCCGTAACGGTCAGGGCGGCAACGAATGGATCCGCAAGGCGGTGCCCGGCCCAGCCGACGGCACGGGCTACGAGCACCTGCCGTTCGATGAGCTGCCGCAGGTCGTGAATCCCCGCAGCGGGTTCGTGGTCAACGCCAACAACGACCCCGCCGGCGTGACGCTCGACAACAACCCGGTGAACCAACTCCGCATGGGCGGCGGCGGCATCTACTTTCTCGGGTACGCCTTCGACTTCGGCACGCGTGCGGGCCGCATCACGCAGGCGTTGCGCGAGAAGCTCGCACGCGGGCGCGTCGACAGCGAGGACATGCAGGAACTCCAGGCCGACGTGACGCTGTTCGATGCGTCGGTGCTTGTGCCGCATATCGTGCAGGCCTTCGCCAACGCTCGGGCCGACGATGCGCCGGCGGCGTTGCAGGCATTTGCGGCGGATCCGCAGATCGAGGAGGCCGTGCGTCGCCTCGCGCGCTGGGACCACACGGCGCCGACCGGCGTCGCAACGGGGTATGACGCCGCCGATCAGGACGGTTACCTCCTGCCTCCGAAGCGCAAGGAAGTGCAGGCGAGCATCGCCGCGACCCTCTACTCGGTGTGGCGCGGGAGGGCGATCGCCAACTGTGTCGATCGGGCTCTGCAGGGACTTGGCGTTCCGACGCCGGGCTCGGGCGAGGCGCTCAAGTCCCTGCGCCATCTCGTGGAACGCGACGGCATCGGCCTCTCGACGATCGATTTCTTCGCGTGGGCGGCGCTACCGGATCCGGCGCAGCGGCGCGACTTCGTTCTGTTGAAGAGCCTCCGGGACACGCTCGACCTTCTCTCGGGTCCCGCTTTCGCGGCCGCGTTCAATGGGTCGACGAACCAGGACGACTATCGCTGGGGCAAGCTGCACCGGATCACGTTCGACGGCGTCATCCTCGGCGGACCGTTCAGCATTCCCGGCACGACTCCGGGATTCCCGCCGTCCTTCGACGGCCTTCCGGGGATCGCGGTCGATGGCGGCTTCGGTGTCGTCGATGCATCGTCGCACTCGGCGCGTTCGGCGAGCGCCAGCGCGTTCACATTCGGTTCCGGACCGAACCGCCGCTACGTGGGTAACCCGGGCGTGTGGCCCGGCTCGATCGACGCAGTGTCGATCCTGCCGGGCGGCAACAGCGGAAATCTGGGCGATGAGTTCTACGCAAACCAGCTCGGCCGCTGGCTGACGAACGACACGTACCCGTTCCGGCAGCAGCTGGGAGAAGTCCTGCGCGCGCTCGACAGCCGCGAGGTCTATCGACCAGCTCGCGCGCACTGAAGCCGTTCGACTGCGGGCACGCGTGCTCGCGGATGCACCGCGAGCACGCGTGCGCCCGTTCAGGCGGTGGAGGCCGTCGGCGCGACTTTTTCCGCCACCCAGCCGAGCAGCACGCCGCCGAGCAGATACATCAGCGTCCACTCCAGCGCCCACCAGGCCCAGATCTCAGCAGGCAGATTGAACACGCCCGAAAGCCCGGCCATCGTGCCGATCGCAAGCAGTGTGAGCCCGACGCCAAACTTGAGGCCGCGCATCCAGCCGGGTCCGGTCAATGCGCGACGGACGATGCCGTAGATCCCCGCCGTGATGAACGAGCCGATGAGGCCGACGGTGATCCAGTACGGCATCAGCGCGGCCATGTTCGGCGGCTGCTCGTTGAGCTCGGGCCGCCAGAACGTCGCCGTAGCCATGTAGGCTTCCTTCAGCACCCCTTCGTGAATGAGCGGGCCGGTGATCGGAGCGATCAACCACGTCGCTACGAAGAAAACCAGACCACCGATCACGATGACTTTCCAGTTCATACGACTCCCCTTCGTGTTTCCAGGTCAGATGATCTCGAAGTAGCGCTCCAGCTCCCAGCTCGTCACGGCCTTGCGGAACTCGCGCTCTTCCCACTCGCGCGTCGCAGCGAAGTGATCGACGAACGCATCGCCGAAGCACTCGCGCGCCATCTTCGATTCCTTGAGCCGCTGCGCCGCCTCCCACAGCGTCGCAGGCAGGGCAAGATTCTTCGGCAGCTTCTGCTCGTACGCGTTGCCCTCGATCGGCTTGCCAGGCTCGATCTCGTGCTCGATGCCATAGAGTCCCGACATGAGCGCCGCGGCGAGGGCGAGATACGGATTCGCATCCGCGGCCGCGATCCGATACTCGACGCGCTGCGTTTTCTCGCTGCCGCCGATCACGCGCAGCGCACAGGTGCGATTCTCCACGCCCCACGACGCGTCCGTTGGCGCCCAGAAACCCGGGATGAGCCGCGTGTAGGAGTTGACGGTCGGAGCGACCATTGCGAGCAGCTCCGACAGAAACTTCTGCTGACCGCCCATGAAATGCCGCATCGTCGTGCTCATCGTATGCGGTTGCTTCGCGTCGAAGAACGCGCCCTTGCCGTTCTTCGACTTCAACGAAATGTGGATGTGGCCGCTCTGGCCGGGCCAGGCGTTCGACCACTTCGCCATGAACGTCGCCATCTTGCCGTTGCGTTGCGCGATGACCTTGGCGAAAGTCTTGAACAGCGCCGCCTTGTCCGCCGCCTCCTCGGCAGCATCGACGGTGATCGCAGCCTCGAGCACGCCGGGCCCGGTTTCCTCGTGCAGACCCTCGATGCCGAGGCGCATCGCCTCGCAGGTCTCGAGGAGCTGCCGATAGAAATCGCTGTGCACGCTGTTGCGCAGCACCGAGTAGCCGAAATATCCGGGCGCGAGCGGCTGCAGGTCCCGATAGTTCTTGGCGCGCACGGACTCGGGCGTCTCGTTGAACACGAAGAATTCGTACTCGAAACCGACGTACGGCTCGAAGCCGCGGGCACGCGCGCGATCGATCACGCGCCTGAGCACGCCGCGCGGGCAGATGTCTTCCGCGGGCGGGACGAACTCGCACAGGAAGAAAAGGCCGTCGCCTTCCCACGGCAACGGCCGGCACGTCGAGGGCAGGATACGCACGTTGGCATCCGGATAGCCGGTATGCCAGCCCGTGTACTTGACGTTGTCGTACAGCTGATCGTTGGAATCCCAGCCGAGCACGACGTCGCAGAAGCCGAAGCCCTTCTCGAGAGCCGAGAGAAACTTCGCCTGCGACAGATACTTGCCGCGCATGATGCCGTCGACGTCGAAGACGCCCACTTTCACGTGGGAAAGCGAGCGTGCTTCGACGATCGCGCGGGCGTCCTGGGCGGTCCTGATCTGAGCGGGGAGCATTACAGCGTCGTGCGACCGTACCCCTCGGTTTCCGGATGCCCGTGCGCGCCGTGCGTCATCGCGAACTCCTCTTCCGGCGAGAGCACGAGCTTATGGCGCCCGACGATCGCGAAATACACGATGCCGGCGACGTACCAGATCGCTGCGCCGATCACGCCGTTGCGATAGATGGGATCCTTCAGCTGATAGAAGAGGGTGACGAGCGCGATCAGGATCGTGACCGCGGCGCCGAAGCTGCCCACCGGGCTGCGATAGGGTCGCACGATGTTCGGCAGTTTCTGCCGCAGCATGATGAACGACAGCCCCTGCATCGCGTAGGAAATCATGGCGCCGAACACCGCCATGTTGAGCAGCGTGCCACCGATGAGCGCGCCGCCCTTTTCAGCGCCGAGGGACAGCCACACCGCGATCATCACCGCGAATCCGAGCACCGTGCCGCTCACGAGCGCGCGATTCGGCGTCTTGTGGGCGCCGTGCGTCACCGAGAGCGCCTGCGGGAAATAGCCGGCGCGCGACAGCGAGAAGATCTGCCGTCCGTACGCGAAGATGATCGTGTGGAAGCTCGCGATGAGTCCGATCACCGCGAGCAGCGCGAGCGCTTTCGCGCCGAAGCCGCCGATCGTCACGCGGAAGCCGTCGAGGAGAGGTTCGAGGGAGCTGCCGAGCGTGTATGCCCCGTGCATCTTGCCTTCCTCGGTCGAGCCGACGCCGGCATTCAGGAACATCGTGAGGAATGCCGATACGACCAGGGTCAGCATGCCGAGGATGAGGCCCTTGGGCATGTCCTGTTTCGGGTCGTGCGTTTCCTCGGCCGCAAGCGGTAGCTGCTCGATGGCGAGGAACAGCCATACGGCGAAGGGCAGGGCCGCGAATGCACCCGCGATCCCCAGCGGCAGGAAGGTGCCTCCGCCTTCGGGTGACTCAACCGCCCTGCCGTCCGGGCCCGCACCGATGTTCAGCGCCCAGCGATCGAAATCGAAGTGCGGGATGGCGCTCACCCAGTAGATCGCGAGCACCGCGAGCGCACCCAGCGTCACGGCTACCGAGACTTTGAACGAGAGCTCGACTCCCCGCAGATTGAGTGCGAGGAATACGAGATACATGACCGCCCACCACACCGGTTGGTACTGGGGGCCGGTCTCGAATATCGCAGTGAGGTACGAGCCGATGAAAAACACGATCACCGCGGGCGTGAGCACGTACTCGATGTTCTCGGCGAGGCCGGTGACGAATCCGCCCCAGGGTCCCATTGCGCTGCGGGCAAAGGAATAGGCAGCGCCCGTATGCGGCAGTGCCGGGGACATCTCGGCGAGACTCAGGATCAGTCCCCAGTACATCACCATGATGATGATGCCGGCGACGAACATGCCGCCGAAGCCGCCGGCGCCGATGCCGAAATTCCAGCCCGAATAGTGGCCCGAGATCACCGCGCCGACGCCGAGCGCCCAGAGCGACCACACGCGTGCGTAGCGACGCAGGCCCCGTTGCACGAAATAGTTCTGGCCTGCCTCCGTGTAGGTGACGCTCCCGACCTGTTTCTGAGACATGAGACCTCCCGTGATGAGTGGGCGCCGAGGACGAGTTATTTGCTTTAGGTTCTAGTCCGTGACGCCCCGCAGTATAGCCACGGCCCTTCCGCCTAACACCTTCACAGCCGTACACCGGGCCGCAGTTTCCGGAACGGAAGGCGCGCCGGGTCGGCCGGGCTCGGCCCCGGCGCTTCGACCACGAGGATGTCGCTCGCGAGCGGGCCGAAGTCCGCTCGGAAGTGCACCGAGCTCTTCAGCACGAGGATGCGTGCGCCGGCCGGCTCCACCCCGAGATGGCGGAACATGGCCTGATCGGCCGCCTGCTGTTTTCGGCTCGCAACGGCGATCCGCACGCCGCCGATCCGCAGCAGCGCCATCGGTCCGAGCTCCATGCGCGTACCAAGGTAGAACGGCCCCGTGCCGGTGAATTTTCCGTCGCCGAGCGCCTCGATGACGAACTCGGCCTCGACCGGGGATTCGCCGGCCCAACCGCTCTTTGCACCGAGGCTCGTGCGCAGCGTGCGTCCTTTTCCCGTGGCATGCGCGGCGCGCGCCACCGCTTCATCGCAGATGAGTCCGGCGACGACCGACTCCGCGCCGCGGGCGATGAACGCCTTGATCAACGCCATCGTGTCTGCATTGCCGCCGGCGCCGGGATTGTCCTGAGTGTCCACGAGAATCACCGGACCGATGCCGACGCTGGCGACGCTCAGGGCACGCTCGACGGCCGCGTCGATCGACCACAGATTGCCCGCAAACTGCTGCTCGCTCGCGGCGACGGCGACCGCGAGCTGGTCGACTGCGTGCTCCACCGTATGGTCCTCGCCGTATCCGAACACGCACGGCCCCGCATCCGCGACGTCGGCGAGCGGAAAGCCGGGCGTGAATTCGAGGGCCACGATCGAATCTCGCGTCGCATCGATCGCGCGCTGCATCAGCGCCTTCGTCGGCTCGACGAGCGTGCATTGCCAGGTGAGCGGAATCAGAAAGTCGAGCGCTCGGCGCGCGCGCGCGAGCGGCGGCCGGCCGGCGAGCCGGGGGAGGGCGCGCGCAGCGCGCGCCCCCGTTTCCGCCATGTCGACGTGCGGGTAAGTGCGGTATCCGACGAGAAGCGAGGCCGCCGCCACCATGGCGGCGGAGACGTTCGCGTGCAGATCGAGACTTGCGATGAGCGGCACCGAATCGCCGACGACGCCTCGCACGCGCCGCAGGAGCTCGCCGTCGGCGTCGTCGAGGTGCTCCGCGACCATTGCGCCATGCAGATCGAGGTAGACCGCATCGAGCGGAAGCTGTGCCCGCAGATCCTCGAGCAGCATCGATGCGATGCGCTCGAAGGCATCGCGCGTGACCGATCCGGACGGCTGCGCGGAGCACCACGACAGCGGCGCAAGCTCATGGCCCGAGCGGCGCGCTTCCTCGATGAATCCCGCGATGGGCAGATTGATGCCGCGCACCGCCTCGAAGACCGGTCTGCCGCGCGTAAGTCCGGGCCACGCATCGGCCGCCGCGAAATCCGCGAACGCGGCGCGCGTGTCGGCGAACGTGTTCGTCTCGTGCTGGACGCCGCCGACCGCGACTCGCAGCGCTCGCATGTTCGCGAAGCTACGGAGTCGTCGGTTCCGCGCCTTCCGTCGGTTCTTCACCGACGGACACCGACGTCCTCGCCACCCTCTCCGGGTTGTACATCACCCGATAGAGTTTCCACTCGCCGCCGTCGTGTCTCCAGACCTGAAGATAGTTCCCTTGCTCCACGTCCCTGCCGGCCATGACGTTGCGGACGCGATACGTACCC
This sequence comes from Gammaproteobacteria bacterium, assembly GCA_052389755.1. Taxonomy (GTDB): domain Bacteria; phylum Pseudomonadota; class Gammaproteobacteria; order Steroidobacterales; family Steroidobacteraceae; genus JBQTHP01. The sequence goes on from JBQTHP010000038.1 coordinate 22,426, forward strand.
TGATCGATTGCGATGTCCTCGCGAACCAGCTGCTTCGTGGAATCGGTATCGAACGCGAACTCGGTGGCGACCTGATCCTTGTAAAAATCGTGGATCGCAGCACGTCCGCTCACGACCTGTCCCGAGCCGGGAAAGATTTCGGCATCGTCGGAGAACAGGTCCGCGCACGCGGCGGCGTCGTTGCGGTTGAAACAGGTTTCGAGGGCGTTGATCACGTCCTTGGGCAGCGTCGCATCGGGCGCCGAGCACGCCGCGAGCGCAATCCACGCTGTCGCGATCACCCATGCACGTCGTTTCGGAGTGCTCATAGGCTCAATCCCCTGGCGGCGGTTGGGCGTCAGGATAGCGCGATCTCAGCCTCTGGGGGACCGGTCGGCGGTGCGGGCGAGAAAGCAGCTGCGCGCGTGGTCGTTCACGACGCCGACGGCCTGCAGGAACGCGTACACGATGGTCGAGCCGACGAACCGGAAGCCGCGGCGCTTGAGGTCCTTCGAGATCCGATCGCTGAGCTCGGTGCGCGCGAGCACGTCCTTCGAGGATTTCGGCCGATTTCTGAGCGGTCGGTTCTCGACGAACGCCCACAGGTAGCGATCGAAGCTGCCGAACTCGCGCTGCACCTCGAGAAACGCCCGCGCATTGCTCACCGTCGAATCGATCTTGAGTCGATTGCGGACGATGCCGGGATCCCGCAGCAGCCCGGCCCGCTTTCGCGCATCGAAGCGCGAGACTTTGCGCGGCTGAAAGCCGGCGAATGCACGTCGGTAGTTCGCGCGCTTCCGGAGGATGGTCGCCCACGACAGGCCCGCCTGCGCGCCTTCGAGCGTCAGCATCTCGAACAGGAGCCGGTCGTCGTGCACGGGACGACCCCACTCCTCGTCGTGATAGCGAACGTAGTCCGCATCGCCGAGCGGGACCCAGCCGCAACGCTGCCTTTCCACGCGCCTGCTCACTCTCCAAGGGTGTTTCGGCGACACCCTACGACGCCTCGTGGCTTCCGGCTGGTATATTTCTTCGACTGATGCAAACGCCATCCAACGACGCGCGTGCGCTCCGGCAGGCAGGCATCACGGCGCTGCAATCCGGCGATGCAACCACGGCCCGCCGCCAGTTCGAGGCGATCGTCGCTGCAGGTCAGGCCGATGGGCCCGTCTGGGTCGGCCTCGCGATGGCGTGCCAGGGTCTCAAGGATGAAGCGGGGATGATCGCCGCCGTAGACCGTGCGCTCGCCGTCGATCCGCGCAATCTGCACGCGCTCATCATGAAGGGCGACTACCTCGCCGCAAGCGGTAACGCGCGGGCTGCGACCTCTTTTTACGGTGTCGCCGTCGCGCTTGCCTCCACGGTCACGAACCTGCCACCGGGTATCGCTCAGTCCGTCCGACGCGCGGCCGCGGAGCGCGATCGAATCAACGCCGATATCGAAGCGCATCTCCGGAGACAGTTGGCCGCATACGGCTACGACGCGAAAAGCTCGAGCAGGCGCTTTACCCATTCGCTCGAGCTGCTGGCCGGCAAGAAGCGGCCTTACATCCAGCAACCGCGGGCGTATTTCTTCCCCGAGCTTCCTCAGATCCAGTTCTATCCGCGCGAGATGTTTCCGTGGCTCGATGCCGTCGAAGCCGCAACCGACGACATTTGCGCGGAGCTCGAGCAGGTTCTGATGAAGGCGAATGCCTTCGTCCCCTACATCGAGAAGCCCGGCATTGGGCCACCGAGCGCGAACGCCGAGCTGCTCGACAGTCTCGACTGGAGCGCCTTCTTTCTCTGGAAGGACGGCGCCCCGGTGCCGGGGAACGCGGAACAGTGCCCCCGCACGCTCGCCGCGCTGGAGAACGCTCCGCTCGGCCACATCAAGGGGCGGACGCCATCGATCCTCTTCTCATTGCTGAAGCCCGGCGCGCGGATCTCGCCGCACACCGGCTTCCTGAATTCGCGTCTCATCTGTCACCTGCCGCTCATCGTGCCGCCCGGCTGCCGTTTCCGTGTGGGCAACGACGAGCGCGAATGGGTGAAGGGCAAGGCGTGGGTGTTCGACGACACGATCGAACACGAGGCGTGGAATTCGAGCGATCAGACGCGGGTCGTGCTGATTTTCGACATCTGGCGTCCGGAGCTCACGGAGGAGGAGCGCGGTCTCGTCGCCGCGCTGATGGAAGCCGTCGACACCTACGGCGGCAGTCCGCCGGTCAAGTGGGATGACTGATCGCGAGTGAGTCATCAAATGCCCGGGAGCTCGGCCACGAGCATCGGATCGAACGCCGGATTCGGCTCCATCGGCAGGTAGCCGCGCGGATTGCAGATGACCCGCGTGCCATTCACAGCGTATTCGCACGACTCGTGCGTGTGCCCGTGAATCCACAGCGCCACGGGCGGTTTCACCAGGTGTGCGAGATCGCTCGCGAAGGCCGGGTTGAGCGAGTCGCCGTCGTACTTCCGATGAATGCTCTGCCGGTGTGGCAGATAGTGCGTGACGACGACGGTCGCGCCGTTGAACGTCGCCGCAAGCTTCTCCTCGAGCCACTGCACCTGCGCGAGGTGAATCTCACGCGCATGCTCCGGGCGAAACAGTCCGGTCTCGCCGTAACGAATTACCCGGAAGTCGTTCATCCCGTACTTCGCGTCGGCCATCGCGCGGGCGATCTGCCGCGGCTGTGATCCATAGAGAGCAAAATCCGTCCACAACGTTGCACCGAGGAAGCGCATGCCGCTGAGGATGAGCGCATCACCATCGAGCACGCTGATGTCAAGCCGTTTCCCTGCCTCGCGTAACGCCGCCAACACATCCTGCAGCCGCGCGCCGTAGAACTCGTGGTTGCCGGCCACGTAGACGACTGGCGTGGTCGGGAAATGCTCTCGCGCCCACTCAAGGCCGTGTACTCCGACATGAATGTCGCCGGCCAACACAACAACATCCGTCTCGACTGGCGGCGGAGTCCAATCGAGGAACTCGAGGTGCAGATCGGAAAGAACCCGGATTCTCATCTCTGCGTCGACTCGCCGATCAGGGACCAACAGAGACGCTACCATGGCGCCCAGCCTGGTGGACGGTCACCGCCCGCCTGTCTTAGCCTGACGTCATGGCGGCATCGCTCGCAGGCAAGGTTGCATTGGTCGCTGGAGCAACCAGAGGAGGGGGACGCGGGATCGCCGTGCAGTTGGGTGCGGCCGGAGCGACCGTCTACGTCACCGGGCGAACGACCCGCTCTCAGCGATCGGAAATGAACCGGCCGGAGACGATCGAAGAGACCGCGGCGCTCGTGGATGAGGCCGGAGGGCGCGGCATAGCGGTGCAGGTAGATCATCTGGTGCCCGAACAGGTTCGCGTGCTCATAGCGCGTATCGAATCCGAACAGGGCGGCCTGCACGTTCTCGTGAACGATATCTGGGGGGCCACCACGATGGAGTGGAACAAGTCAGTCTGGGAATCCTCTTTGGATATTGGACTGCGCACCCTGCGCCTGGCCGTGGACACGCACGCCATTACCAGCCATTTCGCGATACCGCTGCTCATCAAGGCGCCAGGTGGACTGGTTGTCGAGGTGACAGACGGAACGGATGAGTACAACGCAACCCACTACCGAGTCTCCTTCTTCTACGATCTGGCCAAGGCGGCAGTGAATCGAATGGCGTTCGCGCTGGCGCACGAATTGCGGCCCTACAGCGCGACAGCAGTGTCACTCACGCCGGGTTGGCTGCGATCAGAGGCCATGCTCCAGGCTTATGGCGTTACCGAAGACAACTGGCGTGATGCGACAGCGCGCTCGCCCCACTTTGCTATTTCCGAGAGCCCGACGTTCGTCGGACGCGCCGTAGCGGCGCTCGCACAAGATCCCGACGTGTCGCGCTGGAACGGGCGGTCGCTCTCCAGCGGCCAGCTGGCGAAGATCTATGGCTTCACCGATCTCGACGGCAGCCAGCCCGATGCCTGGCGGTATGTCCCCGAAGTTCAGGACGCAGGCAAACCGGCCGACGTTACCGGCTATCGCTAAAGGGCG
>JBQTHP010000039.1:0-34138 GCA_052389755.1 Gammaproteobacteria bacterium
ATCTCTCTGGCCCTGCTGCTCGAGCTGTCGGTGGCGCTCGATCGCATCGACCGGCTCGAAAGAGTGCTCGCCGAGCGCACAGGCCTGCCGCTGCAGGACCTGCGTGCCACGGACTATGCTCAGGGCGCCGCAGCCGAAGAACGCAGCGATGCGACGAACGCACTGATCGCGCGGGTGCTGCGGATCAGGCTGGATCCGCGTGCGACCCAAGGGCCTCCTCGAGGCGGTGCTCCCACCCGCGAATGACCGGCGATCCCTGTTGGCGAGCTGCCAGGCGCGCGCCCGGACAGCGCGCGAGCCTTACGAGCTCACGGAAACAGCGTCATCCGCGTGGTCGATGTTGCGCTCGATCCTGACCAGCACGCGCTTGACCGCCTGCAGGTCCCTCCTTGACAAGCCGCGCAGCGCCAGCTTCTGGTGTCTCAACGCGGTCGGGACGATGGCTTCGAAGGTCGCGACCCCCTTGGCAGTCAGGGCGACTCTCCTGACACGCGTGTCGTCCTGACCGGGGCTTCGCGTCACACGCCCCTCGCGCTCGAGCTGCGCGACGACTCGACTCACGGTGGGCTGCCCCATCAGCGTGCTGTCGACGATCTCGCCAACGCTCAACGTCCCATACGCTCGCAGCACGCTCAGCACGCGCCAGCGCGCCGGATTCGTCTTCGTGACGCGTAGTCTCGCAAGCAACCGTGCATTGAGCTTGTTGGTTACCTTGTACAGCAGGTAAGGCACATAGCCTTCGAGCCACCGATCTCCCTTGACCTGCCTGCTCACGTGCTCCTGGTGTGCGGGTGTCCGCAGCGTCGGTCAGAAATTTTTCGTCAGATCGAGCCCGACGGTTCGCGGCCGATTCGTCCACTTGAACGTGAGGAGCGAGTCCTCGTCGCGAACGCGCAGATCGCCCCGCTCGTCGAACACGTTCTCGACATAGAGCGTCAGGTTCAACCCCGTGTCGGAGCGATACACACCAGTACGCAGGTTCACGATGTCGTACGCGCTCTGCTCGCGATTAAAGCGCGAGGCTGTCTGCAGCTCCGAGTCGGACGACCCGCGGTACGCGTACTCGCCGCGCACGAACCCATCCCAGTTGTAGACGGGCAGTGCCCAGTCGTACTGCGCGGTGGCATTCGCCGTGAAGCCGGGGATGAACGGCAGCTCGTCTCCCTTGCGACCGGGCGCGACGACCTGAGCCGTGACCTGGTCTTCCGTCAGCTCTCGCTTCGGCAGCCAGCTCGCGCCCACGGTGAACGTTAGGGCGTCGGTCGGTCGCCCCTGCACCTCGAGCTCCAGGCCCTGGATTTCGGCTGCGCCGGCGTTGCCGAGAAATGCGAACGCTCCGGTCGGATCGCGGCCGGACACCTGAATGTCCTCCCACTCGATCAGGAACCCGGCCAGGTTCACATACAGCCGGCCGTCCATGAAGCCCGTCTTGGTCGCGATCTCGTAGTTCCAGATGCTGTCGGATTCGAAGCCGAGCGGCACCGCTACGATGCCCTGCTGGTTCGTGCCGCCGAGCCTGTAGCCCTGCGACGCGAGCGCGTAGAGGACGACGCCGTCGGCCGGGCGGTAGGAGAGCTGGAACTTCGTGAGGACTTTGTCTTCCTTGAACTGGCGAGGATCGGCGGGGGGCAGCGGCGCGAAGTTGAACAATGCGAACGGAAAAGTGGTGAGACCGAAATCGCTCTGCTTTGCCTCGAACCAGCGCACTCCCGCGAGGACCTCGAGCTTCTCGGCGAACGTGTACGACACCTCGCCGAACACCGCGCTCTCTTCGATGTTGCGATCGTTCTCACGCGCGGTGACGCACGGATTGCACCCCGGGATGCCGGTGCCCGGAATGGGCCCGATGTAACCGGTCGCCGGCTGCGTCGGCGCCGCCGGGAGGCCGGTGGCCGGGTTTACGGCAGGCACGTAGCTCACGAAGCCGGACTCGCGCTCCCGATAGAAAACTCCGCCCAGCCACTGCAGCGGTGAGCCGGGCTTCGAATTCAGCCGCAGCTCGAACGCCTTCTGGTTGATGTCCTGCGTCTGGTCGGTCAACGCCGGGTAGAAATCGGGGCGAGACGCCGGCGGATCCCCCGGCTGCGTCGGCGTCGGGCGCACGCCCAGGCGCAGCAGCACCCATGTCGAATCGCGCTTGAAGCCAAAATCGCGGTCGTAGAGCGACCCCGTCGCCACGAGCGATGCCCAATTCATGTCCCAGTTCATCGTGAGGCTGTAGAGGCGCTGATCGTCGGGAACGCCGCTGTACACGTAGTCACCCACCTGCAGGTCGCCGGTCTCGAAGAACGCAATCCGGCGGATGTCCGTCAGCGGAGTCAGATTGTTGGCTCGGAAATCCGGATTGCTCGGATCGATGGAGAACGAGTCGTTCGGGTTGTAGCGACCGGACCCGCCGTTGTCGCGGTTCTCCGCCCATGCCAGGGCATCGAACGTCAGGCTCTCGGTCGGCCGGAAGCGCATGGCGAGGCGTGCGCCGATGGTCTCCGTCCAATTGATGTCTTCCCTGTCGAGACGGACGTTGTCGATGAATCCGGCCTCGCGGTCGTAATATGCGACGGCGCGCGCTGCCAGCCGATCCGCCGCGAGGGGCACGTTGATCATTCCGTACGCGCTGCCGCCATCGTCACCCTGGCTCACGTTGTGCACGCCCAGCTTCACCTGGCTTTCCAGGTCATCCATCTCGGGCTTCTTCAGAATGAAGCGAACCGTGCCCGCCTGCGAATTCGCTCCGAAGGTGGTGCCTTGCGGACCCTTCAGGACCTCGACGCGGTCGATGTCGAACAGCTTGAGGTCGGTGGTCTGCGAACCGCTGTCGCCGCTCGCGCTCTGCACGCCCGGCACCGGCACCTCGTCGTAATAGACCGCCACCTGCTCCTGGCCTGCCGAGCGAACGCCGCGGATGACGTAGCGCTTCTGGCCAGCGCCTTCGTCGGAGAACGTGAGGCCGGGGACCTGGTATGCAAACTCGTCGAAGTTGACGGCGCCAAGCGCAGCGAGCTGGTCGCCGCTTATCGCGGTGATGGTCGCGGGCACGTCCTGAAGCAGCTCTTCGCCGCGCTTGCGCGCCGTAACGACGATCTCCTCCAGGCCGGCGCCTCGGGTTTCGGGCGCATCGGACGTTTGGGCTGCCGCGACACCGCCGGTAAGGTGCGCCGCGATCGCCGCCAGCAACGCGCCGAGGCTTCGCGTAGATACGACGCGACTACTGCTCTCGTCTGTCATGACTTCCCCCCGTTGACTGCGCAGCGCCAGCGCGACCTATGCGCTTTCATATATATTCCGTTTCGCCGGCACGCGTCAATCGCAGCGAACCCAAGGGGGAGCCGCCTTTGAGAACGATCCATTTCTTTTCCGCACTCGCGCTGATCGCCTGGGCGGCGTCGGTCGATGCCGAGACGACCGTCGTTCACGCCGGACAGCTGCTGGCGGTTCCCGGCCAGCGCCCGCTGGTCCCTGGGACTCTCGTGATCGTGGATGGGACGGTTCGCGACGTCCGGCCCGGCAAGGTGGGTCTACCCGAGCTGGGTCTTTCGTCCGAGGCTGCCCGAGTCATCGATCTGTCGCGCTCGTTCGTGATGCCGGGCTTCATCGACCTGCACGTTCATCTCACGAGCGCTCCCGGGGATCGTCAGCTCGCAGCGGTGACCAGGTCGGATGCCTACTTCGCACTGTTGGCCGCCGACAATGCCCGCAAGACGCTGATGGTTGGCTTTACCACGGTGCGGGATCTCGGGTCCCGCGGTAATGCGGTATTCGCCCTGCGCGATGCGATTCGCAGCGGCCTCGTGCCCGGCCCGAAGATCATCGCGTCGGGCGCTCCCATCACGCCGAGCGGCGGTCACGGCGACATTCACGGCTACCGTGAGGAGGTGTTGAGAGCGCTGCCCGCCGCGGGCGTGTGCGACGGCCCTGATGACTGCAGGCGCGCCGTGCGTGAAGCCGTGAAACGAGGTGCCGACGTGATCAAGGTGACCGCCACGGGCGGCGTCCTGTCGAACGTCAGCGCCGGCACGGGTCAGCAGTTCACGGACGGCGAGCTGAAGGCCATCGCGGAAACGGCTCACGCGCTCGGCCGCAAGGTGACGGCCCATGCGCACGCCAAGGCCGGGATCGACGCCGCGCTGCGCGCCGGATTCGACTCGATCGAGCATTCGATGTGGGCGGACAAGGACACCATGCGTCTCTTCAAGAAGAGCGGCGCCTGGCTGATCCCGACCGTCTATCCGATCACCTATGTCGGGGATACGCGCGAGAAACTGCTGCGAGGGCCGTACAAGGACTCGCCATCGGCGATTCTCGAGAAGCTGCTCGAGCTCGGCCGGCAGCCGAAGGAGATGACGCGCATGGCACATCGCATGGGCGTCAACATCGCGCTCGGCACGGACTCCGGTGTGTCGCCGAACGGCGAGAACGCGAACGAGTTCATCGAGTACGTCGGCATCGGCATGACTCCAATGCAGTCGCTCGTCGCGGGCACCGTCGACGCTGCGCGCGCAGGCGGCCTCGAGAACGTGGGGCAGCTCACGCAAGGCATGGCCGCCGACCTCGTAGCCATCCCGCGGAGCCCGCTCGAAGACATTCGGGCGGTGCTCGAGGTGAGCTTCGTCATGCGGGACGGCGTGGTCTTCAAGGACCTTCGCCCATGAATGCGTGGAGGCGTGCTGCCCTGCTGGTCGCCTTCGCGTCTGCGACGTTTACCGCTCAGGCGGAGCGACTGATCATCGAAGGCGTGACGCTGATCGACGGCACCGGGCGTCCGGCGCGGCCGGGAATGACGATCGTCATCGAGGATGGCCGGTTCGCAACGGTGAGTGCCGAGCGCGAAGCGGGCTCGCCGGCGGGACGGCGCATCGATGGCCGGGGCAAGTATCTGATACCGGGACTGATGGACATGCACGTCCATCTCCGCGGCGGCACCGAGATCACCAGGGACGGCCTGCGGAGAGTTGCGCTGAACCGCGAGGCCGGGGTCGCGGCGCTGCACAGCTATCTGTACAGCGGCGTCACGAGCATCTACGACGCCGGCAACGTGCCGGACTACATCTTCGAGCTGCGGGCGGCCGAGCGTAGCGGCAAGCTGCTGGCACCCCGCATCTTCGCGACGGGCGGCATCGTCACGTATCCCGGCAGCCATGGCAGCGGTCCTGGGTCGACGGACATCACGAGCTGGCCGGAGGCGATACGCGCGCTCGACGAGCACATCGCCCGCCAACCCGACGTCCTCAAGCTGGCCCTCGAGGAACGCGGCTGGGGTGCACGACCGATGATTCCTGTTCTCGATCCGTCGGTGCTCGAGAAGGTCGTCGAGTACTACAACGACCGCGGCATTCGGACGACGATACACATTTCGGGCGAAATGCGGGCCCGGCAGGCCATCTTCGCCGGCGTGGACGCTCTCGCGCATCCCGTCATTCAGGGTCCGGCGAGCGACGGCTTCGTGAAACTCATGGGCGCCAAGCGCACACTGATGATGACGACACTGACGATCGGGGAGAACTACAGCCGGCTCGTCGAGCATCCGGAGTACCTCGACCAGGCGCTCTACCGGGCGTCATTCAGCGCCGCAGAGATCGCGAAGCTGAAATCCGATCAGCGCAAGGAGTGGCAGGACAGCCGCTGGACCTGGTGGATGAAGCTGATGACCCCGGTGGCTCAGGAGAACGTCCGCAGGTTCCACGAGGCAGGCGCCATCCTGGTGCTCGGAACCGACCAGACGATCGGCCCCGCGGTCCACCGTGAGATGGAGCTGCTCGCGGGCGCGGGCATTCCGCCCGCCGCGGTCATTCGCATCGCTACGCTGAACGCTGCGATGTTCCTCGGGCGCGAAAAAGATCTCGGGTCGATCGAGCCGGGCAAGCTCGCGGACGCAGTGCTGCTGCACGCCGATCCGACAGGCGATATCGGCAACGCCAAGTCCATCGCTCTCGTCATCAAGCACGGGCGCATCGTCGACGAGAGCTTGCTGCGACTCGCCGGCGGCCACGTGGACCGCCGACCGATACCCTGAGCCGCCATCGTCGCCGGTCGGAACGCGCCGTTCGCCCGCTGCGGAGAACCTTTTGGGTGCCGGTCGGGCAACTCTTCTTTCCGTCATACCTGTTCAACCAGGAAAATCGCCTGGGGAGATCTCCTACCGCGGGGACTTCGACATCACCATCGCGGGGGATCCGCACCGGATTGCTTCGGTCGTGATGCTTCGCAGCGACCATGACACCCACAGCCTGACCACCGGTGACCGCTACGTGAAGCTGGCGTTCCGACGGAAGGGCGACCGGGATGACGACGACCGTGGCGATGACCGGCACGACGGCCACGGACGCCATGGCCACAGAGACCACGACAGCAGAGGCACCCATGAGCTGCGGGTGACGGCTCCCAACGTGCCGGCTCAGGCGATCCCGGGGATCTACATGCTCTTTGTCGTCGACCAGAAGGGCGTGCCGAGCGTGGGCAGGAAACTTGTAGTCAAGGCGGAGAGGCGGGGAAAGCGAGAAGACTGAAGAGACAGACACAAGGCGCAGCGATGCGACGAACGCACTGATCGCGCGGGTGCTGCGGATCAGGCTGGATCCGCGTGCGACCCAAGGGCCTCGTCGAGACGGCGCTCCCACCCGCGAATGACCGGCGATCGCGGGTCGAGCCAGTCGCTGACGAGGACGCGTCGAAAATAGGCCGTTTGAATTTCCTAGCCGTGTCTTGCTTTTATCTACTATTTGTCTTACATTGCGCCGCATGCAGACTGAAACCCTTTCGTTGCGCATTTCGAAGGCCGAAAGCCGGGCACTGCGGAAACAAGCCCGTCGTGAAGGCATTTCCCAAGGCAGCCTGGTGCGGCGCGCCCTGCGCGCGTACGGCGTGACTCCTGAGCCAGAGCCGACGAAATCAGGTTATGACGTGATCAAGCATCTACTGGGCAAGAAGCGCGGTGGGGCAAAAGATCTGTCCACGAATCCCAGGCATCTTGAAAACTACGGCCGGTGAAGCTCTGGCTGGTGGATACCGGTCCGCTCGTTGCGCTGCTCGTGGGAGATGACACGCAACACGCCTGGTCCGTGGAACAATCGAAGGATGCTCCGGCCACGGTGCTGACCTGCGATGCGGTGATCTCGGAAGTTCTCTTTCTCCTCAAGCGCGAAGGGCATGACACCGCTGATCTCTTCGCGCTCGTGGAGACGGGCTTTTTGCGAAGCGACTTCGACTTTCACGCCGAGTATCGCCACATCCGCGACCTGATGCGGCGTTATCGCGAGCGACCGATCTCGTTCGCAGATGCATGCCTCGTGCGAATGGCTGAACTCCGGCCGGAGGCGAGCATATGGACGCTGGATCGCGATTTTCAGTTCTATCGCAAACACCGGCGGCAGACGCTATCGCTCATAACGCCGTGGTGATTCTCGACGCCGCACGAAAGTGAAGGGCTTTTCGCCATCAGCTGGCCCCCGCAAGGAGCATCAATCGACTGATGGTGATGACATGCAAGCGGGATCGACCCGATAAGTCCCATCGCCACCTTCTCATCAGGTAATTCAACATTGGCAGATCGAGGGCCGATAGATTCTTAGAGGTCAGCGCTGCTGGATCACCCTCCCCGTTGGCGTCTTCTGTATGTTTGCAAGAATCCCGTGAAATGCTTTCGTCCAGCGTAGCGACACTTGCGGCGCCCGAAAGACTTGCATGGCCAAATAGCAATCTGAATTTGTCGAGCTCTGACTGAGAAGCTGGCGGTCCGAGCAGATCGAGAATCGCCTTGCGCGAGAAGATGGCGTTCATGGCGTACCACGCTAAGTTGAAATGGATGAGCTCCGTCACGCCGGAGTTCCGCTTGGTCGATCTGTTAATCCGCCGGCGGTATGTGATCGGTCTCATTGACGCCGCGCGTCGATTCCAATCAGAAGCGATGCCAAAACCGATGAGTTGGTCGGATTCGAAGTGGGCGCGGCCGACGTAGCTCGGCTGTGTCGGAGCGAGGTGCTCGCGGCCAAGATTGTAGCGGACGGGGGTCCTTCCCCTCTGCTCTCAAAGGAGAGGAGTTATCATTGAGTACGCCTGAATACATCCTGCGCTTTCCGTTTCAGCCAGCTCCTGGCCAGCAGATCGATCCGCACCGTTTGCCGTTCGAGACGAATGAGGCGACCGTCCGCATGAAACTCTCCGCCGGCGCGGACTGGTACCTCTTGCAGCTGGCCGGTCTGCCTGACCGTGAGGCTGCGGACCGCCTCGTTCCAAGGGTCTACGCGGCGCTCCTTTGTTCGGCCCTGCACGACGGCATTTCGCCATCAGCGAGCCCGGAGCTTCAAGAAGGCTCTTACCCCGAAGATCCGGAGCAGGCGGCGCGGAACCTCGCAACGCCGTCGTCAGTCCGACGGGCCCGGCTCCCGCGATCAACACCCGCTCGTCGAACTGTCCCATGCGCCGTCACCCTACCCTCGGAATGCCGCATTTGACCAGCAGCCGCTAGACTGCGCGCATGTCCGCCATCACCCACGCTCCCGTTCGCCCACGCATCGTCGATCGCATCACAGCCTGATCGGCGGCGACCGTGTGCCCGCGCACCCCGCCGCATCCGACTTTCCAGTAGTCATCAATCCCGCGACGGAGGAGCTGCGGTTCGGCGCATTCACAGATGCGCCGCATAGATGTGATCGCCTTCAAACGAAAAGCCGTGTCATGGGGTGCAGGCATGAGTCTCAGTGGCCGATGAATCTTCAGAGACCCCGGCAGGCCGCGGCGCCCCTGCGCACCCGCGCCCCCCGAAACACCGCGCCATGCGCTGGATGCAGCGCTTAAAGCGCGCCTTTCGCATCGACATCGAGATCTGTCAGCGCTGCGGCGGAACACTGAAGGTGATCGCCAGCATCGAGGATCCCGAGCTGATCCGCCTCATCCTCGAACACCTGCAACGCCGCGAGCGCACCGCGCCCCCTGCCCCGTCCGCCCGGGCTCCACCGGCCGCGCAGCCGTCACGCTGAACGAACTCCCCGTGTGTCGCACGGCATCGTCCTTCTGAGAGGTGCAATGCCGGTGCGCCGCGCGGCGCGCGCGAAACCGAGGCGGCCGCTTCGCGGCTCTGTCACTGCGCGCCTGCGGGCCCCTCCTTAGCGCAGACCTGCGCTCTCCGGGCGCTCGGGCTCGTCTCCACCTGCCTCAGCCACTCTCAGCCACTTCTGTGAGGACGACCCCGCGAGCTCCGCGAGCCGGCACGCGTTTGAAATTCCTATCCCTCCTACCTGACGCCTCTTGTACGGACGGCGTCCGTGCGCTAGATTATGGCTTGGAACCTCCGGAGATATGCCATGACCACAACCGCAGCAGCCCGCATCGACCGGATCGAATTGCGGGCGACGAAGGATGAAAAGCGCCTCTTGGCGGCAGCTGCCGCCTATGAACGCCTGGATATCACCAGTTTCATCATGCGTGCCATGTTGCCGGCTGCGCGGGAAATTGTGGATCGTTCGGAGCGCATCGTGCTGTCCAAGCGAGACAGCGCGCGAGTATTGAAGCTGCTGGAAAGTCCCCCGAAACCGACTCCGGCGCTACTGGCGGCTGCGCGTCGTCGTATTCGGCGGTGACCCAACGCCTCGAATGGCGTGAAGAAGCGATTTCCCGGCACCATGACCGCAAGGGGTTTGACTGCGGTTCGCCGGACCTCAACCTCTATCTGGAGCGTTACGCGCGTCAGAACCACGAATCCGGCGGGGCCAAAACCTTCGTCGCTGTAACGCCGGCTGAGCCCGCGAGGATATTGGGGTATTACTCCATCAGTCCCGGTGCTGTCGAATTTGCCCGTGTTCCTCCTCAGCTCACAAAGAAGCTCGGTCGTTATGACATGCCGGTTTTTCGGCTGGGGCGCTTGGGTGTCAGTGTCTCACTGCAGGGCAAGGGATTGGGCAGTGATCTTTTATTCGCGGCTGGCACCAGAGCGTTGGCTGTTGCGGCACAAGTTGGCGGTGTCGCCTTAGCCATCGATGCCAAGGACAAGCGGGCGGCTACATGGTACGAGCGCTTCGGAGCAATGGTTTTATTGGATGATCCGCTCAAGCTGATCTTACCGCTCAGCACGATTGCCGAGGCGATGCGGACAACGGATGCGAAGCGATAACCGAGGATCGGCAGGATTTACTCGGCCACAGGATCGGACGGATCACCACTGACTACTCCGCGGCCGAACTAGCCAACCTCATGCCGGCCGAGGGATTCGAACCCGCGACCCCTTGATTACAAATCAGGTGCCTCGACATCGGCCGTTCCCTTCATGAAACGGATGCCAGCGGCCGAAGCAGTAGCTCCTCAACTCCCTGCGGCGCTTCGCAGCGACGAGCGATAGTCGGAAGGAGGTGCACGCGTGGAGAAGGATCGTGCGAAGCGTTTCGTCGTGACATGTCGGATGCCCGCTTATCGACACTACCGATAAAGCGATAAAGTCAGCTTTATATTTAGGCGATAAATCTAAAGTGACATTTAGATTTGTATGTGGCAGCACATGCGGCTGCGGGATTGGAAGTTTCGCGCGCGACCGTGCGCAGCAATCCAGGTCCGCTGTTCGAGCAATGGGTCGGGCTGGAGCTTTGGCCCGCACCCAGCAGCCCGGCCTGCAATGCCGCGCGCCGACTGATCATGATCGTGCTCCGGGATTATTCTGCGCGGGCCGTTCGGCCGCTACAAGCAATCGGCGTCATACTTCCTCCCCGCATCGAGCAGCTCATCGGTGCCGAGCAGTCTCTGCAGGTCCGGAAAATCGAGCATGCGGCCCGCCCAGGCGCGCGTGTCTCCGTGAACTTTCAGAGACTCGAGCAGACCGATCGCCGCGAAGGACAGCGCCCGCACCAGCGAACCGGGATAGATCACGACTGCAAATCCGAGCTCCTGCAGCTCGCGGGCGTTCGTCACCGGCGTCTTGCCGCCTTCGACCATGTTGGCCAGCAGCGGTGCGCGATTACGGAATCGCGCGGCGGCGGCGCGCATGTCCGCTTCGTCGCGCAGCGCTTCGATGAAGAGCACGTCCGCGCCGGCCTCGAGATACCGTTCTGCCCGGTCGAGCGCCGCGCCCGGTCCCTCCACCGCGATGGCGTCGGTGCGCGCGATGATCAGCGTGCTGCGATCCTCGCGCGCGTCGCACGCGGCGCGCACCTTCCCGGCCATCTCCCCGACGGACACGAGGGTCTTGCCGGCAAGGTGGCCGCAGCGCTTGGGATACTGCTGGTCCTCGAGCTGAATGCCCGAGGCGCCCAGGCGCTCGAAGAGCCGCACCGTTCGCTGGGTGTTGAGCGCGTTGCCGAAACCGGTATCGGCGTCCACCATCAGCGGAATCGTCGTGCGCTCGCGTATCACGGAAATCGTCTGCGCGACTTCGCTCATCGAGACGAGTCCGATGTCGGGCCTGCCGAACCGCGTATAGGCAATGCTCGCCCCCGACAGATACGCCGCGGCGAAACCTGCACGTTCGATGAGCGCCGCCGACAGCGCGTCGAAGCAGCCGGGCGCCACCAGAATCTCCGGCGCTGCCACGAGTGCGCGCAGCCGCTCGGCGGGATTCATGGGCGCAGCGCTCCGCCATGCAGCCGCTTGTGCAGATGGGGCATGAGGCCTCCATCGCGCAGCATGTTCATCAGGAAGCCGGGAACCGGTTCGCAGCGATAGTCCGTGCCCGTGGTCACGCTGTGCACGAGCCCTCGCGCCGGATCGATCCGCAGGCGCTCACCGTCCCGGATCCTGTCCGCGTCGGGGAACACCAGGGCCGGCAGCCCGAGATTGAGCGCGTTGCGATAGAAGATGCGCGCGATGGATCGCGCGAGCACCGCCGCGACGCCGAGGTGCAGCAGTGCCTGCGCCGCCTGCTCGCGCGAGGAGCCGATGCCGAAACCCGAGCCTGCGACGATGATGTCGCCGCGCTGCACGGATGCGGCGAACCGGGGCGCCACCGCCTCGAGGCAGTGCTTCGACAGCTCTTCGATCGGCATACGCATCGCATGGCCGGGCGCGAGGAGATCGGTGTCGATGTCGTCGCCGAACGCCCAGGCGCGCCCTTCGATGCTTTCCATCGCGTGCCTCATGGGTGGATGAACTCGCGCGGATCGGTGACATGGCCGGCGACGGCGGAAGCCGCAACCGTGTAGGGCGAACCCAGATAGACGCGCGAATCCTTATGGCCCATGCGGCCCTTGAAGTTGCGCGCCGTCGAGGCGATGCACACTTCGTCCTTCGCGAGGACGCCGGCACCATAGCCCGCGCAGGCGCCGCACCCGGTCGGCAGCAGGATTGCGCCCGCATCGGTGAGCGTCGCGAGCGTGCCGTCGGCGGCGGCGATCCGTGTCGCGCGAGTGGATGCCGGCGCCACGAGCAGGCGTACGCCGGGGGCGACCTTGCGATCCTTCAGCACGGTCGCAGCCATGTGCAGATCGCTGAGCTTCGCGCCGGTGCAGGCGCCGATGTAGGCCTGGTCGATCTTCACACCGGCATGATCGCGCACCGCGCTCGAGTTCGCCGGGCTGTGCGGCGCCGCGACCTGCGGTTCGAGCGCAGCGGCGTCGAAATCGAAGGAGCGCTCGAAGCTTGCGTCCCGGTCCGATCGCCACTCGAGCGATGCCTCATCGACATCGCCTCCCGCCTCGCGAATCGCTGCGAGAGTCGCGTGGTCCGGCGCGATGATTCCCGTCTTGGCGCCGAGCTCCGCGGACATGTTGCAGAGGACGAGCCGTTCCGCCATCGGGAGCGCATCGACCGCCGGTCCGCAGTACTCCATCACCTTGTAGTCGTTGTTCATACCGAGCTCGCGGCACAGGAACAGCATGATGTCCTTGGCCGAGCGCGCAGGGCCGAGCGCGCCGCTCCAGCGCACGCGATATGTGTGTGGAACCCGTAGCCAGATCTCACCGGTCACGAGCACACCGGCCATCTCAGTCGCGCCGATGCCGATCATGAAGGCACCGACGGCGCCGCCCGACGGGGAATGCGAGTCGCCACCGACGATGAACATGCCCGGTCGCAGATAGCCGCGCTCCTGGACGACGACGTGGCAGATGCCCTGCATGTCGTGAAACCTGCGGATGGCGTGGTCCGCGGCCCAGCGGCGCGTGAGCGCGAGGATCTCGGCGCTGCCGACGTCGTTCGGAGGCACGAAATGATCGGTCACGACGACGACCTTGTCCGGATCCCATACGCGCGCACCGAGGTGCTCGAGATGAGGCGCCACGCGTCGGGGCCCGCCGGAGTCGTGCATCATCGCGAGATCCACTTTCGCGGTGACGATATCGCCGGGCCGGGCATCCGCACCGGACGCGCGCTGCAGGATCTTCTCCGACAGTGTCAGACGACGATTCGTGGGAGGAGGAATCGGGCTCAGCACGGGCGCTGCAGGTATCGGCCGCGCGGCTCGCCCATGATCTTGCCGTCCGAATAGACGAGGCCGCCGCGCAGGTAAGTGCTCATCACCCTGCCCTGCAGCTTCAGTCCTTCGAAAGGCGTGTAGCCCTGGGAGGATTCCGATTCCGCGGCGCGCACGACGAAGCTCGCGTCCGGGTTCACGAGGACGATGTCGGCGTCGTAACCCGGCGCGAGATCGCCTTTGCTCGATAGACCGAACCGCCGCGCCGGATTGCGCGAAGTCAGTTCGGCGATTCGGTGCCACGACAGACCACGCTTGCGTCCCTGCGTGATCAGCCCCGCGAGCAGGTACTCCGTTCCGCCGAAACCCGACTTGCCGAGGAAGATGTCGTCGGGCGTTCTGCCGTGGACCTTCATCTCGTGACGGCAGCAGGCGTGATCCGAGCACACCCAGTCGAGCTTGCCGTCGAGGAGCGCCTGCCACAGGTATTCGACGTCCTCGCGCGAGCGGATCGGCGGATTCACCTTCGCCTGCACGCCCGCCGGAGTGTCGTAGTCGAGCAGCAGATGGCCGATCGTCACTTCGCGCCGGAAATTGATCTGCGGGAACGCATCCGCCATTTTCATCGCCGCCTCCATCGCCTTGCGCGAGGAGAGGTGCAGCAGATTGATGTTGACGCATTCCGTCTCGTGCGCCAGATACGAGGCGATGCAGATCGCAAGCCCCTCGGAATGCGCCGGGCGGGCGGCGCTGTATGCACGCAGGCCCGAGAGCTTGCCTTCGTCCTGCACGAGCTTCGTATACGCCGCCATGATCTCGGCAGTCTCGCAATGCAGGCTCAATGAAATCGCATCCTCGAGTTTCGGATAGCGCTTCATCGCGTCCTTCACGCCACGCATCACGAACTCGAAGTGGGCGACGTCGTATTTCTCGTCCTTGTCGATCATCAGGAACTCGTGCTGATTGCTCGACGCGCCGTGCAGGCCATAGCCGCCGTAGAACATGAAGATCTTGAAAGACGTGACGCCGTACTGCCCGATCAGCATCGGGATCTCGCCGATCTGGTGCCGGTCCATCGGCGCGAGGTGGTAGGCGTAGTCGACGTGGAAACGACCTTCCGAGATCGCGAGCACCTCGGGGAACAGCTCTGCGTACGGTCCACCCTTGTTCAGGTAGTACTGACCGGAGCGCATGTAGTTGAGGCTCGAGGTGATCCCACCCTGGGCCGCAGCGCGGCTTTCCGTGACGGCATCCTCAGCGAGCGGCGAGTAGATGCCGGTGTGCATGTGGGCATCCACTAGTCCGGGAAACGCCAGCTGTCCCTTGCCGTCGGTGACCTGAGCGGCGTCGGCCGCGGGCAGGTCGTGCCCGATCTTCGCAATCTTTCCTTTGCTGATTGCGATGTCGCCTTGATTCACCGCGGACTCGCCAGGGCGGACGATGCGTACGTTCTTGACGATGAGGTCGTATTTTTTTCCGACGGGCATCTGGGTCATCCCGAGCCTCGGCCGTGAGGCTACGCTTCGACAAGCTCGATCAGCTCTTCAGCGGCGCCGATCATCGTCGCGGTACGCCTGCCACGATACGGTTCGAGCGCGTTCGGTATCGCAGGGCTGATGAACTTGTTTCGCATTCTATCGAAGCTCGAACACTCGAACGTCACGATGGCAAGTCCGGGGGGCAGCCCGCCTGGAACGCGCTCGCGCGGTCGTCCGCCCGGCGCATGCTGATCGATCTCTATTTTCGCCCCATCGTTCAACGTAACCACGGACAGATCGAGCGAGGGGAGTTTCCGGATCGGGCTCGACACGTTGCCGAACGTGGTACGGAAGTACTCGAGCGATGCGGGCAGATCCGGCGAGGCCTGCACCGCGATGAAGCAACGGCCCACGAACGACTTGGCGACTGCGAGGTCCGGGCGCGTTTCCGTAATCCAGGTCAGTGCCAGCCGTTCCCCGGCCGGACCCACTGCTCCCATCGCCCTCAGATAGTTGTAGGTGGGCACCGTCCTGGGCGGCCCTCGCACCTTGAACGGCGAGTCCTTCAGGCGCTCGTAGAGCTCATCGCTGTTCTGCACGGTGATCTCGGTCATGTTCCAACCGTACGTGCCGGCGAGGTCGTAGTCGGCTGGCGTCGCCTGCTCGATGAAGCGCAGGTAGGTGGGTTCGCCGCTCTCGGGACCGAGAATGATCAGCGGCTTGCCGGCCAACGCGGGAGCACCCCAGCTTTTCGCCGTCTTGCGTGACAGCCGCTCGCGGCTGATCAGCCGATAACCCATGAACCGGGTCCACGCTGCTTCGACTTCCGCGAGCCCTGTCGCCGTGATCGTCACCGCGCGGATCGCACCCAGCGTTGGAGCGGTGGGTGCCGGATCTTCCGCCAGCGCGCGCGACGCCGCGCCGGCGAACGGCAGTAGCGCGCCACCGGCAGCCGCATGCAGCATCTGGCGTCGAGTGATCATCGGAAATCGCCCCTGGATCTTGTCTGCTAGTCGACTTCGACGGGCTCTTCGATCGGTCCCCCGCCGGCGGAGAGACCTTTCGCGTAGGTGACCTCGAGCCAAACGGCGCCCAGCTGGGAGACCTCGCCGGGACCGTAGCCCCAGACGCTGCGCGGAGGCTGATAGATGAAGAAATCTTCACTCACGGTCACGGCCTTGCCGGGATCCTTCGGACCTTCGAAGGACCAGACCTGCATGTCGCCGTAGATGACGTACCGGAGACGATTGGCGTTCTCGAAGTAAGCCTTCCCGTGTCCTTCCGGCGCTTTCCACTTGGGTGGAATCTTCACCAGCTGTGCGCGGAAGCCCTCCGCCAGATCGTCGCTCAACCACTTCAGCAGCCGACCCGGAACCTGCGGGTCCTGCTCCCATTCGAGATCGTTCTGCGAATCCACCAGCCAGGGACGGGTGAATTGCTTCACCGCCTTCCAGTCCGGCAGGTACGGATCCGGTTTCTTTCCGAAGTCCGGATTGATGTGATCGCCGTCCGGTCCGACGTTCACCATGCTCCCATCACCCTCTTCGAAGAGCAGCAGGTAGTACGGAAACTGATTGCGCATTCCGCCCGTTTCCCAGCTGCCGCCGTGCAGCGAGTAAGGCGGCCGCCGCAACCACCCACCTTCTCTCTTGCGATAGAGCATCCCGTTCTTCTGATACGGGCTGACAGGCTCGGGCATGATCGAGTCGCCCTTCAGCGTGTAGCCCCACTCCCACCAATGATGGTAGTGCGGCGGCCGTCCAGGGGGAGCCGACTGCGTGTTCCAGGTCGGCGGAAAGATCGTGTAGATGAGCGCACCGACTTCCGGGCCTTTGAAGATGGTCTTGGTTCTCGCGCGGAATCGCGGGGATGCGTCCCATGGAAACTTCGCGACGTCGACGATGGCGAGCTTCGACCAGCGCGACCTGTCCGGGGTCAGCGTGCCGATCACGGGTGAAGTGACGGCTGCCGCTTCGGTTAGCGACGCCGTTCGAGCAGAAGCCACGCCGCCGCCGGCGGCAGCGAGCGCAAGACAGACGAGAAGACGCTGGCACGGCCGATTCATCCGCTCTTCCTCCCTCATCCCGGAATGCTACTAGGTTATCTACGTTTTCTATGTGCCCGGAGAATTGCCCGATGCACCGGGCCTTGTCAAGGCAGGACGGCCAAGACGTCTGAGACGTCTTGGCCGTCTTGGTCATCCGAGCCTTCCATGTCACACTCATCCGCCGGATCAGGGGGAATCTCCTGGAGTGAAGCGTTCCATGGCACGCGACGCAGTCGATGTTTCTTCAGGCAGGACGACCGCTCGGGTACGCGCTCCGAAACTCTCTCATCTGGTCGCCGAACGGTTGCGGGCCCAGATTGCCACTGGTCATCTCGGCGCAGGCGACTCGCTGCCCTCCGAGGCACAACTTCTGACGCAGTTCGGCGTGTCGCGGCCTACGCTTCGCGAAGCACTCCGGGTCCTCGAGTCCGAGACTCTCATTCAACTCGGCCGCGGTGCGCGCTCCGGTGCGACCGTGCTCGCCCCTTCCATCGAAGCCGCCACGAAGTACAGCGGTCTGTACCTCGCGAGCCACGGCACGACGATCGCGGAGATTCATCAGGTACGCATGCTGGTCGAGCCATCGCTGGCCGCGCTTCTGGCGCAGCGCAGCCGCAAGGAGCACGTGAGACTGCTGCGTCGGTGCGTCGAGGCTCAACGCGCCGGGCTCGAGGCGCAGGACTACCTCTCCGTAGTCTCTTCGGTGATCGAGTTCCACGATGTCATGGTGCTCTCTTCGGAGAACCGCGCGCTTGGCCTCCTGGCCGGGATCCTCCATGACCTCGCGGTGAAGGTGTATCCCAAGATGTTGAATGCCGAGCGCGCGCGCGAACGGCAACTCGTCCGGCGCAGGACCGAAGAGTCCTCCGCGGCACACCGGCGCCTTCTCGATCTCATCGCTCGCGGCAAGGCGAGCGAGGCCGAGCAATTCTGGCGGAACTACATGCAGGACACGGCCAAATGGCTGGCGCGCACCGGCCTCGGCAAGCTTCGCGTGAAGCTTTCGACGGATTAGGAGCCTGTCCGGCTATTTCGTTTCCACGAGCTCCAGAAGCTCGCCCGCGGCGCCGCGGACCACGCCCACACGACGCCCGTTGTACGGTGCCGCGGCCACGGCGCGTGCCGGCGCCAGCAGCGAGCCCTTCGAGGGCTCGAGAGAGGCGACCTCAAAACCGACCGTAGCGACCGCCGGGGGAAGCTCGCCCGGCCTCGTCGAGCGCGAGGTAGCGGTCTTCGGATAACCATCGATCTCGATGGAATATTCCGGTGATACCCGCGCCATCGAAAGCGGATGAGTCGTCTCGATGTCGAAGCCGTGGGCTTTGTTGAGAACGGTCATTCTCGCTTTGGATGCCGCGCTCACCGCCAATCCGAAGGTGCCGCTGTAGAACTGCCGCATCGCGTCGAGATCCGGCCCGCCCACGATCATGATGAAAGGCCGATCCACGTACGTCTGCGCGACATGTCTACCGGAGCCTGGCGGAATGCGCGTGAGATAGAGCACCTCGTTCGCCGGCCCGACGACTTGCATGGCGCGTATCGGCGAGTCGGGTCCGAGGGGCCGCGGCACGCCGACGATGCGGAAGGGGGAATCCGGTGTCTTGAACCGCTCGGCGAGGGCATCAGGATCCTGCACGAGAATCTCGATGGCGTTCCAGCCGAATGACTTCATGGGGACGTAGTCTTCGGGCGCGTCGACCTGCACGAAGCGCAGATACACGTTCGCATCGCTCGCCGGCTTCATGAGCGCGTACGGGCGGCCCGCCATGCGCGGCGCGTTCCACACGGTGGCAAGATCCTTCGCCACGTGACCGCGCTCGACGACCGAGTAGCTCAGCGAGCGCTCATATGCCTGCTCGATCGCCGCGACGTCCGGCGATCCAAGCGTGATGATCAGAATGAGCTTCAGCATTGCTGCGCGCTCTTGCGGCGTCTCGGCTTCGTCGCGCTGATTACCGTCCACGGAAAACGCCATGCGTCGCCCGCCCGCGGGTCGACGCCCTCGCCTTCGCGGAACGAAGTGATCTCGACGCTGGAGAAGCCCTTCCTGCGCAGGGTCTTCGGCAGATCGAGCTCGGCGAGGGGCTGCATGAACGGCTCGTTGTTGCGCCAGCCGTGCCCGTAGTGCATGAAGCGCGCGAAGGCGTCCGGGAAACGATAGAAGTCGAGGTGAACCATGCGCCCTCCCGGCTCGAGCACGCGGTGCGCCTCGCTGATTACCGCGCCGATGGTTTTCGGCGGAAGCTCGTGAAGAAGCATGGTGGACGTGACCAGGTCGAACGATGCGTCTGCATAGTCCGTTTCGGTCGCGTCGCGCTGGCGATATCGCGTATTGCGTGCACCAGCGTCGCGCGTCAGATGCGCGGCCACACGCAGGCAGGGCTCCGAGAGATCCACACCTTCGACCCGTGCGGCGGAAAACCTCGCGGAGAACGGCCGAGTGCTCTTGCCGAATCCGCACCCCATGTCGAGCACGCTGCCGGCCTCGCCGCCTTCGGCGATCGCAGCGGTAAAACGCGTGTGCAGATCCTCATGAGCGCTGCCCAGAAGCGGCGTCGTGGTGCGCGCGCCGTGCTCGTAGATGAACCCGGCGACCTCGTCGGACCACACGCCGCCCGGATGCTCATGGATGTCGACGCTCGTGTAGTAGTGCGGCAGCTTCAGGTCGGGTCTGAGCTCGAGAATGGGATCGTCCGGCGCGACTGCGCCCAGGCTGCGCAGGAAGTGCGCGCGCCGCTCGTCGTAGTACCGCGTCAGCCCGTAGCGGCCGGAATACTTCATCCGCTGCAGGTGCCGTTCGAGCCAGGCGAAGTACCGATACAGCGTGAGATCTTCGAGGACCTCCGCCACCTCCTGGACCGTGCGTGGCTGGCGTTTGCCGCACCTCGCCGCGTACTCTTCGCGCAGGCGACCGTAGAGCGTCGTCGTCCAGAAGCCCTTGGAAGCCAGCAGAAAACGCTGTGCCGCGCTGAAAGATCGCTCGTCCATGATCACGTGCGCTTGCGAGTCCTTCTGGTCCTGAGACTGAAGCGGCCCGTCGCGCCCACGGCCTGCTGCAGTCCGAGCAGAGGACGCAGCAGCTCCTCGGCGAACGCGGCGGCGTCCGCGTGATCGGTCGCGCTTTCCGCACCGACAGGCTTGCCGGCGAGAGCCGCGGAGTCGACGTGTCCCGCGTTCGCGAGCTGCTGCTCGAGAGCCCGGACCCGATCGCGGAGCACGTAGTGTTCGGTGGCGAGAGCCATCACGACGCCCATCAGCCGGTCCACGGCGGGATCTTCGAAGAAGAGCTGCTCGGGTCGCACGAGCGATGATGCGCGCTTCGCCAGGCTCGTACGTCTTGCGGGTGTGCTGTCCCGAATCATGCTACGAGGTTAT
Organism: Gammaproteobacteria bacterium; assembly: GCA_052389755.1. GTDB lineage: Bacteria > Pseudomonadota > Gammaproteobacteria > Steroidobacterales > Steroidobacteraceae > JBQTHP01. The sequence continues at coordinate 20,225 of JBQTHP010000039.1, forward strand.
CTTAGTTAGACCTTTGGGAGAAGTCTTCCATGAAGCAGGACACGGCCGGCGGCGACCGGGATGACGCTTACCCGCCGACTGCGTACAGCTGGTACGTCGTGGCGGTGCTCACCGTCACCTACACGGTGTCGTTCATCGACCGGCAGGTCATGGCCCTCATGATCGAGCCGATCCGCCGTGATCTCGGCATCACGGACACGCAGGTGAGCCTGCTCATCGGGCTTGCCTTTGCCGTGTTCTACACTCTCCTCGGCGTGCCGATCGCGCGGCTCGCCGATCGCTACAGCCGCCGCGCCATCATCGCCGCGGGCGTCGCCGTGTGGTGCGTCATGACCGCCGCCTGCGGACTCGCCCGCAACTATGCGCAGCTCTTTCTGGCGCGAGTCGGCGTCGGCGTGGGAGAGGCCGCGCTCAGCCCGAGCGCCCTTTCCATGATGAGCGATTACTTTCCGAAGGCAACCCGCGGCCGCGCGGTCGCCGTGTACAACACGGGCATCTCTCTGGGAGCCGGCCTCGCGATGATCGTCGGAGGACAAGTCATCGCGCACGTCACGCAGGCGCCGCCGGTGCGTCTTCCCGGCATAGGCGAGTTGTTCGCCTGGCAGACGGTCTTCCTGGTAGTCGGGTTGCCCGGCCTCCTGATGGCGGTGCTCATGGCGACCGTGAAGGAACCGGCACGCCGCGAGCGCCTGCGCACGGCCGATCCCGCATCGCACCTGCCGCTGGCCGCTGTGGTGGGATTCATCGGCGAGCGCCGACGCATGTACGGCAGCCATTTTCTCGGCATGTCCGCGGTAGCCATTCTGGCTTACGGGCTCTTTGCGTGGATCCCGACGATGTTCATCCGCACGTGGGCTTGGAGCATCCGCGACATCGGCCTCGCATACGGTATCGTCACGATCGTGGCGGGGCCGCTCGCTGCCGTGCTGGCTTCATGGCTCGGAGAAACATTGACGGCGCGCGGTCATCAGGATGCACAGATGCGCGCGGCTGCGATCGGCATCGGACTCGGCATTGCCGGAGCCATCGCCGCCGCGCTCGCGCCGAGCCCGTGGATTGCGATATTCATGCTCCTGCCGGCCTCGATCGGCACCACCGCGGCGACTGCATCCGGACTCTCCGGACTGATGACGGTCACTCCCAACCAGATGCGCGCCCAGGCGTCCGCGCTCTACTACCTCGTGGTGAATGTCTTCGGGCTGACGGTCGGACCGACAGGCATCGCGATCTTCACGGACTATGTGTTCCGGGACACCGCGGCCCTGCGTTATTCGATAGCGTGCGTATCGGTTCTCGCGGGAATCTCTGCTGCCATCTTCCTGTCCTACAACCTGCGGCAGTATCGCGCCTCGTACGTCGAATCGCTGGCATGGTCGGGGAGCGCTGCGCAGGAGTCTCGCGGCTGAGCCCCGTTCTCGCGGTGCATCAAACCGGCTGCCGAATCCGGCTTTCTGCGACCGCCTTCTAACGAAGATAACCTTGTTGCGCCCGCGGGTCTTGACACCGCCCGTCGCTGCGGCAATTCTTCGACATAGGCAACCTATACAACGAAGTAATCGCCAGGGGGATCGAGATGACTGCAGGGCTCCGCGATTCGAAACTCGTGCGCGCAGGCGTTCCGGCGCTGGCCGCGGCGCTCGCCGCATTCGCTGCGGCCGGCGCCTTGCATGCGGCGGAAGGCCCCGCGGCATACGAGCAGCGCTCCACGGCGGGCGCGCCGCATGTCTCGATCCGCGTGCTCGACACGGAGCGCATGGCCGTCACCGCGCCGCGGGCCGGCTCGGGATGGGGAACGAAGACTCTGTTTCAGGCGCCGAACGACGCAGGATCCCTCCGAATCCTCTACGTGCCGCCCGGTGCGGAAGGCGCCTACAACCACTATCACGAGTTTCACGAGTGGGCCTACAACATCCAGGGGGATTTCACGAACAACGAGTCGACCACGCCGGATCAGGTATCGGGTCCCCTGCAGCGTTTCCGCGAAGGCAATTTCCTCTCGCGACCGCCGTTCAGCCTGCACGGCGGTGAGCGCGGCCGGATGAAGCACATGGCCTCGCAGATCGGGGCCGTCATCATGATCATGGAAGAGGGAAATGTCGGCGCCGGCACGTACACGGTCGATCCGGCAGTGCGCGACAAGCCGCCGGGCGGTCCCGGCATGCGCTACAACCCGGACTACAAGAAGATCCAGTACTGGTCGACGCCTCGCATCATCGACACGCTCGAAAAGATGCCCTGGCAGCCCGTCGAGGCAGTTGCCGGCCTCAACGCGAAGTATCTGATCGACGATCCGTCGCACGGCTTTCGCGCCACCATGTGGTTCCTCGAAGCCGGGGCGAAAACACCGGAGCGCTTCCGCCCGCACTTCTACAGGCAGGCGCACCAGATGAACTTCGTGATCAACGGTGACCTCACCATCGACGCCTTCTCCGCTCCGGGCAAGAAGGCGGAGAGCTTCAAGCTCTCGAAGCACTTTTTCGTCGAGCGTCCGCCGATGAGCATCTTCGGTCTTGCGGACGGCGCGGCGAGCCAGGGAGGAGTCGTATGGCTCGAGGTTACGTACGCCAGGGGCACGAGGTGGACGGACAAGCCGACGCCGATCGAGGAAGCGGCCTACTTCTGAGAGCTCAGATCAGCACACATCAACCTCACGTATTCAGGGTGCTCAAATGGCGAACATGGCGAATGGCTTGCTTCCCGGTGTGACAGCGGGATGGGCGCTGACGATCGTGGTCGCCCTGCTTCCGGTGACCGCCGATGCGCAGTCGAGCGATGATGCTTCGGCTGACGCGAGCGAGGGGCTCGCCGAGGTGACCGTCACTGCCGAGCGTTTCGGCGCCACGGTGCAGACCTCGCCGGTGGCAATCACAGCGATTTCCAGCGAGGGGTTGGCCGAGCGCCAGATCACCAACGTGCTGCAAGCGGCATCGGAGATTCCAGGTATCGTCATCACGCCCTCGACCAGCAGTTCCTCGTCCGCCCGCATCGTCTTGCGGGGCGCCGGGCAGGAGCAGGGTGGAATCAACTTCGACCCGGCCGTCGGCATCTATATCGACGGCGTCTATCAGCCGCGCATCAACGGCGCATTCTTCGACTTCTTCGACATCGATCGCCTGGAAGTCCTGCGCGGGCCGCAGGGAACCCTGTACGGCCGCAATACCTCCGGGGGCGCCATCAAGATCGAGACACGCCGGCCGTCGTTCGATTGGAGCGCGGCTGGTCAGCTCGCCGGCGGCAACTACGAGGCGCAGGAAGGCAAGGTGTTCATCAGCGGTCCCATCGTCGAAGACAAGCTGGCCTTCTCTCTGAGCGGCGTGCTGCGCCAGCGTGACGGCTTCCTCTGGGGTTCGGCATACGGGAAGCGCATCGGCGACATGGATCGCCGCGCCGAGCGCGTCAAGCTGCTCTTTACGCCGACCGACAAGCTCGGCGTTCAATTCGCGGCGCACGCCATGCAGGATTATTCGCACCCGGGTATCGGCGTGCCGCTGACGGTATTGCCGGGCGTGGTCATTCCACAAGCCATTCCCGGCCGAGATCTGACCACGACCGAAACCTTCGGCCCGCTGTTCTCGAGGCTCAACAACAGCGGCGCGTCGATCAATGCGACCTACTCCGTATCCGACGCGCTGCAGCTGAACTCGATCAGCGGCTACGGCAATCTGCGCATCTACAGCTCGGGAAACACCTTGTGGATCACGGCGGCAGCGCAGGCGACCGGTGATGGCCGGCTCAACCTCGGCGCCGGCGGCGAAGGCCGTTCACGCGATGAGTTCTACAGCCAGGAGCTGAACGCGACTTATACGACCGAGCGACTGAAGGGTGTCGTCGGACTCTTCTACTTCGACGAAGAGGGTCAGAGCCGCTCGCTCAGCAACACCGGAAGCGCGACGATAGATCAGGATCGCGGCACCGAGGCCTCCGCCGTCTTCGGCCAGGGCACCTATACGATCGGACGCGGAGTCGGCGTCACCGCCGGCATGCGCTGGACGCGCGAGGTCGCCGATTTCACCCAGTTCTATCGCCTGGTGCTCAATGCGCCGCAGTCGGACTCGAAGACGTTTACGGGGACATCGCCCAAGCTCGGTGTGAACTGGCAGATCACGCCGGATCTCCTCACGTATGCCTCGTGGACGAAGGGCTTCAAGAGCGGCGGCTTCAATCCCGTGCCGCCCAACGCCAACACGGGCGTGCCCGGGCAGCTCGGCCGGCCGACACCTTATGGCGAGGAGAAAGTAGACAGCTACGAGATCGGCATGAAGTTCACGACCGCCGATGGCCGGCTCCGGCTCAACGTTGCGGCCTACCAGGCCGAGTACGAGGGCTTGCAGCTGCCGGTGTTCTTCCCGGGCACCAGCACCAGCTATACGTCGAACGCCACCGGCGCGGAGATCAGGGGAATCGAGCTCGAGCCGACCTGGAAGGTGTTCGACAGCCTGCAGCTGTACGGCAACTTATCGGTCACCCACGGCGAGTACACCGAGCCGTTCGTCTGCTCGGGGGCCAACACGACATTCCGCGACTGTTCCGGGAACAAGATCAAGGGACTGATCCCCGAGAAGTACGTCGCGGGACTCAGGTTCTCGCCCAAGCTGCCCATTCCGGGACAACTGCGCATCATCGGCTCGTGGCACTACAACGATCACTATTACAACAACGTCGCCAACGAGGGCCCTCTCGTGCAGACACAGGCAGTCGATCTGTACAACGCATCGATCTCCTGGGCCAGCGATAACGGCCGCTGGAATGTGTTGCTCGACGGACGTAATCTGGCGGACAAGCACTATGTGTTGGCGGGTTTGCAGCTCGCGCACCCGACTCAACCGGCGGTGACGGGCTACATCAACGAGCCGCGGCAGGTCACGTTGCGCGTCGGAGTGACCTTCTGATCCGAGGAATCAGGCCTCGGCGGCGGGCCGCTGGGCATGCCAGATCTTGTAGCACTGCGGATGCATGCTGACGGTGCGCGCGGGCTGCGCCCACTCGAGCTCGTATTCAAGCTCGTTGCGATCGATCGCACAGCCGCACCCGGCGCAATACTCACCGCGGCCGTAGCTTGCGAAGAGGTGCACCGGATCCGTGCGCGGCAGGCGACCGTGCTCAACCCGCCACCCGATCCAGACGCGAGCGGCTGTTTCATCCATGCTCATGATCACTCCCGTCGAGCTATTGCCCTGCCACCGTCGCCTCGTCTGAGCTGATGACGCCGCGCTCACCCTCCCAGACGTCAAAGCATGTGCAATGCATGACGACCGATCGCGCTTCGACGCCGCTACCCAGCCGCATCGTGTATGCAACGCTCGATGGTTCGGTCGGTTGCGCACAGACGTCGCAACGCGCGCCATCCCCATAGGTGGCACGCATTTGTCTGGCCGGATCTCGCGGCAGTCGACCGGCTGCGAGCAAGGTTCGGACCGTGGTACGAAGGGCGGCGTCGGTCATTTTGTCACGGTGCGCCGAAGCCACAGACATATCAAGCCCGAATCTTGCTGAGCGCTTGAGTCATGCAAGAGCACAATCCGACCGACACGAGCCTGAACCTCGCCGTAACGAGGCTGAACGCCGCACACAGCCTGCTGGACGTCGCCAGGTTCGAGACGGACGCGGAAACCGTCGCACGCAGCGTCGATCTGGCGCGCGCGGCCTATGACGAGGTGCGAAGCGTTCTCACGCCCCTGGAGCTCGATGTCCGACAGCGCAAACGACTGACTACCTCACTGGATGCGCTCTCGGCGCGACTCGAGGCCGTGCGGCGAAACTTGTAAGTCAACTGCTTGCGTCGCTTCGATTGGGGTAGAGCGATTTCGAGGCGAACGCCGCCAGGCACTCCGGCGAACAGATGAACGCGGGACGATCCTGGTCGTCGATGGCGCCCGGGTTCGGCACGCGACTGACTTCGTAGTGTGGTCTGGCTCGCCGTCCGTCATCATGCCCGATGTCGCGTTCACAGATATCGCACGTCATCACGACGATCTCTTCTGCGGCATGAAACCTTCCGGTGTTGCGCCAACCCATTGGACTACCTGCTACCCGGCCGCGTCGCCTAAGCAACCTCACAGTACTCCTTCGCCACGCGGGGTGCGCCGTCATTTTCAGGCCGACTGAACCTCCGCAGGCGGCACGGCAGGTTCCGTCTTGACAACCGGCGCGCGCTCATCCAATACTGAACCACATGGTTCACTATAGATCCGGGCAGCTCGACACCGTGTTCGCGGCCCTGGCCGATCCGACGCGCCGAGCCGTCGTCGAGCAGCTTGCGGCACGCACTGCGGCGGCCGGCGAGCTCGCGGAGCCGTTCGGGATGTCCCTCACGGGATTCATGAAACATCTCGCGATTCTCGAGCGCGCGGGTCTCGTGATACGCCGCAAGGAGGGGCGAGTCGTGCAATGCGCGCTCGCGCCGCAGGCAATGAAGGACGCATTAGACTGGCTCGAGCGCTACCGCCAGTTCTGGGATGAACGGCTCGACGCACTGGAACGCTATCTCGACCGAGAGGAGAAACGATCATGGCCGCAACAGCCATCGACACCAAACCGTCACTCACGCTCGTCCGCAACCTCAAGGCAGCGCCGGAAAAAGTCTATCGGGCGTGGACCGACTCGCACGCGCTGACGCAGTGGTTCGGGCCGAGTGATGCCTTTGCGATAGTGATGGCCCAGGCCGACGTGCGGGTGGGCGGTCGCTTTCGCGTCGTCATGCAAGCACCCGACGGCGAGAAGCATGATGTCAGCGGCGTCTATCGTGAGGTGCTGCCCAACCAGAAGCTGGTGTTCACGTGGGCGTGGCGCAGCACCCCGGAGCGAGAGTCGCTCGTGACGGTGGAGTTTCGCCCCGGGCGCGGCGGCGGAACCGAGCTGACGCTGACTCACGAGAAGTTCTTCGACGTGCAGGCGCGCGACTGCCACCGCGATGGCTGGGCCGGCAGTCTCGATCGACTCGAACGCTTCGTCGCGTAAGCGCACGGAACTCATCGCATCGAACCCGCAGGAGAGCGAAATGGAACGCCACAGAGTCGTGTCACAAGCCGAGTGGCTCGCCGCGCGCAAGCAACACCTCAGCAAGGAGAAGGAATTCACCCGGCTGCGCGACGAATTGAGCCGGAAACGCCGCGAGCTGCCTTGGGTCAAGGTTGAAAAGTCGTACGTCTTCGACGGGCTGAAAGGCAAGGAAACGCTCGCCGATCTCTTCGACGGGCGCAGCCAGTTGATCGTGTATCACTTCATGTTCGGGCCGGGCTGGGCGGAGGGTTGCCCGAGCTGCTCCTTCCTCGCCGATCACATCGACGGTGCCCTCGTGCACCTCGCGCAACGCGACGTGACGCTGCTGGCGGTTTCACGAGCGCCTCTGCCCCAGATCGACGCGTTCAAAAAGCGCATGGGCCGGCGCTTCAAGTGGGTATCGTCGTCCGGAAACGACTTCAACAGCGACTATCACGTGTCGTTCCCGAAGGACGCAAAGGCGAACGGCAACGGCAGGGTGTACTACAACTACGAAACGCGGGAATTTCCGAGCGAGGAAGGTCCCGGTGCCAGCGTGTTCTACAAGGACGCGAACGGCGAGGTCTTCCACACCTATTCAGCGTACGCGCGCGGACTCGACATGCTGGTCGGCACGTACAATTATCTCGACCTCGCGCCGAAAGGCCGCGACGAAGACGGCCTGGATTTCACGATGGCATGGGTCCGCCATCACGATCGGTACGGCAAGGACGCGACGTCATCGTGACGCTGGCGCGGGCGCAGCAGGCTCGTCGAGCTCACGCGCGGACCTTCAGCCGTACTTCCACCACAGAAAGACGGCCAGCGAAGCCGGCACCGCGAAGACGAAGAGGAAGATGGGGAACTCCTCGGCGACAGTGTAACCGGCGCGCGAGACGCCGACCCACATGTTGATCGAGGCCGCGATCAGCCACAGCGCGACAAAGATTTTCGCGCCTCGGGCAAGCCCCGGCCTGCCGGGTCTGCCCGTCCACCGGCCGATGAGAAGGCACACGCCGAGCAGCGCAAATCCGCCGACCATCACCATGACGGTATGCATCGACGAGGATCTTACGCGGACAGGGGCGCCGCGGAGCTAGAACCGGTAGCGAATACCCACGCCCATCGCGTTCATACCGCCTTCTTCACCCATCAATCCATACGCAACCGAGCGGTGGTGAAGACGGAGTGACACCGCCCAAGGTCCATCGGGCGGCCCGGCAGTGATCTCGGCGACCCAGTAGATGAGCCAGTCGTTGCTCTCGCCCTCGAGTACCACTTCTATCGGCGGCACCTGCGTCGCGTAGGACAAGCCCAGCCCGAATGCGGCGGAAGTCGCGATCCTGTAGTTCCACGGAAAACGCTTCCAGCGGGCGATGACCGGCACCACGTTGAATTCCCAGTGATCCTGAACGCCGAAGTTGTAGACGACCTGGGCCTCGGCCTCCAGGTGCAGCGCGCCGCGGCGGTAACTTGCGTACCCGCGAGATAGCGCGCCAGCAACCAGATAGGCATCGATGTAATCGCCCGAGACGGGGTCGATGAGGAGGTCCTCCCACCCCGGCTTACTGGAAATACGCGCAGCGTAGAATGTCGCAGCCCGTTCGCCATCCGCAGCCTCGACTCGAGTCAGAGGCGCGAGTGACAGGACTATGAAGATCGCGCGACCCACCCCATGGCTCGTCACCACCCGCCCCCTTTACAACGCCGACACCTTTGTATCATCGGCGCGAGCGCGAAGCGCGATCGCGTTCACAGTTCCAGGCGCTCTCCGGTCTCGGTCGCACAGGGCGTCATGCGCAACCCGAGGACCAGAAACGCGCCGCCCGTAACAGCTTCGAGCAAACGCTGTACGCGCGGAGCGATGAACGCGTCGCGTATCTTCGCGATGGCGACAGCGTACAAACTGAGCCAGAGAAACGTCATCGAGCAGAACAAGATGCCGAGGGCGATCAGCGCCCCGAACACCTGACCGTTGCTCGGCGCGAACTGCGGAAGAATGCTCGCGAAGAACACCGCCATCTTCGGGTTCGCGAGATTACTGATGAAGCCCTGCCGGAACGTTGTTGATGGTGAAAGCCACTCGCTCGGATGCGCTCGGTCGACTGCCGCGATCGTTACGCGCCCACGAATCGCGCCCAGCAGCGACTTGCCGCCCAGATAGATCAGGTAGAGCGCGCCGGCAAGCTTCACGGCGTAAAAGAGTTTCTCCGAGGCTACCAGGATGGACACGATGCCACCCGAGCGGCCGCCCGGCAGAACGTTTCGAATCGTCAACGCGGTATCCGGGCCGGGAGTCACGATGACGACCGCTGATATCAGGATGAACGACAGCAATGCAATTTCCACGATCCCACCGTTACGCCCGTGCGTTGAGCGTTACGTATGGCCGGATCGGCCGGCGCCCGCTCGGGATTCAGCTTGTCAACGGCGCAACCCCCCAACATCGCATGGGCTGCTTAAGGCGGAGCCTGAAAGCCGCTCGCGCGATAAGTGAGCACGAGCGTATCGCGGACACCCGTCGTCTGATCCGACTGAATCGGCGTCGTCTCGTGGATCACTTTCGCATCGTCCATGATCAGCGCCGACCACGGCTCCTGCATCGTGAATCGCACAGCGGCCGGTCCATGTGCATCGAACACGCGTGTCTCTCCGCCTCGGACGTTTCGGCGCGCAACGAGAATCAGCGCGACGAAATCGACGCCGTCCCTGTGTGCTCCTTCAGGGGTCGGTCGGCCGATCCCATCCGACGTATCGATGCGGAACTGATGAGCCTCGATGTGCCAGCGCTCGACGGCACGCGTGGCTGCAAACAGGTTTCCAATCGAGCGCAGGAGCGCAACCCAGATCGCGCTCGCGGTGACGCCGTCCTCGATCGGGTCGAACCAGCGCTCGATGCCTCCATGCAGCGCGTTGTAGTCCGTCGACTGCCAGTGCGCCCGATGCGGCACGGCGCGCAGCGCATCCGAAGCGAGCTCGTGCACGAAGCAGCTGTGGCGCCTCGAACGATATCGTCCGCCGTCGAGTAGATACCCATCTCGCGTCAGCCGATTCCACGACTCGCGCAACGGCTCGAGTGCCGCGATGTCGAGCGTGAGAATCTCGCACGAGTCGGCCGGCGATAACAGCGCGTAGCCCTCGCGACGGAGCTTCCTGACGACCGACGAGCGCTGTGCGTTCATCGAGACGGACTTGGAGACGGGGCGAGCCACGCCTGTAGTATGTGCTACGCGGAGGCGCGTCTGAATGGCCAAAGACATCAATCAGGCAGTGTGCGAAGTGTGCGTACGCGGTAAAACTTTTGCGACCTACGTCGTCAATCATCATGGCGACGATCGTGTCGCGCTCTGGTTGAACGCGTCAGCCGGTGCGCAGGAGCACTACACGCGGTCGGAGGCCAGGCACTTCTTCGTGCCGCCCTATGTCGGCCCGCGAGGTTGGCTCGGCGTAAGCCTCACCACGGGACTGTCGTGGAAACGGATCGCCGCGCTGGTGCGCCAGGCCTATGAAAAGGTCGCGCCCACGCGGCTTATCGATACGATCGGCAAGACGATCGAGATCTCGCCGCCGAAGGAGAAACTGTCGCCGAGTCAGATCGATCCGATGCAGTCGCCGCGCGCGCAGCGCGCGCTGAAGCCACTGCGGAAGGTCGCCTACTACCTCGGCGATCGGCTCAAGGTGGCATTCTGGGTCGGTCTGGATCAGCAAGGCTTACTCACGGCCGACTCTCGCTACGAGATTCCGGCGTACATGGGTCACAACGGCTGGATCGCGCTCGATGTCACTGAGAAGTGCGATTGGGATGAAGTGCGTGCGTGCGCGCTCGACAGTTACCGGCATTTCGCGCTGAAGCGAATGCGCAGCAAGCTCGTCCAAAGCGCCAGCTGGGGGTGAAGACCGAACGGGCAGCGGCGTGAAGAATCTCTTAGCGCGATGTCTCCATTTCTAATTTCTCGCCACTCAGGTACACGATGAACGCGGAAATCAAGAGTCCCAATACGCGCACTACCCTGCGCCCCGGCCGCGCCGATGACGCCGCTGAGGCTGGGCGCATCGCCTACGAGGCGTTCAGGGACATCGCCATGCGCCACAGCTTTCCGCCGGACTTTCCGTCGCCCGATGTCGCGACTGGCCTGGTTCAGCACCTGCTGTCGCGCACGGACGTCTATTCGGTGACTGCGGAGCGCGATGGCCGCGTGATCGGCAGCAACTTTCTATGGGAAAGCGATGCGATCGCAGGAGTCGGTCCGATCACGGTGGACCCGGCAGTGCAAGACGGCACCGTCGGCCGTGAGCTGATGCGCGCGGTGCTCGACCGCGCAGCTGATCGCAAGTTCGTCGGCGTGCGTCTGGTCCAGTCGGCGTATCACAACCGCTCGCTCGCGCTGTATAGCAAGCTCGGCTTCGATGCGCGCGAGCCGCTGTCCGCATTGCAGGGCCCTCCGCTCGGGATTCGAGTGCAGGGACGTGACGTGCGCGCTGCCACTCCTGCCGATCTCGACGCTTGCGATGCGCTGGGTGCACGCATTCTCGGTCACAGCCGCGTCAACGAATTGCGCGGCGCGGTCGGTCTCGGGCAAGCGATGGTGGTCGAGAACGCGGGGCGCATCACCGGCTATACCACGGGCGTCGGCTTCTTCGGCCATTCGGTCGCCGAAAGCAACGAGGACCTGCAGGCCCTTATCGGTGCCGCTCCGGAGATCTCAGGACCCGGGCTGCTCCTGCCGACGCGCAATGCGAGCGTGCTCCGCTGGTGCCTGGCGCACGGACTACGCGTCGTGCAGCCGATGACGTTGATGAGCCTCGGCGCGTACACCGAACCGACCGGCGCTTACCTGCCGTCCGTTCTCTACTGAACCGCGTACGTCGGGTCCTCATCACACCCAGCGTTGGGAGCTCGGCGACGCTACTCTATTCATATGAAGACCTGGATCGCGCTCTTCCGCGGCATCAACGTCGGCGGTAATCAAAAACTGCCGATGAAAGAGCTGCGGGAACTACTCGAGAGCATCGGATGCTCCGACGTAACGACATACATTCAAAGCGGCAACGCCGTGTTCCGTAGCCCCGTCGCCGACGCGTCGCGTTTGGCCACGCGTATCTCGAAGGCCGTGGCGACGGGCCACGGCTTCGAGCCGCGCGTGCTGGTACTGAGTCGCGATGAGATACAGAAGGCCGCGGCTGCGAACCCTTTCGCGAAGGCCGCAGCGGCGGTGCCTAAGTCGGTACACCTTTTCTTCCTCGCCAGCCCACCGAAAAGCCCGAACATCGAGTCGTTGGAGAGCGTCAAGGCCGCAACGGAAGCCTTCGCGCTCAACGGCCGAACGTTCTATCTGCACACGCCGGACGGCTTCGGGACATCGAAGCTCGCCGAGCGCGCCGAACGCCTCTTGGGTGTCGAGGCGACGGCGCGCAACTGGCGCACCGTCACGACGCTGCTCGAGATGACGACAGCGTCGTAACTGATCGCCGCGCGCTATAGTGCGCATATGGAACCCGCGACCGGCAAACTCGACATCGACGCGGCTGTGAGAGATCCGGCGGACCACTTCGCGTCGCCGATGGATGTCGTCAGAGACTCGCGCCTGACCAAAGACGAAAAGCAAAGGATCCTCGAGTCCTGGGCCCGCGACGCTCAGCAACTGTCGCAGGCCGAGGACGAGAACATGCCTGGCAAGGACCGGTCGCGGCTGCAGGAGGCTCATCTGGCCCTGCTCGAGCTACAGAAGCAGAGTTGATCGAAGTGCCGTGGCCGTCGCCGAATGTGAGTTTCGCTTCTACGAGGAGCTGAACGACTTCCTGGCGACGGCGCGGCGCAAGTGCGCGTTCCCCTATCGCTTCCGCGGCACACCCGCCGTCAAGGACGCGATCGAGGCGATCGGCGTGCCGCACACCGAGGTCGATCTCATCCTGGTCGATGGCGTGTCGGTGCGCTTCTCGCACAAGCTGCGCGGCGGCGAGCGCGTGGCCGTGTACCCGACGTTCGAAAGACTCGATATCGCGCCGCTCGCCCGGCTGCGCCCTGCTCCGCTTCGGACCCCGCGCTTCGTGGCCGACGTGCACCTGGGGACGTTGGCGCGCTATCTGCGACTGCTGGGCTTCGATACGCGTTACGACAACCGAGCCGAGGATGCCGAGCTCGTGCGTCGCTCGGTGACCGAACGGCGCATTCTCCTGAGCCGCGACGTAGGGCTTCTCAAGCATAAGGTCCTGACGCACGCGCATTACGTGCGTGCGACGGATCCGGCGCGTCAACTGGAGGAGATCGTGCGGACGCTCGATCTCGGTCCAAGGATCAAACCCTTTACGCGCTGCATGCTTTGCAACGGGCCCTTGCGCCGCGTCCGGAAAGAAAGAGTCGCAGAGCAGCTGCCTGCGCGCGTACGCGAAAGCGTTCGCCGCGTCGGGCAATGCGGCGCTTGCCGCCGTCTGTACTGGTCCGGAAGCCACTTCGAGCGCTTGGCGCGAATCGTCGCGGACAACACGCCGCCCTGATCGATCCCGGGGCCGCGGTCATCACGTTCACCGATGGGTCGAGCGGTATCTACCTGTTCGCGCTCGCAGTCTGAGCGGCGAGTTCCCCAACCGCCGGAAAAAGGTTCTATGCATGCCCGCGAGATGCGCGCGTAATCTTCGCGGTCCTATACTGGTCATGGCGTATCGACGCGGGTTGAAGACGCTTCACCGGCAGCACGCCCTCGATGCCTCGATGCAGTCGCAGGATGACCGCGAGTTGGAGCACGCGCTCGCGCAATTGCCCCTCGAGCAGCGCCTGAAACTGACCTTCGAGTACTTCGACCCTGACGACGACGACGTGGACGAGGATCAACAGAACCGCTTCAGTCTGATCTACGAGCTCGCGCCCATCGAGTTCCTGCAGCTGCGCGCCGGCGCGCGCGTGTACGACGGCATTCCACAGAATGCGCTGCAAAATCG
>JBQTHP010000040.1:0-26526 GCA_052389755.1 Gammaproteobacteria bacterium
CCACGGCACCACCTGCCGCAGCGACAGCCAGCGCCGGCACAAGTACATTGCCCGGAGCCCGCCAACGAAGAGCCCGGCGAACGCGCCGCGCGACACCGTCAGGATCATGACGGCGGCGCTGATCGTGTGCCTGCTGCCGGCGGTGATCGCGTTCGCGGGATCGAGCCGCGGCATCAGACGGATTCTATGGCTCGCCGGCGCACTCGCCTGCGCCGCCGTCATGATCATGACGGTGTCGCGCGGCGCGTTCGCCGGGCTCTTCGTTGGCGGGCTCCTGGCAATGTACTTGTGCCGGCGCTGGCTGTCGCTGCGGCAGGTGGTGCCGTGGGCCGCGGCCGCCTTGCTCCTCACCGTCGGTCTGCTGCTCGCGGTGAGCGCGCAGGTCGGCGACCTGCTGGGCGAACGCCTTCTCGGACAGACCTTAGTCATCGACGTGGGACAGGCCTCGTCAGGGAGAACGGACATCTGGTCGGCCGCCATTGAGCGCATGGCGCGCACGCCCATCACGCTGCTCACGGGGTTCGGCTGGGACGTCTACTCCGCGATGCCGTTCCGATTCGCGCCTCACAACCACTATCTCGGACTCTGGTTCAATCTCGGGATCGTGGGACTCGGCGCATTTCTCGTCCTCCTCACGCAATGCCTGCGCGTCGCACGCACGGGCCTCGCGGCGGCCGATCCGGCCGTGCGCGGGCAGCTCATCGCATTCATCTTCGGCATGCTGTCGCTCGCGGTTGCCGTCTTCTTCACGGATCTCACGACGCCGTGGCTCTACATCTGGGCCTACATCGGGGTGACGATGCGCATGGCGTTGCTGCCACACGCGGAGCCGCATCGCGAGCGCGTTCCCGCAAAGCCGCTGCGATGGGCAGCGTGAGTCGCATTGTCGCGGCGTGGCGACCGGCAAAATCCGATGCGCGGCAACGGGTTAATCGCCGCGAAGCTGCGTTCGCCCGAGACCCGTCGGGGGACGGCGACACCCGGTAGCGGCTACCGCATGGTCAAGCTTCGGCTCATGGTCCACGGAATCAGTCGCTTGGCGCAGTGGCACACCCCGTGCAAAGCATCCCCTGTCTTCCGGGCCGGAATCGCAACCGGCCTGGACGACGGTCGCACTCGAATTACATCGAATGGGGGTGTCAAGGTGATACGCACAGTATTGTGTGTTCTGGCGTGCTGGGCGGCATTCTCCGCGCACGCGGCGGCTGCGGAGCCTTTCCCGCGTCTCGGCGGGGTTCTGATCGGCGATCCGCGCAACTACGAAGACGCGAGTTACCAACAGATGATCGCGAAGCTGGATGTCGCGGTCATGAGCGTCTACCCGGGCTGGGAGCTCGCGCACGGAACGACCATGGAGGAGGTGGCGAAGCGCATCAAGGCGCTGAACCCGAGCATCAAGATCTTTCTGTACTTCATTCCCGAGAGCCAGAAGTATCCGTCCAGCGCCGCGTGGGCGGACCTGGGCGTGAAGCTCGAAACGCAGAAGTGGTGGTTGTACGAGGCGGCAGGCAGCGGCACGAAAGTGCTGTCCGATTTCGGCCGCGACACGTACATCCTGAACATCACGTCGTACGTGCCGAAGGATTCCAGCGGCCTCAGGCTGAACCAGTATCTGCCGCGCTACGTCAACGACAAGCTGGTAAAGCCGAATCCGTCGATAGACGGCATCTACACCGACAACTTCTTCTGGAAGCCGCGTCGCGACGGCGACTGGAACCGTGATGGCACCATCGACATTCAGACCAGCGCGACGGTGCAGACCTGGTACCGGCAGGGCTTCCGCACGTATCTCGACGGGATGAAAGCGGCCATGCCGGGCAAGCTGCAGATCGGGAACATCGGCGACTGGGGCAAGACACCCGCCGTGCTCACCGAATACGACCAGCAACTTCACGGCGGGATCATCGAGTCCGTGATCGGCAAGTCCTATTCGGTGGAGAGCTGGGCCGGCTGGAAGCCGCTGCTCGCCCATTATCGCAAGGCGCTGGGCGCGCTCGCGGCGCCGAAGCTCGGGATCTTCCACCAGTCGGGCGTGCCTACGGACTACCAGACGTTCCGCTATGGTTTCACGACCGCACTGCTCGACGACGGCTACTACGCCTTCAACAACGGTGCCAACGGCTATTCAGGCGTGCCCTGGTTCGACGAATACGACGTGCAGCTCCTCGGGGCGACCAGCAAGCCGCCGACGGCTGCATGGCAGAACGGCGTCTACCGTCGGGATTTCGAGCGCGGCATCGCACTGGTCAACCCGAAGGGCAACGGTACGGTCACAGTCACGCTGGAGCGAGATTTCAAGAAGGTATCGGGTCGCCAGGACCCGGTCGTCAACAACGGCCAGACCGTGCGCAAGGTCACGCTGCGCGATCGCGACGGCATCATCCTGATGCGGATCGCCGGGGATCGTCGTCCGCGCGCGCCCACAGGCGTGAGTCTCACCCCGGAGGGCTGATCTCGCGGGGCGGAACCATGGTCACGGGGGCTGGATGGCCCCGGCGAACCAGTGCTTCGAAATGATTCTCGAAGCCCGCGATCATGCGATCGAGCGTGAACGCGCGACGTACTCGCGCAGCGGCCGCTGCGCCCATGGTGGCGCGTCGTTCTTCGGATGCGAGGCTCGCGAGGCACTCCGTCAGCGCGGGGATGTCACCGGGCGAATAGAGGAAGCCATGTCGGCCGTGCGTGATCTGCTCGTCCGCGCCGCCGAGGTTGCTCATGGCGAGGGGTTTGCCGCAGGCCATCGATTCGAGCGCCGCGAGCGAGAACGTCTCGATCGCCTGCGACACGAGCGACATGACGTCGCATGCGGCGATGAACGGCCGCACGTCCGACTGGAAGCCGGTGATCCGCACGTGGTCGGCGAGACCGAGTGAGGCGACCGTCCGCTCGATGCCGGCCCGTTCCGGTCCGTCGCCGATCAGCAGTCCCTTTGCGGGCAGGCCGCGCTCGCGCAATGCGGCGATCGCGTGCAGCAGATCGCCGTGCGCTTTCTCCGGCCGCAGTGCCGCGCACAGTCCGACGACGTAGTCCTTCGCAGCGAAGCCAAAGCGCGCGCGAATGGCCCGTTTCGCGTCCGCGTCGAAGACATCGCGGAAGTACTCCGTGTCGATGCCGTTGTGGACCACGGCGTCGCCGCGCGCTCTGAGGCCGCGCGACTGCCAGAAGCGCCGCTGGTTCTCGCACACGTAGAGCAGCCGGTCGCAGCGCGCGATCACGCGTCGGTAGAAGCTCATTGCGAGCCGCTGTTTCGCGCCGGGCATCAGCGTCGTGTGAAAAACCGAGGCGAGTGCCACCGGCCTCGCCGATACGGCCCGTACGAGCGCTCCGTAGAGCGTCGGATACAGGTTCGTCGCGACGATGAGCTCGATGTCGTGTGCCGCGACGAAGCGGCGCAGCCTGCGCACCGCGGAGAGGCTCAGCTTGCTCATGACGTCGCAGCAGAAGAGGCCGTCGAGGCGATTCGCGTCGATCTGGGGTAACAATGCCTCGGAGCGCTTGAGGTAGGCGAGGTGCAGGCGGAAGCGGCGCGTGTCGAGATGATTCACGAGCGCGACCACCTGTCTTTCCGCTCCGCCTATCGCGAGCGCGTTCAGGATGAAGAGAACGCCTGGCGCTCGCTCGCTCATGGCGTAACGGCGCGCCCGAGACGGATGGATTCGAGCACGGCAAACGCGAGCTGCATGCTCTGACGGGCCGCCTCGAAGGACACCGGTTGCGGGGCCTCGCCGTTCAGGAACGCGGCCCACGCGGCCATCTGCTCGGCGTGACCCTTGCCCTCGTGGCGCGTGACCGTGCGGCGTCGGCCTCGATGCACGGTGAGCTTCCGGAAGTTCTCGATCTCGGCGGAGATGCCGGCGCCGAACACCGTGCAGAGCTCCTTCGGCCACGTGCCGTCGCCCTCCGAGGAATAGAGCAGCTGGCCGCACGAGCCGTCGTCGAACTCGATCTGAGCCGCCACGCTGTCGGGGAACGCGAGCCGGCCGCGCGCGGGTGTCACGGCCTGCGCGAACACGCGCACGGGCTTCGCGTCGAACAGATAGCAGAAGAAATCGAGAAAGTGGCACGCCTCGCCGAGCACGCGGCCGCCGCTTTCGGCGAGGTTCGCGTACCAGTGCGCCGGATCGAGCGCTCCGGCCATCACGCGGAAGCTCGCGACCTTCGCGCCCGGTGTGACCGCGAGCAGCTTCTTCAGCGCGACGCTCGCGGGGGCGAATCGACGGTTGAAGCCGACCTGTACGCTGCCGCGGCCGCTTGCCACGGCCGCCTCGATGTCCGCGAGCTCGGCCGGCGTGAGGCACAGCGGCTTCTCGACGAACACATGACGGCCTGCCGCCAGTGCGTCGAGCACGAGCGGGGCGTGCAGGTTATGGCGCGTGGCAACGAGCACCGCCGCGTCGGTCTCGCCTGCGAGCACCGGCGCGGCGTCGGTGGCTGCGCTCGCAAAGCCGAACTTCGTGCGCACGTGATTGGCGCTCAGCGCAGTGTTGTTGACGACGGTGCCGAAGGGCACCTTGCCCTTGAGGTGCGGCAGCAGCATGGTGCGCGCGAAGTTGCCTGCGCCGATGACGTCGAGCCGCAGGATGCGCTGCGCAAGCTTCATCCCCGGAACGGCGTTTCGCGGCGCTGCCAGGCGAGGCTCGCGGACGCTCGCTATCGGCTCCGATTTGCCGTCGTGCCGGTTCGGCTCGTACTCGAGCACGACTCCGACATCGTGCGCAGCGCGGTCGGCGAGCAGCGCCTTGTAGGTGTTGACGGCGTTCACGAACGGTACGCGCCGCGTCGTCAGCGCGCCAACGTCGATGGCGCGCGTGCGCATGAGGTGCAGGCAGGCCTCGAAGTTTCGCTGCTCGGTCCAGCGTACGTAGCCGATCGGGTAGTCCGCTGCACCCCATTCGTAGCTCGGGTCGTACCGGCCCGGACCGTAGCTGCGCGAATACCGCACTTCGATCTCTTTTTCGTAGGCGTGCTTCCAGTCGAGGTCGACCTTCGTCTTGCCGACCACGACCAGCCGGCCGCGGTCGCGGAGCACGTGCAGGGCCTGCTCGGTCGGCGCGTTGCTGTCAGTGGCAGTGGCGAGCACCACGCCGTCGACGCCGTAGCCGTCCGTCCAGCTCCGCACGTGCTGCGACAGATCGTGCTTGCCGGGGATGACGAGGTGCTCTGCGCCCATGGCTTCCGCGAACGGCGCCCGCGCGGCAGCCACGTCGAGCGCCATGACACGCGCACCGCTCGCGCGGAGAAAACCCGTGACCAGGAGCCCGACGAGGCCCTGTCCGATGACGAGGACGCGCTCGCCGAGCCGCGCATCGAGCTGTCGTACGGCCTGCAGGGCGATCGATGCGATCGTCGTGTACGCGGCCTGCCAGTTCTCGACGCCCTCCGGCACCCGCGCCGCGAGCATGTCGGGAACCGCGGCGTACTGCGCGTGGAACGCACACTCCGCGCCGCCAATTGCCACGCGGTCGCCGACGCGAAGGCGCGTATTGTTCTCGTCCACGGCTTCGACGACGCCGGCCGCGCTGTAACCGAGCGGCGTCGGCATCTCGAGCTGGTTGCGGACTTTCTCGATCGCCGAGCGCCAGCCGAGCGTGCGCGCCGTATCGAGCACTTTGCGAACCTGGTCGGGTCGGGCGCGCGCCTTCTGCAGCAGGTTCATCCGCGCCTGCTCGACCTTCATTTTCTCCGTACCGGCGCTGATGACGGAGTGCGTGACGCGCACCAGGATTCCTCCAGTCGGCGGCGAGGGGGTCGGGACGTCCTGCAGCTCGAGGCGGCCGTCCTGATACTGCGCAATCTGCATCATGACGTGACGATTCCGAAGCTGTGATAGATCTGGATGAGCCGCTCGAGCGAGGCATCGAGCGAGAACTGCGTCTCGATCGTCGCGCGCGCGGCCGCGCCGAGGCGTGCGCGATTTCCGGAGTCGCTCAGCTGCGCGAGCGCGCTCGCGAGCCCGTCGATGTCGCCAGGGGATACCAGAACGCCGTTGCGTCCATGCTCGATGACCTGAGGAATGCCGCCGACCGGCGTCGTCACGACCGGCAGGCCCCACGACATGGCTTCGAGCAGCGCCATGGGCAGACCTTCCGTGTACGAAGGCAGCACGAAAGCCGCGGCCGCGGCGAGCTCGCGGCGCTTCGCTCGCGCGTGGAGCCAACCGGTGCACTCCACGCGCGCATCGACGCGAAGGCGTACTGCGAGCGCGCGGATCTCGTCGATCGCCCCGCCGCCCGCGCACACCAGCGTCCAGGGCTTCGGTCTCACGGGCAGACGTGCGAAGGCATGCAGGAGATCGTGCACGCCCTTCGCGCGGCTCAGCTGTCCAAGAAACAGCAGGCGGGGCGAGCCATCCCCCGCGCGTTCGGGCATCGCCGGCAGCGCAACGCCGTTCTGCAGCACCTCGATCCGTGCGCGCGCCGATATGCGCGACAGGCGTGTCCGCCACTCCTCCGTGAGCGCGAGCACGAGGACCGCATCCGCGAAGATGCGGCGGATGAACCCCTGCGCGAGTGGTCCGCACTCGTGCTCGTAAAACCTGAGGAACGCGCCGCCGTGCACGTGCAGCAGATACGGACGCCGCAGCGCGCGCGCCATGAGGCAGACGACGGACTTGCGCCAGAAGGACGCGCGCGAGGCCAGGTGCACGTGCAGGAGCGGCGCATCGAGCGTCGCGAGCCGCCACGCGATCACGAGCCATGCGGTGACCGCAGTCCGCGCTTTCTGCAGGCGCGTGCCGTCGCGATGGGTCGCGACGTACAGCACGTTCGCTCGGCGGAACAACCCGGCATCGCGATAGCCCTGAACCACCGCGCGGATGCCGCCCATCGTCGTGAGGTCCGTGCCGACCATCAGTACCGTACGACAGCGCGCGACCGCTTCACGGGCGCGGGGAGTCGGCACGGTGGCGGCGTCGCTGCGTACGTTCATCGTTCGAACGTCCGCAGGATGAGCGGCGCCTTTCCCGATGCGTTGCGCACGAGCTGATCCGTCGTCTCGATGTGCACGTTCATCGACGGCGGCAGCTTGAGCGCCGCGTGCTCGAGCAGCTTGCGGCGCGATTCGTCGTCGAAGCCCGTACTGGGAATCACGAGCAGACGGACGGAGCCGGCGGATTCCTGGATGAACTGTGTGCGCAACACATGGGGCACGCCGCGGGGAATGTGGCTGATGCCCATGAGCCGCCCGCCCTCGGGCGAAAGGAGATAGTCGCCGCTGCGGCCAGCGATGCTGGCAATCGGTGCCCGCCCGTCGGCCACGGCGAGCGGATCGGCCCCCTTCGGCAGGTGGAAGCGGTCTGCGGTGTGATAGCGCACGAGCGGCATCGCGTCGTTCCACAGACCCGTACCGATGAGCTCGTAGATGTCGGCGTCCGCCGTGGTCTCGACGAAGCGCAGCTCGTTGACGGAGTAGGTGCCCAGGAACCGATAGCCGCGTTCCGGATCCCCGAAAGCCCAGGCGACGCGCTCGGCCTGGCCGTAGTAACCGATCACCCGCGTGTCGAGCGCCGCGTGCGCGGCGTCCATGGTCGCTCGCGTGAGCACTTCGGATCCGCAGAGCGTGAGCGGGATCGACAAGTGCATGCCTTCGGCGAGCATGAGCGAGCACAGGGAATCGAGCACCGTGGGATAGGCGAAGAGCACGTCCGGCGCGAACTGGCGCAGGGCCTCCACGAAATGCGCAAGTGAACGCCGTTCCAGGTGATTGGAAGCGAACAGCAGCCGCCTGCCGCCGCCCGTGAGGCGCCAGTACGGCGGGGAACGATCGGTCGGGTGTTTGATGTCGTCGCCGCGCATCACCGCGACGCGGCTCGAGTGCGGCGAGGCACCGCCGAGCGCGACGAGGCGGTCGAGCACTGCCTGTTCGTATACGACCGACGCGAACGAGCGCCGAAGGCGCAGCGGCGTTCCGGTCGTGCCGCTCGTCGCCGCCGCGATCGACAGCAGGTGCGACCGGGCCATGAAGTCGCCTGCCGCGTCCCGAATCGGTTCCTTCTCGAGCACCGGCCACCGATCGAGGGAAGCCGGCGCGCCCACGCGTTGGCCGTAATGCGTTCTCGACGCCGCACGCAGCGTGCGACGCAGGCGCGCGTCGCGCCACGCGCGCTGCTTCGCCTCCGGCCAGTCGTCGAACCGTTCGAGCAGCCGCGTGGTCCGCGCATAGAGCAGCGGATTTCTTCTCACGAGCCGCTCGATGAGCCCGAGCGCTTTCAATTTCGACGTGAATGCAGGCATCGCTCAGTGCAGTGCGGTGATGGCTTCGACATACGGTGCGACCATTTTGTCCTCGTCGAAACGCTGGTCGACGAAGCGCGCGCATCTCTCACTCGCGGCCGCCCACGCGTTCGTATCGCGGGCGAGATGCGCGAGCGCAGCGCTCAGTGCCTCGGCGCTGTCCACCGGGCGTCCAAGTCCGTGGCGCCCGATGAGCGCCTCCGGATCCAGAAAGGCGACGACGGGTGTGCCGTGGGCCCACGCCTGCAGATACGTGTTTGGAAAACCCTCAACTTCCGACGTCCCCGCGAGCGCTCGCGCGCGCTCGTAGAAGCCCTTGACCTCGTGGTTCGGCACGAGGCCGTGAAACGTCACGTTCGGAAGGCGCGACGCAGCGAGTCGTACGGTCTCGAAGTACTGCGTCGCCCCCGGCATCGATCCTCCGATCATGTGAAATCGCAGCTCGGGGAGCTTGCGCGCCGCCTCCAGCAGGAGCTCCGGCCGCTTCAACCGACGAAGGTTGCCGACCCAGAGCACGTCGATGTCGCGGTCGCGCCAGCCGCGTCTGCGCGCGGCAAGGTCGACGAGCGGCGCGACTACCCGACTCACCCGGCCGTAGTTGCGTAGCAGCGCTTGTTCCTGAAGCGCGGTCTGCGCCAGAACGAGATCCGCGCGCCTCAAGCCATATCGATACAGCCACTTGTCGCGCCCGTACCGCACCAGCAACTCGTCAGGGTCGCAGTCCGAGTTGCTCGCCACCCGAAACACGAGCTTGCGCGCGTGACCCGCGGTGAACATCGCGGCCTCTCCGACCAGCATGCCCGCACAGCTCGTGTAGTAGATGTCCGCGTCAGCGCGCCGCAGCGCAGACCACACGCCCGTCCACCGCGGATGCGCGAAACGCAGTACCGGCGCGCCCGCATCGGGGCGGTAGGCCTTGTACGTTTTCACACCGTGCCAGGCGGCGCCGTCGCTCTGGCCGAGATCCGCCACGACCATCGAAACGCGGAAGCCCCGGCGCGCCAACGCCTTCGCGAGCAGCGTCTGTTGCAGCTCCGCGCCGCCGGCGTGCAAGCCCCTGTATTCGGGGGCGAGCAGCGGCAGGTTCGCCAGACCGACGAAGCAGACGTGTGGTGCCATGCGTGGCGCCGAGGTCAGCAACGTTCATGCCAAAGGTTTGAGCTCGCGGGAACGGCCTTTGCGCGTACGACCCGAGCGACAGACCGGCGGGAACGTTGGTTGCTATGGCCCAGCACCAGTCGAAGCATTGGCCCACGGAGGGACCCGGATGGTCGCCCGACCGCATCGCACCTTGATCGTGGTCATTCTCCTGCTCGCAGCCTGCGCCGCACGCGCGGTGCAGGCTCAGGATGCGGAGTACACCGTTAAACCCGGCGACGTGCTCTCGATCGCCGTCTGGAAAGAGCCCGACCTGCAGGGCCCGGTGCTGGTGCGTCCCGATGGCTCATTCTCGTTTCCGCTGGCGGGCCAGATCGATGCGCGCGGCAAGACGGTGATGCAGCTTCAGCAGACGGTGACGGACCGGTTGAAGAAATTCATCTCGGATCCCGTCGTCACCGTGTCGGTGCAGGAGATCAGGGGTAACAAGGTCTACGTCATCGGCCAGGTGAACAAGCCGGGCGAATTCATCGTCAATCCGCGCGTGGACGTCATGCAGGCGCTCAGCATGGCCGGCGGCACGACCCCGTTCGCAGCGCTCGGCGAGATCACGATTCTGCGGCGCGAAGACAACGTCCAGCGCGCGCTGCCGTTTCGCTACACCGACGTGGTGCGCGGGCGCAATCTGGATCAGAACATCACGCTGCAGGCTGGCGATGTCGTCGTCGTGCCGTAGGCGGGCGCTCGGGATCGCGGGCGGTCTCGCGCTGGCGGCGACGCAGGCCTGGGGCGCCGGCTGGGACTTCCAGCCGCGCCTCGAACTGCGCGCGATACACGACGACAACTATCGCCTGACCGACGTGCCGGGCGCCGAGATCGAGGTGACCGGCGCGTTCCTCGACGCGGAGCTCGCGCTGCGCTCGGAGAACCCGCGCGGGCTCATCGAACTGCTGCCGCGAGTGCGTTCGAGCGTCTTTCCGGACGAGGGCAGCGAGGAATCCACCGACTGGTTCGTCGGTTTCGGATGGCAGAATCGCACGCCGCGACTCGAGACGCGCATTGAGGCGGACTACGCGGACGAGAGCGTCGTGACCTCGGAGCTTCTGCCCGCGGATTTTCCAGACGTCGATCTGGGCGACATCGTCGGGGGCGACAGCGGCCGCGTGAGCGTGCGCAACCGCCGCAGTCTGATCAGTGTGCAGCCATCGCTCGCGTGGCGCTGGTCGCCGACCCGGCGACTCGAGGCGGGCTTGAACTATATCGACGCCTCGTACGATCAGAGCCTCGTCGAGCAGACGGGGTTCACGGATCTCATCGCGAGTGCCGGTATCGCCGTCGACGTCACGCAACGCGATTCCCTCGCGGGACGCCTGCGCGCCGGGACGTACGAACCGGAGGGTGCGCGTGCGGACACCGAGCGCGCCGGAATCGAAGGGGAGTGGATGCGACGCTGGTCTCCGACGATGCGAATGTATGTCCGCGCCGGCATCGACACCGCCGAGACCGACGTGCAGATGCTGGACGCGCAGCGGCAGCCGGTCGGTGTCTCGGTGTCCGAGACGGCTTTCGTCGGCGGTGTGGGCGCGGCGTGGACCTACGAGGTGACCGAGCTCGTGCTGGACGCTGTGCGCAGCGTTTCGCCGAGCTCCGCCGGCGTCGTCGTCGAGCGAGACGAGGTTCGATTCCGGGTGCGGCGTGACCTTAAGCCGCGGCTCGCGGCGTTCGCAAATCTGCGCGGCATCCGCACCGTTGGAGCGGTCGAGGAAGTGGCCGCGGTGCGCGACCGCGACTATCTCACCGCTCGGGTCGGTTTCGAGTGGCGCATGAATCGGCCGACGCGGGTGCTCGGCGCGTACGACTACACCTGGCAGGAGTTCGAAGGCGAGCTCTCCGACGCCACTTCGAACGCTGTCAGTATTTCCTTCGTGTATGAACCGCGCCGCCGCGGCGATTGATGCCGATGTCCGAACAAGTCACCGACTCACAGACCGCCGCATCGCTTCCCGACTATCTCGCCGCGATCAAGCGCCGCCGCACGCTGCTCGCGGTGATCGCGGTGCCGATCGTCGTCATCGCAACGTGTCTCGCCGTCGGCCTGCCGGACGGATACGTGTCGACCGCCCTGGTCGAGTTCGTCGAAGCGAATGTTCCGACGCAGATGCCGTCGCCGGCGCGATCGGGCGGCGAGAAGAGTTTCGCGGATCAATATGTCGCGAGCCTCGCGGATGCGGTGCTGCGCGCAAGGAACCTCGAGCAGATGCTCGAGGAGGTGAAAGGTCTGCCGCACGCGGACGAGGCCGATTCCGCGGAGGCCGTGGCCTCGATCAAGCGCCATGCGAGAGTGCAGACGGTGCGCGTGTCGGTGCTCGATCCCGATTCCGGTCGCGATCGCGAAGTCGTATCCGCATTCAGCGTGACGTTCGAGAGTCGCGATCCACGCATCGCCCATGAAGGAGCGAAGTGGCTGACGAACGCGATACTCGAGGCGAGCCGCGGCAATCTTCAGGATCGCGCCCGTGTCGCAGGCAGCTTCTACGCCGCCGAGGCCGAGCGGTTTCGCAAACAGATCGGCGGGCTCGAAGAGCGCCTGGCGGAATTCAAGGCGAAGAACTTCGGCCAGCTCCCCGAGCTCACGGGCGTGAACATGAGCGTGATGGACCGCACCGAGCGCGATCTCGAGAACATCGAGCTGCAGATGCGCACGCTGCGGCAGGACCGGATCTTCCTCGCGCAGCAGCTCGGGCAGGCCGAGAACGCCGGCCCGGATGCGAGCTCCCTGCGGCAGCTCGAGGCCGAGTACACCCAGAAGCAGACGATCTACGATGCGAACCATCCCGACGTCGTCTCGCTGCGCCGGAGGATCGAAGCTCTGCGCAGCGGCGGGCAGGCCATGGGCGGAGCCAGCCTGCGCGGCCAGCTGAACGCGCAACGCTCGATTCTGCGGGAGACGCGTCAGCGCTACAGCGAGGATCACCCGGACGTGAAGCGCATCATCCGGCAGATCGAGTCGCTCCAGGCCCGCATCGCGGCGGGGGAGACGACCGATACCACGATGAGCATGAATCCGGCGGCGATTCAGCTTCGCACGCAGGTCAATGCGATCGACACGCAGCTGTCGAGCCTGCAGATGCGAAGTGTCCAGCTTCGGGCCAAGCTCGAGCAGATCGAGCACCGCGTCGAGTCAACCCCGCTCGTCGAGCGCGAGTATCAGACCCTGACCCGCGATCTGGACCTCGCTCGCGCCAAGTATGACGAGCTGCTGAAGAATCAGATGAGCGCGGAAGTGATGACGGCGGCCATTGCCGGCGGCGGCTCGGACGAACTGCGCCTCGTGCAATCTCCGGGGCTGCCGACCGAACCGACCAGACCCGCGCGGATCGCGATCTTCGCCGTGGGCATCATCCTTGCGCTCATCGCCGCACTGACGGCGGCGATCATCGCGGAGAGCATCGATCAGAACGTTCGCGGCAGCCGGGACGTACGAAATCTCCTCGCTATGGCCCCGCTTGCCGTCATACCGGAGATCCACGACGCCGCCGCGGTGCGGCGTCTGCGGGTGCAGGTTGCCACGCTCGCCGGTGGCGCAATGGTGGGCGGAATCCTGCTGCTCGTGGCGGTCCGAACCTGGGTGTGAGCAATGAGCCTGATCGAAGAAGCCATCCGTAAAGCCACGTTCGAGCGTACGGCTGGCCGCGGGAACCTGGCGCGGCAGCCGCGCGTCGCTCGCGCGGTGCCGAATCCCGCCATCGCAGAGGCGTCAGCGCGGCAGTTTGCGCTCGCGCCGCCCGACCCCGAGGCGATGGAACGCCACCACGTGCTGCTCGGGCTTTCCGACGTGGCCGTGTCCCGCGCCTACAAGATCCTGCGTACGCGAGTGCTGCAGCGCATGCGTGCGAAGGGCTGGAACTCCATCGGCATCACCGGCACCGCCGCAGGCGAGGGCAAGAGCCTGACCGCGCTCAACCTCGCGCTCGCTCTCGCGCAGGACGTGAACACCTGGGTGTTCCTCGTCGATCTCGATCTGCAGCGCCCGCAGATCGGCTCATACCTCGGCATGCGCTACGAGCGCGGCCTCACGGACTATCTCACCGGGCACGCAGAGATCGATCAGATCATCTACGACACGGGCGTGAAGCGGCTCGCGGTGATCCCGAACGCGCACCCGGTCGAGCAATCCTCGGAGTACATCTCCGCGCCGCGCATGACGGAGCTGATGGCCGCTCTCGATGCCGAGACGCCGCGCCGCATCGTCGTCTACGACATGCCGCCGCTGCTGGTGTCGGACGACGTCCTCGCCTTCGCACCGCGCCTGGACAGCCTGCTGCTGGTTGTCTCCCAGGGCCAGACCGCGCGACGGACGCTGGCGAACGCGCGGGAGATCCTGTCGGAGATGAATCTCATCGGAGTAGTGCTGAATCGCTCCACGGAGCGGAACGATAGTCCGTACTACTAGCCAGCGTGTCCGTCACCGCTCTTCTCCGGCCGGAAGGCGGAGGGCGGAAGGCGGAGGGCCAATCAATGGGCGCTCCGCGGGGGTATCGTCCGATTCCTCACGCGCCGCCGCGGGAAAGCGGATGACTTCGTCGATCTGGTAGTCCTTGATGTCGCGGGCGTGCGTAAAGATGATGAGCTCGCCCAGAAGGCCGATCGCAAAGAGCTGCAGGCCGAGCACGACGAGCAGCGACGAGAGAAGAAGAGCGGGTCGGTCGGCGAGCGGCTGATCGAAGGCGAGGCGCTCGATCACGAGCCACGCGATGAGCAGCGCGCCGACGGCGAAGGTGGCGACGCCGACCATGCCGAAGAAGCGCAGCGGCTTCTTCGTGAACCGCACGAGGAAGAACACGGTGAAGATGTCGAGCGCGCGGCGGACGTACTCGCGCGGTCGGTACGCGCCGTCGAAGCGGTCGCGGCGCGACTGACGCACGTCGACTTCGGCGACCCGAAAGCCCTGGCGATCGGCGAGGACGGGCAGGAAGCGGTGCTGGTCGGCGTAGAGGGCGATCTCCTCGAGCACGCGTCGCTTCATCGCGCGCGCGCCGCAGCCGAGGTCATGGAAGCGCTGCCCGGTGACGGCCGCGATGAGACCGTGGAACGCAGCGCGCCGCATCGCTTCGAACCGGTTGCCGCGGCGCGGCCATCGCCGCGCGATCGCGAGATCGGCCGTATCGAGAGCACGCACGAGCTTGCCGATCTCCGTGCCCTCGATCTGATGGTACGCAGGCAGCGTCAGGATCATCGCGCCGGATGCGCGCTGAAAACCCGCCATGAGCGCTGTGGCTTCCCCGAAGTGCTTGGTGAGACTGATGACGACGACGTTGTCGTCGCGCGCCAGCAACCGCTGCAATGAGGCGGCGGCCGCGGGATTGGGGCCATCGAGCACGAAGATGCACTCGTACGGACGGCCGAGAGCTGCGAGCCCGGCCCGGTATTCGGAATACAGTGCGGCCACATCCGCGTGGCGCTTCCCGACCGGAACGATTACGGAGAAGGCCGGGGCAGAGTGTTCGCGCGTCGTCCTCATGGTTCGTCCGCCTCGGAGGCGGCGGGGCGCGCCGGAAGATGCTGCGTCAGTCCGGAGAACTCGTGCTCGCGAAGATTGCCGAGCTTGTAGACGAGCTCGCCCAACGCACCGCCGCACAGCATGATCATCGCGGAGCTGAGGAAGATGACCCCGGAACCGGCCAGCGGCATCAGCGAGGTCGAAGTTCCGCTCACGCCGGCGAACACAGTCCAGCCGAATGCCGCAGCGGCCGCGAGGAGCAGGGGCGTCGACAGCAGCGCGAACCAGAGCATCGGTCTCGCGGTAAACGAGGCGACTGTCTTGATCACGAGCAGGTCGAGCAGCACTTTGTAGATGCGCGAGAGGCCGTATTTCGATTCTCCGAACTTGCGCGCGTGGTGCGTGACCTTGATCTCGGCAATTTTCGGTCCGGCGATCGACGCCATCGCCGGAATGAAACGGTGCATCTCGGAATAGAGCGGGATCTTCTTGATGAGTGATGCGCGATACGCCTTCAGTGAGCAGCCGTTGTCCTTGATCGGCACGCCCGTCGCCCTGGCGATCAGGCGATTGGCGATGCGCGAGGGGATCCTGCGGGAGATGAGCTTGTCCTGCCGGTCGTGGCGCCAGCCGACGGCAATGTCGTAACCTTCGTCGATCTTGGCGAGAAGTTCGGCGATATCGGCGGGATCGTTCTGCAAGTCGCCATCCATGGTAACGATGACTTCACCCCGTGCCTGCTCGATGCCGGCCGCCATGGCGGGCGTCTGGCCATAGTTGCGGCGGAACCGCACCAGGCAGACGTGCGGGTCGCGCTTCGCGATCTCGACGGCGATGGCCGCCGTGGCATCGCGGCTGCCGTCATCGACGAACACGATCTCGTAGGCAATCCCGAGGGGCTCGACGGCGCCTGTGATCGCCTCGTGGAGCGGGGGCAGGCTCTCTTCCTCGTTGTATAGCGGAACGACGATGGACAGCTCGGGATGCATGGGAACGCCTGCGCGCAAGGATCGTGCCGCCGTTCACGCGGTCTTCGGGCGGCCGCTGCCACTTTGGAGCGCGTAAAGCACGCCGAAGGCGAGCGCGTAGGGCAGGAGCAGAAGACGCAGGAGCAGCGCGACGACCAGCGCCGGCTCGTACGGCACGCCGAGCGCCACTGCGCTGCCGACGAAGGCGCCTTCCACGACACCGAGGCCGTTGATCGAGATGGGCACCACGGTCGCGAAACCGGCGGCCGCCGCGATCACGGCACACGTCGAATACGCGACGGATTCGCCGAGGCTCCAGAAGAGCCCGTAGATGATGCCGATCGCGACCGCCTGGAAGAGCAGCGAAATCGTGACCAGGCGGATCCAGCGCCGCCCGCCGTTGCGCAGATGATTCAGGTTGTGCTCGACGGCGGCGACCGTCTTCATGTGGCGAAGCCGTTCGATGAACGATTCGTGCCAGCCGCGATGAATCGCCCACGCCATGAGAGCGACCACCGCCACACCGATTCCCGCGAGCATCAGCACGAGGCGCGCGTGTGGACTGTGCGGCGCAAGGCCGAGCGCACTGACGAACGCGATGAGCATGAGCGCGGCGAAACCGACGACACGCTCGATGACGACGGCGGACAACGCGCGCGAGGCGAAACCGTCGTTCGGCAGAGTTTTCATCACGCGGTAGGCATCGCCGCCGATCGCGCTCGGCAGGAAATGGTTGAAGAAGAATCCGATGCAGATGGACTTGAGCAGATGGCGGTACGGAAACTCCATGCCGTGCAGGCGCAGCGCCCACTGCCATTTCCACGCGCTGATCGCGTACTGAAGCGTGAGCGCGATGAACGACAGCACCGCGGCGGGCCACGACAGGCGCTCGAGATACGGGGGAACCGCCGCCCAGTCGACGCCGTACGCGAGCACGACGAGCAGTACCACGGCGACGGCGACTCGAAAGAGGCGGCTCATGGCTGGAGTCGCTTGCGATCGCAGCACGGGCGGGTCAGCCTGCGGACCCGGCCACCGCGCGCGCCGCGGCCGCGCGTGGAGTCTTGCGCAGCTGGCGGCCAAGGGCCGCAAGCCGCGCGCCAAGCTCTTCCCGCGCCGTGCCCTGGATCGACATGCGGAACCAGAGCTCGGCGTTCATGAGCAGCCACAATCGATTGCCGTGATCGCGCCGTCCGGCAAGCTGCTCCGCGAGCAGTCGCTCGATCGGCTCGCGGCGCAGGATGCCCGCCTTCACGAGCTCGCTCGGCGCGAGCAGCTCGCTGTACAGGAGGCGATACTCATCGCGCAGGATGTAGGGCAGGGCGGATGAGAAGCCCTGCTTCGGCCGATCGAGGATCTCGGCGGGCAGATAGCGCCGTGCGAGGCGCTTCTGGATGTAGCGCAGCTCGCGGCCCCGCACTTTGAAGCGGCCGGGGATTCGTGCGGCGAACTCCGCGACGCGATGGTCCATGAACGGACTGCGCACCTCGAGCCCCCACGCCATCGACATGCGATCGGAGATCATGACGGGGTGGTCCGGCAACCGGATCGTGCTGTCGGCGAGCAGCATGCGATCGAGCGCATCGCCGTCGCCGGCTGCGAATCGCGAGGCGATCACCGCCTCCGCACGCACGTCCGTAAGCTGCGCGCGCGTGTCGCTCGAGTAGAGCGCGTGGCGCGCAGCGGTATCGAAATGGAAATAGGCGAGGCTCGCCGCGTAGCGCTCGCCGCCCGTGAGGAACGAGAGGCGATGCAGCCACTTCAGCTGGTGGCCGACGCTCTTGTACCAGCCGGCCTCGGGAACGAAGGACAACAGCGGCGTGACCGCCCGTCTGAAAACGGGGGGAATTCTCGCGTAGCGTTTCGCGTACAGCGTGCCGTAGTAGCGGTCGTAGCCGCCGAAGAGCTCATCGCCACCGTCGCCGCCGAGCACGACTTTCACATGCCGGCGCGTCATCTGCGCAAGCAGGAACGTGCAGACGGAGAGCGGATCCGACGGCTCATCGAGATGCCACACGAGGTCGGGAAGCGCAGCGAGCATGGATGGCTCGAGCGTCCACTCGTGATGGCTCGTGCCGCAGTCCTCGGCAACGCGGCGCGCGTGCCGGCCTTCGCTGTAGCGCTTGTAGGGCAGATCGACCGTGAAGGTCCGCAGCCCCTTGGCGCCGAGTCGCTTCGCGAGCATCGCGACGATCAGGCCCGAGTCCATGCCTCCGCTCAGGAACGCCCCGACGGGCACGTCGCTCTCCATGTGCAGGCGCAGGGATTCGCTCACGCGCTCGTCGAGCTCGTCGACGAGTTGCGTCTCATCGAGCGTCAGTTTCGGCTCGAAGCGCAGCGCCCAGTACGGAGTGATCGCGGGCGACTTGCCCGGCTCGCATACGAGCTTGTGCGCGGGCGGCAACTTGCGCACGCGGCGGAACATGGAGAGCGGCGGCGCGATCAGCCTCAGGCCGAGATACTGATCGAGCGCCTCGAGATCGAGCTCGCGAAGAGCGGGATCGAGCGCGAGCAGCGCCTTGATCTCGGATGCGAAGGCGAAGGAGCGATCGTCCGCGGTGTAATAGAAGGGTTTCTGACCCAGGTGATCGCGCGCAGCCAGCAGGCGCTGCCGCGGGGCATCCCACAGCGCGAACGCGAACATGCCGCGCAACCGCTCGAGCAGCGCATCGCCATAGTGCTCGTAGAGGCCGAGGATCACCTCGCAGTCGCTGTGCGTGACAAAGCGGTAGCCGCGCGCCTCGCATTCGGCGCGCAGCTCGCGGTAGTTGTAGATCTCGCCGTTGCAGACGAGCCAGCACGTGCGCTCGGCGTTCACGAGCGGCTGGCGCCCGCCCTCGAGATCGATGATCGAGAGCCGGCGGTGACCGAACGCCGCGTGGGCGTCCTGCTCGATACCTTCGCCGTCCGGGCCGCGATGCAAGAGCGCATCGAGCATGCGGCGCAGGCCGCCGTCGAAGCGTGTGGGCTCGGCGACGATGCCGGCTATCCCGCACATGGCTCGCGGCTCAGTGCCCCGAGAACGCCGGGGGGAGCGAGCGCGCCCGATCGAGCATCGTGCGCTCGAAGATCGACTCGTACGCCTGCGCGCAGCGGTCGATGAAGTAGCTTTCCACCTTCGCGAGATTGCGTCCGCGGATCGCCTCGCGCAGTGCAGGGGCGCTCTGCAGCGAGCGCACGGCTGCCGTGAACGCCGCGACGTCGTTCAACGGCACGACGTTCCCGCTCGCCGGGGTGGCGAGAAAGTCCGTCTGTCCACCGCGGTCGTAGCACACGACCGGCAGACCGAACGCCATCGCCTCGAGGAACACGAGCCCGAATCCCTCGTGCTGGCTCGTCGAGGTGAAGACGTCGGCGATGCTGAGCACGCGATGCTTCTCGGCCTCGGACACGAAGCCGAGGAAGCGGACGCGCTCGGCGACTCCGAGCTCGTGCGCCGCGCTGCGCACGGCAGGCACGTCGAGACCGTCTCCGACGACGATGAGGAACGCTTTCGGCCCGGCGTCGGCGAGCACACGCACCAGTTGCGTCGTCGCCTTGCGCGGCACGACGCGGCCGATCGTGACCATCACGAACGCATCCTGCGGGATCGCGAAGTCTGCGCGCCTCCCGTGCACCCCGGCAGGCGGGCGCTCGATGCCGAGCGGCACGAGATCGAGCACGCGATCGACCTTGTAGAGGTTCGACACGTTGGCGGCGGTGTCGCGCGACTGCGCGACGACGGCGTCCGCCCGGCGCAGCATCACTGCGACAGCGGCCCTCATCAGCGCGTGGCGATGTGGGCTCGTGCTCTTCGAGGGATCGAAGAGATCGCCGCCGTGCACTGACAGGACGTTCGGAACGCGCATGCGGCGCGCGAGCGCGTGCCCGAGCGGGCCCGTCGGCACGACGAAGTGCGTATTGATGACGTCGAACGCATGCTCACGGCCGAGAGCAAGCCCGCGCCACAGCCCCATGGGCAGGTACACGGCCATCGACGGCAGGTTCGCGGTCGCGAGCTCGCGCCGGAACAGCACGGGCACGCGTACCACGCGCACGTTGCCGTCCGCACCTTCCGCGGGCAGGTCGCCCGCTCGCGATGTCAGCACCGTCACGTCGTGGCGGCGAGCGAGCTCGCGCGCCATCGCCGCCATCACGACGCCGCCGCCCCCGCCGAGAGGGGGGTATTCGAAGTTGCAGAACAGAATGCGCACTCGTCAGCTCCCGGCGAGCGCGGGCGGCCCGGACCGCGCGGCGTAATTCTTGCAGGCGCTATCGCGCCACGTTCGACCTGGAAAACCCGACATGGATCGGCACGCGCGACCAGCTCTGGTGAAGTCCGCCACCCCCGTCGTGGCGCCGTCCCTGGCCGCGCGTCTCGAGCCGTTCGACTCCTACTGGCAGGCCGGCAAAGACATCGAAAAAGGCTTCGGAGCCTTCGCCGCCTACTACCAAGCAAATTACTTGCCACATCTGCCGGCGGACCGCGATGCCCGAATCCTCGTGGTGAGCTGTGGACCGGGGTACCTGGTGAAGCTGTTGTGCGAACGCGGCTACCGCAACGTGCTCGGCATCGACTCCGATGCCGAAAAGGTCGAGCACGCCCGCAAGCGGCAGCTACCGTGCGAGACGGCGCGCGCGTTCCCGTTCCTCGCCGACCAGATCGGCGTGTACGACGCGATCGTTCCGGAGCAGGAGCTCAACCACCTCACGCTCGATGAGACGATCGGTTTTCTGCGGGTGTGCCGCACGGCGCTCAAGCCCGGCGGAAGGGTCATCGTATACGCGATGAACGGCGCAAACCCGTTCGTCGGCTCGGAAAATCTTGCACACAATATCGACCATTTTTACAACGTAACCGAGTACAGCCTCGAGCAGATCCTGCAGCTCGCGGGCTTCACGGACATCCGCGTTTTCGCGCTGAAGCTGTACGTCTTCTGGAAGAATCCGCTCAACTACGTCGGGCTCGCCGCGACGACGTTGATCGAGCTGACGCTGCGCGGGATCTTCGCGCTGTACGGCAAGAAGGTCCGCGTTCTGAGCAAGAAGATCGCCGCTGTCGCCACGCGGTGACAGCCTTCTAGTTTTCCGGCCGGAAGTCGGAAGCCGGACGCCGGGAGCCGGCAAGAAATCCGTTCTCCCGATACCACTGGGCGGTGCGTCGGGTACCTTCCGCAAAACCCACCTGCGCGCGAAAATCGAGCAGGCGCGCGGCCTTCTCCGTGGAGAAGCGAAGTGATTTGCGGAAAAAATCGAGACGCCGTCGATGCAGCGGCGGCGCCAGGCCGAACCGCGGAAAGCTCGCTTCGAAAAAACGCGCGGCAAGATCGAACGGCAGCATCGGAACGTGGCGAGGGCGCCGATGCTGTCCCACCGCAGCGCCGATCGCGCTCGCCATCTCGTCGGTCGTGAGGCACTCGCTGCCCGCGAGCACGAACGTCTCGCCCACCGCGCGATCGCTGCGCGCGGCTGCGAGGAGCCCGCGCACGAGATCGTCGACATAGATGACCTGGTGCTCGTTCGTGCCGCGCCCGATCGTCACGTAGCGGCCGCTCTCGATCGCGCGAAACAGCTTGAGCAGGCGCAGGTCACCCGGTCCGTAGACCTCGGAGATGCGCGCGATGCACGACGGCACGCGAGAAGCGTACTGGCGCACGACGGCTTCCGCTTCCGCCTTCGTGCGTCCGTAGGGATTGTCCGGCGCGAGCGCACTGTCGGCGTCGAGCTCACCGGCGGCGCTCGAGCCGTACACACCGATGGTGCTGCCGTACACGAAGCGGCGTATCCCGACCCGCTCGGCGATCCGGAGCAGTGTTCGTGTGCCCTCCACGTTCACGCTTCGAAAATGAGTTTCCGGCGCGTGAGCTTCGTGCTGCGCGGCCGCGAGATGAATGACGGCGTCGCTGCCGCGCATGGCTCTCTCGAGCGTGTGGCGGTCCTCGAGCTGCGCGACGATCACGAGCAGCCCCGCCTGGCCGAGCATGGAGCAGCGGGCGCGTTCGACGTCGTTGTTGACGGCGGTCGTTACGGTTACGCGATGACCCGCACGCACGGCGAGCTGCGCGAGCTGAGAGCCGATGAAGCCCGCTCCTCCCGTGAGAAACAGGCTGGGTGCCGTGCCGCTCATCACGCTCAGGCGCTGCGCAGCAGCGAGAGGCGCGGGCGGATCGCCGCGAGATACCTTTCCAGATGACGTTCCACCGCTGCCCGCTCCTGGCCGATGCGGCGCTCGGTCCATCCGAGCTCGACGCGCAGAAACTCCTGCAGGTCTTCGAGGGCATCGTCTCCCGGGTGGCCGGCGGTGCCAAGCTCGGTTCGTCGGAAGACGATGTCCGTCATCCGCTCGGCCATCTCCTCGCGCACCGCGTATGCGATCTCCGCACAGCTTACGTTGCTGCCGCGCAGGCAGTGCCGCAGCGCCGGCTCGCGTTCCGCGAGCGCGAGCACGCGCATGGCGCGCGTGCCGTAGTTGCGTATGAGCTGATCGGCGGCCCCGCGTGACATCCACTGCGGCCGCCGCGCGGCGACGTCGCGCGCGAATGCGTGGAAGTCCTCTATCGCGCCGCCCGGCAGCGGTCGGCGGTCGGAATCGTTCATCGCGATCCTGCGGCCGAGCTGCTCGATCGCGCTCTCCATGACCGCGACCGCGTCGCGCCGCGCGACCGTGTACCGCACGCTGATGAGCGACACGAGGCCGCTCACGCCGCGTTCGCGGTGATCGAGGATCTGCGATTGCTTGCCGAAGGAGAAGCCGTTGCGCTGACGGGCAGCATCGCCGAACGGCACGAGGCCGAAGCCGGCCATCTCGACCTCGGACTCCTGCAGCTGCAGCGCCGGATAGCACGCGTTCAGCTCGTCGAGAAACTCGCGCATCTCCGAGCGGGGCAGCGTCACGGCGTCGGGTTCCCGCGGCACGACACGATGCCACACCCCGACGAGCGTCATATCGCGCCACGGAACGAGGAACAGATGGCGCGCGTTGCGCGCGAGGAAGGAATCGGCGTCCTTAGTGCGCCCGAGCACGGCGAGCGCCATCGGCGATTCCATCTTGCGGGACACGACGAGGCAGGCATCGCGGGAATACGTACCGGCGGGATGAGGGGATTCGCC
This sequence comes from Gammaproteobacteria bacterium, assembly GCA_052389755.1. Taxonomy (GTDB): domain Bacteria; phylum Pseudomonadota; class Gammaproteobacteria; order Steroidobacterales; family Steroidobacteraceae; genus JBQTHP01. Next base: position 22,887 of record JBQTHP010000040.1, read on the forward strand.
CAGTGACTGAAGGAGCTGCTCGGTCCAGGGACCCGCCGCATTGATGACGAGGCGCGCGCGAATGTCGAAGCGGGAGCCGTCGAGCCGATCGATCGCCGAGACGCCCTTGACGCGCGTGCCGTCGCTGATCAGCCGCTCGGCCTCGACGTAGTTCGCAACGGTCGCGCCGAGCTCGTCCGCCGCCGCGACGAACGCGAGCACGAGGCGCGGAGGGTTGTACATCTGGCCGTCCTCGAACACGGCTGCGCCGGTGAGGTGCCTGCCTTCGAGAGCGGGAAAAAGCTTCAGTGTTTCGGCGCGTCCCATGAAACGCGTGCCCTGCACGCGCCGCGCAGGGTCCTTCACGTGCAGATTGCAGCCGAGCGTAATCGCGTCGTAGAGCAGCATTCCCGCGCCCAGGAACGCCCGGCCGCTCGCGCCGTGCCCGTACGTCGGAATCGCGAACGATATGGGCGCAACGAGATGGGGCGCGATCCGCAGGAACACCGCGCGTTCGCGGCACGATGCGCGCGTGCGCGCCACGTCCGCGTGCTGCACGTAGCGGATGCCGCCGTGCACGACTTTGAAACAGTGGGCCGACGTGCCGCCGCCGAAGTCCTCGCGCTCGATGAGCGCGGTATTGAAGCCGCGCAGGCACGCCTCGCGCGCGGTGGCCGCTCCGGCGGCGCCGCCGCCGATGACGAGCACGTCGAACTGCCGATCGCCCAGACGCTCGACTTCTCTTCGCATTGCCCGGCCTTGGGGCCTGCCTGGCCCTCTCCCTGGGCGTGGCCATGCAAGCGTCGGGCCATTGCCCGACGCTTGCATGGCCACGCGGCTTCCGCCTTCCGCCTACCGCCTTCCGGTAGAGCGTTGCCGCCAGCGCGGGGCTCCGCGTTCCCCGGCCGGTAGACGGATGGGGGAGGGGGGTAGCCGGTGTTCAAGCAGCGCGTTAGCGCTGCTTGAACTCCTCAGGCGTCAGCTGGTGGCGCGCGAGCAGCTTGTAGAAGTCCGTTCTGTTCCGCTTCGCGAGCCGTGCTGCCTGACTCACGTTGCCGGCCGTGATCTGCAGGATCTGCGACAGGTAGCTGCGCGTGAACTCATCGCGCGCCTCGTCGAACGAGGGCAGGCGACCCGGCCCGCCGCCCAGCGATTGCTGCACGAGCTCCACCGGGATGATGGGAGTCTGGGACAGGGCGACGTTCTGACGCACCACGTTCTGGAGCTGGCGGATGTTGCCCGGCCAATCGGCCGTGGCGAGCAGCTCGACAGCCTCGGGCGCGTAGATTTTGCGCGCTCCGCTCTCCTGCGCGATCTGCGCCAGAAAGTGCGCGACCAGCAGCGGGATGTCCTCGCGGCGGCGGTTCAACGAGGGCATCTCGATGTGCACGACGTTCAGCCGGTAGTACAGGTCCTCGCGGAACTGGCCGGTCGCCATGAGCTGCTGCAGATCGCGGTGGGTCGCGGAGATCACGCGCACGTTCACCGAAATCGCCTCCGTGCTGCCCACGGAACGGATGACGTTCTCCTGCAGCACGCGCAGCAGCTTCACCTGCAGGCGCGGCGGCATGTCGCCGATCTCGTCGAGCATCAGCGTGCCGCCGTCGGCGGCCTGGAAGAGGCCGCGGTGCGCGCGCGTTGCGCCGGTGAATGAGCCCTTCTCGTGGCCGAAGAGCTCCGACTCGAGCAGGTTCTCCGCCATGGCGCTGCAGTTGATGGCGACGAACGGCTTGTTCTTGCGCGGGCTCGCGCGATGGATCGCCCGCGCGAGCAGCTCCTTGCCCGTGCCGCTCTCGCCGGTGATGAGCACACGCGCGTCGGTGCCCGCGACCATGTGCGCCTGCGCGAGCTTTTCTTCCATCACCGCGCTGCGGGTGACGATCTCCGCGCGCCAGTCTTCGTCCGACGCGCCAAAGCCCGAAATCCGCAGCGCTTTCTGCACCTGGTCGAGCAGCTCCTGCTTGTCGACCGGCTTGGTCAGGAACCCGAACGCACCGAGCTGAGTCGCGTGCACGGCGTCTGGAATCGTGCCGTGCGCCGTGAGCAGGATGACCTTGAGGCCCGGCCAGCGGCTCTGCAGCTCCTTCAGAAGGCCGATGCCATCCATGTGATCCATGCGCAGGTCGGTGATCGAGGTCGGGGCGAAAACGGCTCGCCGCGGCGAGCGCCTGTGCGCCGCTCTCCACGGCCTCGACGTCGTAGGCTTCAGCGCGCAGGCGGATCGTCAGAAGACGCAGCAGGCCGGGGTCGTCGTCGACGACGAGAATGCGCGCTTTCCTCTTGCCCGTTTGGTTCAAGGCTGCCGTCCTTCCGTGTTCGAGTTGCGTTCGTTGATCGAGCGCTCGATGTTCGCGATGGCGTCGAGCTTCGCCTGCGCCTCGTCCAGCGCCTTGCGGAGCCGCGCATTCTCGTCGATTTCGCTCTTGAGTTGACGATTAATCGCAGCAACGCGGTCGCGATCGTTGCGGTTCGCATCGTTCAGCAGCCGGCGATTCTCGGCGGCGAGCAGCAGCTGCTGGTCGGCCTTCAGGAGCTCGAGCAGCGTCAGGGCGCGTTCCGGAGGCGTAAGCGTCTCGGGCGCGGCGAGCAACTCTCGCAGCAGGCGCTGCGCGGCGGGCAGGTCCGAGCCCGCGTGACCCGGGGCCGCGAGCGCGAGCGCGTAGCGAAGCTGGTGACTCGGTGTCGGCGCGAGCTCGAATTCGCGCTGTGTCGCGACGACGATTTCCGCCTGCTCGGCCGGCCCGCTCTGCACGAGCCTTTGCAGGATCTCGAGATAACCGGCGAGTGCCGCGGCGGAAGTGGCCGAGCGATCCACTACCGGCGTGGTGTCGGCATCACCCGCCCCACCGACAAGTGTACGACAGCCGGCGAGAGCGACGGCCGCACAAAGCAGGGTGACCGCGTTACGCGGCATGCGCGCGTTCCGCCGTCGCGCCGGCTCGCACGGGCATGGTGATGCGGAAGTGCGCGCCGGGGTATTCGCCGTCCACGATCTGCACCGCTCCCCCGTGGGCGGCGACGAATTCGAGCACCACGGAGAGGCCGATGCCCGTGCCCTTGATGCTGCCGCCCCGCGCTGCCTTGCCGGTATAGAACGCTTCGAAGATGTGCCCCCGATCCTCGCGAGGAATGCCCGGTCCGCTGTCGGCGACGTCGAGCACGATCTGCCCGCCCGCGGCGCGCGCGCTCAGGTGGATCGCGCCGCCCTTCGGAGAGTACTTGATCGCGTTCGACAACAGATTCTCGAGAATGAGCCTCAGTTTGCCGCGGTCGGCCACGAACGTCACGTCGTCGATTTTTACGTCGAGACGCACACGCTGTGACAGGAGCGTGAGCTGCTGGTTCTCGAGCACCTGCTTGATGAGGGGACGCAGGCGAAACTCCGACAGCTCGAGTCCGACGCTGCTCGTCTGCCAGGCGCTGAAGGACAGAAGGTTCTCGATGAGGCGCTGCAGCTTGATCCCGTTTTCGCGCAGGATCGCAGTAACTTCCCGCTGACCGGTGTCGAGCTCCCCGACCGCGCCGTCCATGAGCAGATCCGTGCCCTCGCGGATGTTCGCGAGCGGTGTCTTGAGCTCGTGCGACATGTGTCTGAGGAAGCGGTTGCGCTCGACCGCAATGTCGAGAAGCCGCGTGCGCAGCCACTCGAGCTGCCGGCCGA